>NZ_JAOEAL010000001.1:305272-610544 GCF_029835735.1 Shewanella sp. GD04112
CCACCGTGTCGGTACTATGGCGCTGGGTGAGCAAATTGTGTTTATCGGCGTCACCAGTGCCCATCGCAAGGCGGCCTTTGCGGCCTGCGAATTCTTAATCGACTTTTTGAAAACCAAAGCCCCTTTCTGGAAATTAGAAGCCGGGGACAAGGGCAAGAATTGGGTCGAAGCCAAGGACGCCGATGAGCAAGCGGCGCAATTGTGGCAACACAAAGACTAACGTAAGACTGAGTCAGTAGTAGGCGAGAGTGAGGGTGAGTTTATGCACAGTGTGGCAGGGTTAGGCAAAATCTGGAGTTTAGTATTTGCTCTCGGCTTGTCGTGCTGTGTCGCCTTGATGCCTGCCGTTAGCCGCGCCGAGACTGTGCCAGCGATTGCGGCCGCCGCCAATATCAAGTTTGCCCTCGATGATATTGTTAAAAACTTCAGCGCCGAAACCGGGCTCAAGGTGCGAGTATCCTATGGCTCGTCGGGGAATTTTGTCGCGCAAATTCAACATGGTGCGCCGTTTGAACTCTTGCTCAGTGCCGATGAGCGTTATATTCATGAGCTGCAAAAAGCTGGCTTTACCCGCGATGCTGGCGTGCAATACGCGGTCGGTCGCCTAGCCTTAGTGGCTCCAAATAAGTCTCCCTTAACCTTAGATGCCGAGCTGAATGGCGTAAAAAACTTGCTCGCCGCAGGCAAGTTGGAGCGCTTTGCGATTGCCAACCCAGAACATGCGCCCTATGGGGAGCGCGCTCGCGAACTTCTACAAAAATTAGGTTTGTGGGATGGCCTACAAACTAAGTTAATCTTGGGCGAAAATGCCTCCCAAGCGGCGCAATTTGCCGTGAGTGGGTCCACCCAAGGCGGGATTATTCCGTTATCCCTTGCCTTAGCGCCACAGTTTAAGGCCTTAGGTCAGGCGATTGCCTTGCCCGAAGAATTGCATGGTCCACTCAATCAACGCATGGCCTTGATGCCAAAAGCGGGAGCAACCGCAGAGCGTTTTTATCAATATCTTCAATCTGATGCCGCCAGAGCCGTATTCCTGCAATACGGATTTGGTCTACCCGCTCGATAAGGCCAGACATGGATTGGCAGGCACTCTGGTTATCGGTCAAGCTCAGTAGTATCACGGTATTGGTATTGATCCCGCTGGCGATTCTGGCGGGGCGAGCCTTAGCCTATCGTCAGTTTGTGGGTAAGTCTTGGGTTGAGGCCTTAATCATGGTGCCCTTAGTCTTACCGCCGACTGTGATTGGGTATTACTTGCTGGTGGGGCTAGGGAGTCAAAGCTGGTTAGGGCAATGGTTAGAGCGCCTAACCGGGCAGCAGTTAGTGTTTCATTTCTCGGGGTTAGTGCTGGCGTCTGTGCTGGTGAATATTCCGTTTGCGTTGCAACCGATACAACGCGCCTTTGAAGCGGTTCCCCACGACGTGCGCGATGCTGCAGCCTGTTGCGGCATGAGCAAACTTAAGATTCTGCTGAAAATTGAATTGCCTATGGTGTGGCCTGGGGTGCTGACCGCCTTAGTGCTGTGTTTCTCCCATGTACTCGGTGAGTTTGGGGTCGTGTTAATGATGGGCGGGAATATTGCCGGCGAGACCAAAACTATCTCGATTTCCATCTATGACAGTGTTCAGGCCTTCGATTTTGGTGCTGCAGGTACTATGTCTCTGGTATTGCTGTTATTTGCGATTACCGCATTGGCGCTCACCACCAGTCTATCGCGGCGTTTAGGAGGTCAGCGTGGCGCAAATCATCGCTGATCTGCATTGCCAAATCCAAAACCAAAAGCATATTAAACTGAGCGCCGAATTTAACTGTAAGGCGGGTGAGGTGTTGGCTGTTGTCGGGCCTTCGGGGGGCGGTAAGACAACCTTGCTGCGGATGATCGCAGGGCTGAATCATCCCGATGCGGGCAGTATTGTGTTTGGTGAAACGCCATGGTTCGACCATCAAAGTCGCACCGCACTGACGCCACAGCAGCGCCATATCGGCTATATGCCACAGCATTTTGGGCTATTTCCCAATCTTACCGCGCTCGAGAACGTGGTTGCAGGGCTTGACCATATTCCCAAATCGGAGCGAATTGCGAGGGCGAAGGACTGGTTAGAACGGGTCAATTTGCATGGGTTGCCCGATAGACTGCCTATGCACCTCTCTGGAGGCCAGCGCCAGCGGGTTGCGCTTGCTCGCGCCCTTGCCCGTGAACCGTCGGTGTTGTTACTCGATGAGCCCTTTTCGGCGGTGGACAGAGAAACCCGCGAGCGTTTATACCTCGAACTTGCTCGCCTAAAAGAGCAGCTGCTTTGCCCCGTGATTATGGTGACCCACGATTTAAATGAAGCGCTGTTGCTGGCCGATTCGATGATCTTGATTAGCCAAGGTCAGATGTTGCAGCAGGGCGCGCCGTTTGAGGTGTTATCGCGTCCACGTAACGAGGCGGTTGCGCGGCAGATGGGCTTAAGAAATATTTTCGATGGCGAAGTGGTGTTCCAAGACCGTACTAAGGACATTACTTGGCTCAAATTTGGCGAGCAGCTGATCGCCAGTGATTTTGGCAAAGACCGCAGCGTGGGCAGTAAAGTGCGTTGGGTGATCCCGAATCAAGGCATCAGATTTAACGCCATCTCAAATGGACGTTTATGCCGCAGTTTTAATAAGTTAGATGTCACCATCGACTCCTTGCTGGTGATGGGCGAGTCGGTGCGCGTGGTCTGTTATGCCACTGGGACTGAGTTGCAACTTAATACGGAAGTGTCGCTCCATCTCGCGCAGAAACTTGGCTTAACCAAAGGGATGCAAACCACGGTTGCGCTCAAATCTGAACAAATTCATATTTTAGAGTAACTAAGTTTTTTGCCTCATTTCGCGAAATCTATTCTCCATTAACGAATAACTCAGCTTGATTTGCGAAGCTGCGCTGCCGTTAAATCCCTAGATGATCAAAGCTTAATCTTGTTTCCATCGGTGTTTCAGTAGGTATTAGGTAAACTCAATACATTCGTCAGTGCTTGCCGAGCCTGAATCAATCGGATTGAGCAATCCACATGGGTGATGAACTAGGCGCCATCATGGGCAAACAGGGATAAAAACGATGGGGTTTTAGCACGCCATCGACATCTAACTGATTGTCTCATAAGATACAAACTTAGCCGATTTTTATGGAGGAGCCATGAGACTATGGTTGCTAGGATTCATGTTGGTATCTGGGATTGCCACCGCAGCCCAGAGCATGTATTCGATGCTTTCGAGCGGTGAGTATCAGCCGCCGTTAAGTGTGATGCAGCAAATTGAGAAGGATTTTCCCGGCGTGATTGCCGAGTTTGAAATGGAAATGCAGGAAGGCGAATTGGTCTACCAGTTTGAGTTGATTAATCCGCTGGCGAATGCGATTACCCGTTTCGAATATCGGGCGCGAGATGGTAAGTTATTGAAACAAAAAGCGGGCAAAGTCACGGCCGACGATGTTGGTGAAGTGGAAGCCGCGCGCCTTATCAGCACTAAACATCAAACCTTCTCTGGCATTATTGCGATGGCGACTAAGGATCATAAGGCCTTTTTGACCGACGCAAAGTTAGATCATGACTTAGGTATCAGTTACTTAGAGTTAAAGTTGCTGGATGATACTGGTAAGTATAAATTGGCATTCGATATTGAAAATTTACGGCAACTACCTTTACTTAAGTGGGATTAGCACTGAGCATCACCGCTAAGCGAAGACTGGGGAGCGCAGCATACAGATGAAAATACTTTTAGTTGAAGATGATGCGACAACGATCGACTACATCGTTAAAGGATTTCTTGAGCAGGGGCATAATATTGAGACCGCCAGCGATGGTCATCAAGGCCTGCTGCAAGCCACGAGTGGTCAGTACGACCTCTTGATTCTCGACCGCATGTTGCCCCAACTCGACGGTTTGAAACTGCTGGCCGCCCTCAGAGCTACGGGCAATCAAACCCCTGTGCTTATCCTGTCGGCGCTGGCCCATGTGGATGAAAGAGTGAAAGGCCTGCGTGCGGGTGGCGATGATTACATGACTAAGCCCTTTGCCTTTTCGGAGCTGCTCGTGCGTGCCGAAAAGTTGATGCAACGGGGTCAATCCGTCCCTATTACCACAGATTTGGTGGTCGGCGGCTTAAAAATGGAGCTGCTTACTCGCAATGTGACTTTAGATGGTCACGATTTAATGCTGCAACCCAAAGAATTCCAACTGCTTAAGTATCTGATGGAACACGCCAATCAGGTAATTAGTCGCACGCTATTATTCGAAGCAGTATGGGATTATCACTTCGATCCCCGTACCAATGTGATCGACGTGCATATCGCCAAGTTACGCCGTAAGTTTGAAGAGTTAGGCCACGGTGAATTGATTGAAACCGTAAGGGGAGCGGGTTATCGCTTACGCCAAAGGCATTAAGCCTTACCAAAGCAGCGCCTGGCGCATCACTATTATCTTCTCGACCTTAGTGACTGTGATCATAGGCGCTTTGCTGTTTGCCCTTTATCGGCAACTGATTATCGAACAGCAGTACCAAGTGACTCAGTATCTCGAGTCAGAAACCCAACGCTATCAGCAGCTTGCTCTTACTGTCGACCGTCGTAGTTTTGCGGCGCAAATTCGTGCCGCTGATCCGCAGACGGCCCTCATCGCCTGGCGCAACAGTTATGACATGGTTGGTGCCTTAAGCTTTATGCCAGAAGGCATGCCCATGCTGCCGCAAACTCGGGATTTCCCGATTTTAACTGGCGGCCCTGATAAGCTGCATATCCTTACTGGTGGCCTAGTGATGACCCGCTATGGCCCAGTGCTCATCGCCACCCGTACCGATAACTTAGCCACCTTGATCGATAAATTTATCAGTGCGGCGGCCACGGCCGTGATGTTGACCATAGTGTTAACCTTAGCGCTGGGCTATTTGTTTTCTAAGGCGATTTTGCGCCGATTAGTGCAGTACAACCGCTTGAGTGAGCAAATTGAGCGGGGGCATTACGATACGCGTCTGCCGCTCAGTTGGCGTCAGGACGAGTTCGATATGTTGGCGCTGCAGTTTAATAACGTGCTGGATATTCTTGAGAATAACCTGATGGCGGTGCGCGGGGTGACAGATAACATTGCCCACGATTTGCGTACACCCTTATCCCATATTCGCATTGGTCTTGAGGAGTTAGCGGCCAAATCCCCCGATGAAATCAGCGAAGGTTGCGCGATTTTGACCGAAGAGCTCGACCACTGTCTTGCGACCTTCGATGCCATGCTCTCGCTAACACGTATCGAGGAAGGACAGCAAACCTTAGACTTGCAGGAACTGAGTTTGGCGCAGCTATGTACCGATTTGTTGGACATGGCCGACGCGGTCGCCGAGTCGAATGAGCAAACCTTGAGTCTATCGCTCCTATCAGACCATAAGATTTATGGTGACAAGTATTTGTTGTTTCAGGCCTTATATAACTTGGTCGACAATGCGATGAAGTACTCAGGCCAAGGCGCTCGCATCGATATTATTCAATCTGGCGCCCAAATTAAGATTTGCGATAACGGCCCGGGGATCCCCGATGACAGCAAGGAAAGGGTGTTTGAGCGATTAGTGCGTCTCGACCCCAGCCGCCATTTGCAGGGCACAGGTTTAGGATTATCTATGGTCAAAGCGATCATGTCGCGGCACAATGCGCAAATTACTCTTTCGGATAATCATCCAGGCCTAGTAGTGACCATTCAGTTTTAGGCCAATATCCGCGTGACAGTGTTGAGAACCCCATGTACCGAATCATAGCCGATGAGGCTGATTTTCTTGTTATTTCTAAATCGCCGAATGTGCATTTTCACAGTCAAGATGGCACTGCGGGTGTCGTTGCGCAGCTGGAGCAGGATTTAGGGATAAAACTCTTTGCCGTGCATCGGCTCGATACGCCGACCTCAGGGCTGTTACTGTTAGCCAAACATCCTGCGGCGGCGCGGCAGTTGACCGAGCTTTTTAGCGCCCATCAAGTGCAGAAATACTATCTTGCACTCGCCAAAGGTAAGCCGAAGAAGAAGCAAGGCTGGGTGATTGGCGATATGGCTAAATCCCGCCGCAGCATGTTTAAGTTGATGCGTACAAAAGAAAACCCAGCGATTACCCAATTCTTCTCCACCAGTGTTGGCGATGGGCTTAGGCTTTATTTACTCAAGCCCCACTCGGGGAAAACCCATCAGTTACGGGTTGCCCTCGCAAGCCTCGGGGTACCAATTTTAGGCGATGCCCTCTATGGCTCGGATGTCGCCGACCGTTGTTATCTGCACGCCTATTGCCTGCATTTTCGTTATCAATATGAGGATGGCAGTTGGCATGATTATGAGTATTTTGATATCCCGCAACAGGGCGAGGTCTTTAGTATGCAGGGCGTGACAGAGGCGCTTAAGCAGTGGCAAGCCCCCGAGTCATTAGACTGGCCCGATCGTTAGGCTTGTGGTGTTAGGGCTTGGCAGATCCTGTCTCGCCCCTCTGATTTGGCGCGATACATGGCATGGTCGGCTTCGATTAAGAGCTTGTCTGGCTCACAGCCTCGGTAAATGGTGGCGTAACCAATGCTGGCATAGAGTTGGATCTCCTGCCCTTGGCATTGAAGCGGATTTTCCCTCAACACCCTATGTAACTTATCTGCGACGGTTCTGGCGGCGGACGCACTGGTGGCGGGCAGTAATACCAGAAACTCCTCTCCACCTTGGCGGCATAGGACGTCATGTTCCCTCAATACAGTGCTAAATAGTCTTGCAGCCGTAAGTAGGGCGAGATCGCCTACGGCGTGGCCATATTGATCGTTGATTTGTTTGAAATGATCGAGATCGAGCAATATCAGACTGTAGGGCTCAGCATTTTTTTGCCAGCGTTGATGGATAACCGTAAGCCGCTTTTGCATCGCCCGCCGATTCCACAGCCCAGTCAGTTGGTCTCGCTCGGCTAATACTCTGATTTTGCTGACAAGGCGTGTTATCGCATTGCCAATCATTACTATGTTGATGATAAGGGCGAGGACAACATAAAACCACAGCACGGGCGTTGCCTCCTCCCGATAGATGGCGATAAAGACATGGTTTTCGTTCGATGAAAGCAGGGCGATTAAGAAGCGAAGAGTGAAGATAATGACCATGGCGACTAATGGCAGCACCATCGCCGTGGCGACTTTGCTGCCAGCATCTGGCTTGATAGCAATAAAATTATCTCGAGTCAGCATCACAAAGGTAAGGGCGGCATTGGCTGAAAACAGCATGGCCAGCACTGGCTCTGAGTGTGAGCTCGGGGGAACCGTTAACATCAATACTGCGGTGATAGTAAGAATGGTTAGATCGAACTGAGTGCTGTGCTTCAAGCGAAAGAGATACTGGGTCCCCCAACGCAGCATGATAAATCCCAACAAGATGATGATATCCGAGCAAAACCAATAGAGATAACTGTTTGATTCTGTCCGTTGGGTATTGAGTATGATGCCAAACAGCACAAAAAGGTTGGCGAGGGAAAATCGCATGCTGGCTAAGGTGGCGATTTTTAACGGTTGAGCGATTAATCCCCAAGCAATAGCGGCGGTGCCCGTGAGCAGGCAGATAAACTTAATCAGTAAAAGGGCTTGAGGATCCATGGTTAGGGTTCATTTTTTCCTTTAACTATAGATGGCTTTTTCAGTTTGTGCGGACGTATATACCACTCAAACAAAACTGTTGACGATGAAAAAGTTGCAAACCTGCACACTAACTGCGAAGTTAGTTAAAGATATGGTCAATTAAGGACAGCCTGCTATGGATACAAACAAATTACTCTTAGTCATCATTGCGATTCTATTACCTCCAGTCGCGGTATTTTTAAAGGCGGGTGCAGGCAAGGACTTATTAATCAACATAGTGTTGTGTTTATTTTTCTGGTTCCCCGGTTTGTTGCATGCACTCTGGGTGGTGACGAAAGATTAGTGAATCCCCAATAAAAAAGCGCAACTTAGGTTGCGCTTTTTTATACGGTAAATTGGGTGTGCTAACTAGAAAGCCACTGTATAACCGAGTGTTGCTGTGCGACCCATGCCTTTGAAATAACGATCATTAGTACCCATAGTTTGTGAGTAGTAGTTGAAATAATCCTTATTAAACAGGTTTTGTACGCCTAAGGTTAAGGTGCCAGTGTAGAGCGGCATAGAGAATGACGCATCGACAGTGGTGTAGCCATTAAACTCGGCATATTTCTCGCCTGTGGCATCTTCGAAATCACGGTCCATAAAGTAGTTTGCCTGTACGCGCGTCGACATTTCGTTATCGAAATTATGGTTCCAGAACAGGTTGATACGATTCGGTGAAATGTTGGCACCATCGAGATCGGTATCCGTTTTGTTGTCATCATTCGAATCGTATTCACCGCGCTGAATCGCTAGATTCATGCCCAGATCGTCGTTGCTGGTCAGGTAGGCGGTGATATTGGCTTCGATACCGTCAATCACGCTCTTCTCACGTTTAACGTCGTAGAAGCCGTCGCTGTTTAAGGCTAAACGGGCGCCATAATCGGTGGCCGAACGGTAGTAAGCAATCTTAGCGCTCAAGAATTCACCTTGGTAATCGGCGCCAAACTCCACGTTATCCGTCACAATCGGTGCAAGGGATAGAGAGTCGCTGATACTTGGGTTCGCTCCAGGGAAGCTGTTACCGTCGCGCAGAATGCGGCCGATATCCGGCATACCAAAGCCTTGGTTATAGCTAGTGTAAACGCGGATATCTGGAGTGATCTTGTAGGAGACTCCTATGTTGAATAGGGTCTCGTCAAAACTCGCTTCGCCCCCTTCGATTTGTTTATTTCCCGCGCCGTAGAGCGTCTTATAGTCATCGACATTGAGTTTAGCGTGCTCGTAGCGTACGCCGGTCGATAGGGTTAGATCAGTAATTAAATCATAATCTAACTGCAAATAAGGCGCGAAGTTGTCATAGGTGCTTTCAGGCACCCACGACAGACCAGTCTGCACTAAATCCTGCTCAGTGGTATCGCGGAACAGGTCGATACCATAGGCGGCATCGATACCCGTATCGGCAATATTTTTGGCAATTAACGAGGTCTTTAATCCCCATTTGACTGAAGAGTTACGCGATTGCTCATAGTACCAACTCTCGCCTTTAGGGCCTTCGCATTGTACTAAGTTGTCGTTATTGGCAAATGCAGGATCGTAGAACGTCTTGTTACAGCCACCGCCATACACGGCCTCAAAATCTTGATTAAACAACTGAATACTCAGCTGTTGACCGGCAATATTCTCGTGGGTGTAAGTGAGGCTAGTCGTCGTGACTTGGTTGTTGGCCGCTTCCCAAGGTTGTTTTTCTTCGATTGCGCCCGTTGGTTTACCTGTGGTGATATCGCCTTTCACCGGCATCCAATCGCCATTGTTCTCCATGTTGTAATGGTTAACCATCAGCTCTAAGCGCGACTCGGCAAAGTTATGGCCGAGTTTGATAAAGAAGTCTTTGCTCTGGCTGTCCATGGACTCACCTTGCGTCGTGTCCACCCCAATCACATCGTGGTTTGCATCGTAGTACACGCCGTTATTGCGATAGCTCACCGAGCCCAACATATCGATCAGCTCGGATTCGCCCGAAAACGCATAGCTGGCACCAAAACTTACACCGTTCGATTTGAGCGAGTCGGGCACAGTAACATCGAAACTGACGACGTGTTGGTTATCACCCGTTGGTTTTTTGGTGATGTAGTTGATGATACCGCCCTGTGCGCCTAAGCCGTGCATCGCATTGGCGCCGTGGATAATTTCGATACGCTCGATCATCGCAGGGTCGATAGTTTGTCCCGAACGACCACCACTACGCAGTGGGTTGGATTGGGGGACGCCATCGATCATTATTAATGGCGGACGGCCACGCAGGGTTTCGCCCGTGTTGCTCATCTTCTGGCGGCTGGGTGAAAAGCTAGGTGCTAAGTTGCCGATAATCGTCGACAAATCTTTAGTGGTGCGGAACTGCTCTTCGAGTTGCACGCGGTCGATAATGGTCACTGTATTGGGAATGGAGCTTGGCGATTTATCCATGCGGCTCGCGGTGACAGTGATTTTTTCGATGTCTTTATTCTTATTCGTTCCCGTATCTGGGGCTTCTTGAGCCACTGCGGATTGGGTGAGGGCGGCAAATACGGCGAGGGCAACAAACGAGGTTTTGAACGTCATATAACTTCCTGCTAAGGGCGAGTGAATTTGCTACACCGATATCCTTGGCATCAGACTATTCCGTTAAACAACATTGCAAATGATAACGATTTTTATTGCGGCTGATTTTAAGGAAGTGAATTGGGCTTGTCTAGTCGAGTTGTAAATAAAATGCGTGGAAAAAGTGGCACTTTCTTGAACTTGTGACTCGGTTATCAATATAGGTGCATTTAGATTGAGGGTTTGCACGTAGGCTGAGCCGCCGATTTGTTGCCGAGTCGAAGGAAGAATATAATGGCGACCTTTTTCTCGCCTTGGTGCCGATATGAACCGTAAAAAGAAGATTAACCAAACGCTTAAACAGAAGGCGAAAAAAGCCAATGCCAAGTTGCATAGCAGCAATAAGCCTAAATACGTTTCTAAAGCCGAGCGAGCGGCGCAGGCTATCGCGGCAGAAACCGAGGTGACTCAACCCGTTGAACAACCCGCTGAGGTCGTTGCCAACGGGAATGCTTAACCGACCAACCTTTTACTTAGGGTCTAAATAGTCGATTGGATTTAAGTAAAACGCCTTTTTATATCCTTGGGTTGAAGTGTCGATTAACCAAGGTCTGGGTAGCATGCTTAAAATGGAATAGTGCAAATGGGGCGGTTTGCCTTGGGCGTTCCCCGTTGTGCCTACAGTACCTAGCACATCCCCGCGTCCCGCAAATAACCCTGTCGATGCGTTAAGGCTGTCGAGGTGGGCAAAATAGTGGATTTGCCATTTCGGGCCGAGTCCCACGATCACCTTACCCCCCTTAAAAAACTCCCCTTTATACAGAAGTAACAACGGCGTTGGTGCGATTACGGGCGTATTGGCCGCGGCAAATATATCAATGCCTTTGTGGGTGCCTGAGCTGCCCCAGGGTTCATACCAAAAGGTTTGGCTATTCCAATCCTTATTGCTGGCGCCTTTGACTGGGATGACGGGCTGTTCTGGCACTAGGCTCCCTGCAAGAATAAAAAGCAGCATGGCGAGCGTGATAAATTTGAGCTTCATTTTGACCTCCGTTTAACGCTGCTAGTGGAACTCACTGAATTCATGCCAATTCGCGGGGTACTGACTGCGCTCGGCCTCACTGAGTGATAGCCAGTAGGGCCGCCAAAACGTATCGCACCAAAACTCAATATTGCCCTGCAGACTCCCGAGTGTATCAGGATCGACATCAGGAAAGCTTTCCCACGGTGCTGGTGGCGCGGCCTTAAAGCCGATTAGTCGTTGCAGCAGCGCGATATCATTGCTGATGAGTAGCACGCAGACTCCTGCAAAATCAGCATATTGATGTAGAAAAACATGGCTTGGTTCTTGGGCATGGTGCAACAGCTTACTCGATGCTGCATCCTTTTCAACAACAGGCGCGAATGCCATCTCGGTGAGCAGGGCATCGAGTCGCGGTTTATCTTGGTTACTCAACAAGCAATGTATTTGATAGGCGGCGAGATCTGGCTGCATCGCGGGGGTGACGATGGGATAAACTTGATGGCTGGGCAAAAGCAGGCGAGGTAAGGGCTTATTAAAAATCGCTTGGAGATCCGCTGCCTGTGAGTCTGTATTCGCCTTAGGGCCGAGGTGTCGTTTTAGCCAGTCGAGTAGTCCCATTTTTGTCCTCCCACTCTTAGCGTTTAAGTGGAGTCGCTTGTTGGTTTGCTTGGGGATTCCCCTCAGTACTTCCTTCAACGTTCTCCTCAACCTCTCCCGCCACAATCATGGTCGCAGGAGCTTCCCAGCGTAGCCAACCCTTGGTACGCGGGGCATCGATATACCACAGGCCTTCACGTTGCACTAAGGGGAAAATCTCCCGTGACGGCGCAAAAGGGCCGGGGTTCTGCTGGGCAATTTCGATACTAGTCTCAGTGACGCTGGCGACAATCGCGACATGGCCGTAGGGATTAAATATCCATGGCGCGAATACCAGTAAATCATCGGCCATAGGTTTGCTTTGGCTGCCATTGGTATATTGCCGTAGGGCACGTTTTTCATTCCAGCTCGCATCGGGCAACAGGTCATTGAAGAAGTCTTTGGCGTGACCGAAACTGTCGGGCATTTTGTGTTGATAACGCAGATAAAAGTAACGTTTAACGAACTCTACGCATTGGTATTTGATACCCAGGTTATAGCCGTCGAGGGAGAGGTTGCGCCCCTCGTTAGTGTTGACGCCGCCGTTATAATAAATCTCGACGCCATTGAGTGAGTCGAGTACATCACCCACTTGGAAGTCCGTATTTAAGTTATAACGAGTTAGCCCGTGGTAGCCGAGATAACCAAGGCCGCAGACTAGGCTCGCTGCGAGTATCAATAAACAAAAACCTTTCACCATCTTTAGTACGACATTCTCAAAAGATAAATTGATTCAGCAGGATACAAGGTCGGATTGTATGCTGATGTCGCTAAAAACGTCTAGGCGTACGGGCTGTTTACCGGGAGCTTAATACTTTCGTTGTGCTTAAGGTGGGTAGGAGCCTTAGCGGCGCACTGATGAAGCGCCGCTAAGGAGATACTTCTATGACTATTTATTGGAGGCGAGTTTGACTGGAACTACTTCAAACTCGGGTCTGTCTTTGGGTAAGTATGACTTCCACCACCCTTGATTGAGCGCTGGGCTGTGGGCTAGATCATTGAGGTTAATCCCCTGACCAAACTCAGGCGTCAGCAGGGGGACTGCATAGGCTTTCGCCGCCGCGGCAATCCGCTCTAAGGGTTCGTACCAACTGTGCAGCGCTAAGTCGAAACTGCTGTTGTGGATTGGGATAAGGTATTGACCTTGAAGATCTAAATGCGCCCGCAGCGATTGCTCAGGCTGCATGTGAATATCGGCCCACATCTCATCGTAGGCACCAGTTTCGACTAAGGTGAGGTCGAAGGGGCCCAGTTTATCGCCAATCTTTTTAAAACCATCAAAATAGCCTGAGTCGCCACTGAAAAAGATATTTAATTCAGGGGATTGAATAGCCCAAGATGCCCACAGGGTTTGATTTCTGTCTTTCAGTCCTCGGCCCGAAAAATGTTGTGCGGGGGTGGCGGTAAAGCGCACACCTTGGTGTTCGGTTGCTTGCCACCAGTTCAGGGTGATAATTTTTTCCTTCGGTATCCCCCAAGCAATCAAATGTTTATCGACACCCAGTGGCACAATAAACTTCTGAGTGCGCGCAGCGAGCGCCACTACGCTTTGCTTGTCTAAGTGATCATAATGATCGTGGGACAAGATAATCCCAGCGAGCGGCGGAATGTTCTCGAGCTCAATGGGCAGAGCGTGAAAACGTTTTGGACCAAACCATTGGCTGGGTGAGGCGCGCTTTGAAAACACAGGATCGGTTAACCAATACTGGCCGTTTAGCTGTAACAGCACAGTCGAGTGGCTGATTTTATACAGCATAGGCGTTGCCCCCGCCGTGGCGGACAGTTGCATGGGCTGAATAGGTAGCGCTTGGCTCGGAGTCTTATCGGGAATACGTTCAGTGACGTAACGCCATAAAATAGCAGGTAAATTACCTTCACCACTGTGAGCGTTCGGCGCTTCATTACGAAAGCGTTGATCCTGAGTTGGGGCAGTTTGAATGGTGTTGGGATCTAAGGTCATAATAACACTCCCGAGTAACAGTATGGCCAAGGTGATTTTGAGTCGCATCGTAAACTTGATAAAAGTAAACTACACAGTGTAGTTTACTCAAGGCTGTGCAAAAGTAAACTCAATAGTGTAAAATCTCGGCAAATATTTTGATGGCATACCACAATGGCAGAAAAAACAGTAAAACTGACACATTCCCAACTGAAGCGTTTGGCGATCCTCGACGCGTCACAGGAAGAATTTATGGTCAATGGTTTTGCCGGCGCCAGCATGGATAGAATTGCCCAGCGTGCCAATGTCTCCAAGCGCACGGTTTACAATCATTTCCCCAGCAAAGAAGTGTTATTCGAGGCGACAACTGGTGACCTGTGGGCGCGCACTAAGGAAGCGGCCACCTTGGCATTTAATCCTGAGCAGAGCCTCGAATCACAATTGCAACAGATTGCGCGTCGCTGCTGGGAGCTGTATCAGCAACCGGATTTCCTGCGAGTGGCAAGGGTAGTGATGGCCGAGTTTATTCGTTCACCGGTTCAAGCGACCGAGGCCATGGAACGATTAGCTAAGCAAGAAGGTGGATTAGAGGCGTGGCTTGCCGGAGCCGTGGCCCATAAGGCATTAAAAATCGATAATATTCCACTGGCGGCAACCCAGTTTTGGGGCATGTTTAAGGCCTTCGCCTTTTGGCCGAAATTGTTCCATTTGAAAAATCACGATGAGCAGCGGCAAGAGATCATTGATGCCAATATCCGTATGTTCCTCGCCATGTATCGCGCTTAACTTTCACTTGTTTCAAGCATAAGGCCGATAACGTTTTCACGTTATCGGCCTTATGTGTTTTATCGCCTCAAACCGTGCTTACAGTAAGGTGGTTGCCAGCAGATAACCGACGGTCGATGCTGTGCCCACGCCTATCAATCCCGGGATAATAAAGCTGTGGTTAATGATGAACTTACCAATTTTGGTGGTCCCTGTTCGGTCGAAGCCGATACAGGCCAAATCGCTTGGATAAGTAGGTAGCACAAAGTAACCATAGCTTGCGGGTAAAAAGGCAATCAACAACTTAGGATCGACACCTAAGGCCAAGCCCATGGGCGCGATAGCCGTGAGCGCCGCCGCTTGGCTGTTGACCAGTTTTGAGATTAAAAACAGCACTAAGGCATAGGTCCAAGGTTGGTTTTGCACCAAATGGGAGAGGTTTTCCTTCAGTACATCCATATGGCTGATAAAGTAAGTATCACTCATCCAAGCCACGCCAAATACCGAGAAAATCGCTACCATGCCAGCTTTAAACACTGGGCCGTTGGCAATTTCTGTGGGTTTGACCTTGCAGCTCATTAAGATAAAAGCACCAGCGATCAACATCATCATCTGGATTACTAAGTTCATCGATAGCGGCGCCAGTTTGCCCTTCACCTCAAACACTGGGCGCAGTTCGCTAAAGGAGCCAAGTAACACCACGGCGGCGATAGCGGTGAAGAAAATCCCCGTCGCCCAATAGGCTTCCTTAGGAAAGGTTTGATCCAGTAGAGTCTCGCTCTTGTCGTAGATAAGCGCCCTTTGTTCGGGATCTTTAATTCGCGCCTGAAACTCTTCGTCCTTATCTAAATCTTTACCACGACGCAGGCTCCAGAGTGCCGCCACTAACACACCGCAAAGGGATGCTGGTACAGACACCATTAAAATTTCCAGCATGCTGTAGGCATGGCCGACACCATGCTGCGCCGCCAAAATCGATACCATAGAGACCACGGCGACCGACACTGGGGAAGCGCAAATCGCCATTTGTGAGGCGACCGAGGCCACCGCCATCGGGCGTTCTGGACGAATATTTTTCTTCAGGGCGATATCGGAGATGATCGGAAACATGGTGTAAACCACGTGGCCGGTTCCGCATAAAAAGGTTAAGGTCCAAGTGGTGAGTGGCGCCAGAATGGTGATGTACTGTGGATGGCGGCGCAGTAAACGCTCGGCAAACTGCATCATCACATTTAAACCACCTGCGGTTTGTAACACCGAGGCACAGCCGATCACCGCAAGAATGGTGAGCATCACCTGTACGGGCGGTTGTCCGGGGGCGAGACCAAACACAAATGTTAGTAAAAATAAGCCAATACCACTTATCAGTCCTAGCCCCATACCGCCATAGCGGGTACCGAGCAGTAAACAGCCGAGTACGACAATAAACTCCATTAAAATCATTTGATTCACCCCTGCGGAACCTGCCGCGCGATTTGCATTAGGACTAGCTATATTTGGCGCTATTGTGCGAGGGGAATGGATTTGAGAACTTGCGCTGGCGCAAGGTGTAAATAAAAAGTGGCATTGGATTTTTCATAAATTTGAGCTAGCGCTAGAAACGCGCGTGCAGAAGTTGCATTCTTGTTAACTCGGATACGCTAAAGACGCCAGTAGCCAAGTAAAAACGCGTCTATCAGTACTTGCTCCGGTAAAAATAACCATAACAATTTCCAAGGATGTCCAAGTGAAACCTGCCACCTATAACACCGAAGCTTTCGATGAGTGGATCCGCAGTCGCTTTGTGGAACTCAACTCCCTGCTCGAACAGCTTTATTATCAGCAGACCGACCGCGCCAATGTGCAAGATATCGGCACCGAGCTTAAGCAAACATTAGAAAGTGAAGGGCGTGAGCTGATTAAGGCGCTGCTCGATGAAGGCAATACCGATGAAGGCTTCGACAGTGCCTTCGATCTACTAGGGAATGTCGGCCTGTATATGGCCGCCTGTCGTCGCCATGAGATTACCGAGCCGACGCGGGAAACCACTTCGCCACTGGTCGAGGCGTCGGCGCTCGCTATGCATATCGGCGCCTCCATCGGTGTGACGCCACGCTTTGCTACTGCTCATTTGACCACCCATAACCGTGCCCACAATGGTATCTACAAACGCTTTACCGATCTGCCCGACGAGAAGCTGTTTGTGGATTACAACACTAAGGGCATCTTGGCCTATAAGCGTGCCAGCGATGCCTTATTAAAAATTCAGCCCTTGGGGATCTCTCATCCTATTAGCCACGATTTGCTGCGGGTCGCCAAGCAAGCATTGCAGGATGTGATTGAGTCAAACCAGCAGTTATTCAAACGTTTAGATACCGACCGCTTCTTCTATTGCGTGCGCCCCTATTACAAACCCTATCGGGTTGGCTCAGTGGTGTATCGCGGCGCCAATGCTGGCGACTTTGCCGGAATTAACGTTATCGATTTAACTCTAGGTCTATGTTTTGCCAACGAATCGGCCTATTCGCAAATGCTGGTGGATAAGTTTTTATACATGATGCCAGAGGATCAACAAATCCTGCGGGAGTGTATGCGCCGTCCGAATTTGATGGATGACTTTTTACAATCCAAGGCCTGCGTGCAGCAGGATTGGTATCAGGAAAACCTTAAGCTGTTTATCGAAGTCTGTGAATTGCATGGCGAAACCGCCATTCAACACCACAATGAGTTGGTGACTAAATACATTGCCGAGCCTTCGGTGAATATGGAGCAGCAACATTTAGCCAAGGTCACCGCCAGCGGCCCACCGTTGCATGTACTGCTTGGCTCCCTCGAGCGCTTAAGGGATAGACGCGCCGCGGTATTGCGCAGCGATATTCGCACCCGTTATCACGATCTGAAAAAACTCAAAGACAGTTTAAGGTAAGGCCATGCTGCTAAATGTAAAACAAGACTTTTGCCTCGCAGGCCCAGGCTATTTGCTCAACCATTCAGTGGGGCGGCCACTCAAATCGACCGAGCAGGCGTTTAAGCAGGCATTTTTTGCGCCTTGGCAGGAGTCTGGCCGCGAGCCTTGGGGTCAATGGTTGGGCGTCATCGATAACTTTACCGCGGCGCTGGCGAGCCTTTTTAATGGTCAGCCGCAGGACTTTTGCCCGCAGGTAAACCTATCGAGCGCTTTGACCAAAATTGTGATGTCCCTCGATAGATTTACGCGAGATAGCGGCGCCGTGGTGCTGATGAGCGAGATTGATTTTCCCAGCATTGGGTTTGCCCTGAAAAAGGCATTGCCCGCAAGCTGTGAGCTGCGCTTTATTCCCAAGGGCTTAGATGTCACCGACCCCAACGTGTGGGACGCGCATATTTGTGCCGATGTCGATTTAGTCTTTGTCAGCCATGCCTATTCTAATACTGGTCAGCAGGCGCCATTGGCGCAGATCATTCCCCTTGCCCGTGAGCGCGGCTGCTTGAGTCTTGTGGATGTGGCGCAATCGGCAGGAATTTTGCCGCTGGATTTAACCAAACTACAGCCGGACTTTATGATTGGTTCGAGTGTGAAATGGTTATGCTCAGGCCCGGGAGCCGCGTATCTGTGGGTCAATCCGGCTATTTTGCCCCAGTGCCAGCCGCAGGATGTGGGTTGGTTTAGCCATGAAAATCCCTTTGAGTTTGATATCCATGATTTCCGCTATCACCCAACTGCGCTACGGTTTTGGGGCGGTACGCCTTCTATCGCGCCCTATGCGATTGCCGCCCACAGCATTCAATATTTTGCCAATATTGGCTCACAGGCGATGCGTGAACATAACTTGCAGTTGATGGAGACAGTCGTCCAAACATTGGAGCATGAGTTGGTCTCGCCACGGGAAGCCGATAAGCGCAGTGGCACCTTGATCCTGCAATTTGGCGAGCGCCAAGCCCCCATCATGGCGGCGTTGGCGGAGGCGAATATCAGTGTCGATGCCCGCAGTTTAGGAATACGCGTATCGCCGCATATCTATAACGATGAGGCCGATATCGCGAAATTGCTGGAGGTGATAAAAGCCCATCGTTAACGGATTGAACAGGGCTTGCTCGAAGCGGCTACGAATGGGGTGCGCTAAGGTGACCTAGTTGCACCCCTATGCCGATATGACATTACCCCTTAGCCTCAGGGTTGAGGCTAAGGTCATTTATGGCTGGCGAATATGTTTAAATGCTGTAGTTATAGCGGCAGAACATAGAACGCGGTGTACGAAGCTCAGGATTGCTTGGGGTGATAGCCAAATCGACGGGTAGCATCACTGCATCGACTACCAGTGAGCCGCCCATATCCACTAGTGTCAGAGGGATAGTAAACAGCAGCAGAGGCGGAGCGGATATCGCGGATATCACCACACACTCCTCGCCATTATCGACAGCTGTTTGCACACTCGAAAAAGAGTGACCCCAGGTTGAATCTGCTCCCATTCTCGACGTTACCGCTGCGCATCCACTGAGATACCCGCATACAACTAACCAAGCCAACCAACGCATAACCACTCCATTGTTTATGTTTGAAAAAACGCATCGCTTCCATGTGGCTGACTCGTTTGATCGACTCAGTGTTCTGGTACTGCGGTAGCATAGCTGATTTTACTCGGCACAAATGTGCTCTGTTTCAATGGTTTGGCATTCTAATCAGATGCGTTTCGTTGTCAATTATTCGGCAATTACAGCCCTATGGCTCAAGCCTTTTGCGATTGAGGCGTTCAACAATCTGGCTGGCATTGAGATCGTGGACGACGTTTATCACGGTGGAAGGTGCGTCGGTAATGGCGCCTATCACCACCAGAATGGGGATGGTTTCCATTGGTAACCCTAAGGTGGTGACGATAAAAATCTCCCCGAGGAAGGCGCCGCCCGGCACGCCACCAATGATGAAGGCGGATAGGACGGAGATGAGTATGGTCACCATAAACACATCGACCGTGAAATCTAACCCGAGCAGAGAGTAGATAAACACAATCTTCAGTGCAGTGATAATGGATGCGCCGCCCTTATTCAAGTTCACCAGCAGTGGCAGGCTGATATCGGCGATTTCGGGTTTTATTCCCATCTTCAGCGCCGCCCTTAAGGTGACGGGCAGGGTTGCGAGGGAGGAAGTCGTGCCTAATGCTGTCACTGCGGGTTCGAGGGCGTGGCGCCAAAATTGTCTAATTCCGTGCATGCCGCCGCCAAGCCAGGCATAAAAGGTGGAGCCGACGGTGAGGTAGATAAAACAGGCTACTAAAAATAATCCCACGGCGCGGGCAAAGGTCACCACAAGCTGCGGATCTTGACTCGCCATGGTGGAAGCAAAGTAAGCGCCAAGGCCGACGGGGGCGGCCAGCATAATAATGGCGACTATCTTCATGATGACGGTATTAAAACTGTCGAGTAGTGCCGAGACTTTACGGCCATCTTCTCCCGATTGACCTATAGCGATTCCGGCAATCACCGACATGATGATAAGCGCCAAGATATTGGATTTGGAGAGTAATCCAGAAAAGTCATTGGTGGTCAGCAGCGCCACAAAATCCATCTTCCCCGAGGTGTCGCTAACGGTTTGATTAAGATCGAGGGTCACGCCTTGGGCTGGATCAAACATCAGTGCCAGTAAGGTGATGCCGACGGCGGGAATAATCGCCATCAGAATCGAGACGCCCATAATCGACACTAAAATCGCCCCAAGCTTTTTTAAGTCCGTCATGCGGGCAATCGATGAGGTTACGCTGATTGCCACTAAGGGCACGATAATCATAAACAACAGATTTAAAAAGATTTGCCCTAGGGGCTTGAGCTTGAGCGCCAAGGATGGCCAATAGATGCCGATCATGCCGCCAAGTAATAATGCACTGAGCAGCACAATAGAGTCTTGATAGGGTTTGAGTTTTTGCCACATAGCTAAGCGCCTATTGTTATTTTTATCATTGTGTTGGTGAGTCATTAGGAGCGCCCAAATGAGAGGAGTCAATCATGCAGCATGGACATGCTCAAGCTAGCGAGTCATTCGCATAAGCGCAAGAAGGGATTGGAAATAAACTCTTTTTGGGTTTTGGGTAACGGTTAACAAGAGTGCTTGAGTCTATTCTGCATCTGATTTCGGACGATGTGACTCTTGTTAACATGATCGCTTCTGTTTAGGTGTATTAGCCGCACGGCGAGAGCACGTCAGTAGAAAGGTGTATTTACCTAGTTAGGCTCGTTTGTAACGTTGTGCCTCGTTCGTTTATTGATTAGCTTACGCAGTCTGGGTTTTATGCAAACACCCAAGGCCAAAATTACTAGTTAATCAGGATGAATCAAATGCTAAAAAAATGGATTGCGATACTGTTACCCGTTGCCGTATTAGGTTTGAGTGGCTGCGCCTCGGTCAGTGATACTGATACCGATTCGACGGTAGCAAGCAGCGCCGAGAAGAAAGTCAGCAAAAAAGATTGCAACAAAGTCATGACCACGGGTTCGCGCCTTGGTCGTTGCAGATAATCAGCTTGATCCTGCATGTATCAGCATAAAAAACGGTCCCAAGTGGACCGTTTTTTGTTTGTGGCATTTGCTCAACCCGCCTTAAGGGAAGGCTGAACACAAGTGATTGATACCTTTTAGCCTGTTATCACCAACTCAGTTGATAATTGAGGGCAAAGGTGCGGCCACGGCCATGGTAGTCGAACATAGACTCAGGACCGTAGGTCGGACTGTAGAAGTACACCGCTCTTTGGCCCCACAGGGTGCTGTAGTCTTTATCGAGCAGGTTTTCGATGCCGTAGCTCAAGGTACCGACCGCTAAATCGATAGAGCCCAGTAAATCCAGCGTCGTATAGCTATCAAGCTCACTCGCTAGGCCATCGTTGGTTTTGAAGCGATAGTCAGATTCGGCGCTAAAACTGTGCTCAGCCTGTAAACGGATCTTCTGTGTGTCGCCGCGCCAGCCAATAAAGGCGGTGGCCTTAGAGGGCGAGGCATAAGTGACGGTTTCATCGATCCAATTATTCTCATCCTTCACTTCACTGCGCACCAGATGCAGGTTGGTGCCGACTTGCCAGTCGGAGGTGATATCAAAGTTCAGTTGTGCCTCTAGTCCATAGCTGCGCTTATCTTGGTCTTTGACATTGATGGTCAGATCTTTGCTGTTGACCTCAATGACCTTGTCAGACACGGCATAATAGACGCTGGCTTGCGCCTGCCAACGGTCTGCAAGATAACGCCATCCCAGTTCCATGGAGTCGGTCTTGATCCCATCAAGGCGAGTATCATTGATATTGATGCTGTTTTGCAGCTGTAAGTAACCGTCGGCATCGGCCTTGTAGGTGCCGCGGCCATAGTATTTCGATAGGTCTGGTAGTTCAAAGCCTTGGGAATAGGCAAGCCAGAGTTGTTGGTCTTGGCTCAATTTAGCCACCAAGCCGAGGTTGACTAACCCTATGTTATAGTCAGTGCTGCCGCCTTTAATGGCATCGGCTCCCTTGGCTTTGCCAGAGGCAATCGCCACCTGTTGGTTATAACCGATAAAATCATCAACGCTGTTTTCCATGTGTTGATAACGATAGCCTGCGTTTAGCACCAAAAAGCTATTCATCTCCCAACTGCTTTGGACAAATGCAGCAATGGATTCGACCGAAAAGTCGACATAACGGCCGGTAGTGAACAGCTCGCGCATCACTAAACCGCCGTGTTGGTTGGCGGCATCGAGGTCGAAGCTCATTTGGCTCGAATCAAAACTTTCTTTATCCCAATCCAGTCCCCAAGTGAGAGTGAGGCTATCGACGGGCTTGGATTCCACGACTGCCTTCAAACCATAGATGCTGGTGTTTTGGGCCGATGCTGAGAAGTTGTAGACGCCGCTGGTTTCATTGACATAGGGGAACGGATGGAAATCCAGATTCTCTTTGCGATAAAAGCCTTGTAAATACAGGGTTTGACCAAGAAACTCATTCTGGGAGTAGGACAGATTCAGCAAAGTGCGCTCGGTGGCGGGGCTGCGGTCAGCGTCTAATCCCTTACGGGTTTCGAGCACTGAGGCATCGCCAGTGACGCCGGAGAAGTTCTCACCCATGTACAGACCATGTTCATCGTCTGAACCATTGCGATAGTATTGTGCCATGGCGCTGAGGTTGGCGTCATTGGCAAGCTGCCAATCCATATTCGCCATTAAATCATAACCTTGGGTGTACTGCATTCCGGTTTGGGTAATGTCCAGCATCACAGGGTTGCTACTGCCATCAAACCATTGGCCGTTTTCCTGCCAAGCGGCACTGAAGCGCCCTTTAAGCGAATCGCTGCCTCCGGTCACCGCCAGCGCGGTGCGGTAATCTAAATCATCACTGCTATTAAAGCCGGACTTGAATCCTGCCTCGGCTTCGAAGGTATCACTGCTGTCAGCCGCTTTTTTGGTGACAATATTAATGGCACCGCCCAGTGCGCCACCGCCATAGATAGCCGACGCGCCAGCGAGCACTTCGATGCGGGCAATATTGAATGGATCGATACTGTCTAACTGACGGCTGATGCTGCGGGAGGTGTTCATCGACACGCCATCGATTAGGACCACCATGGCGCGACCGCGAATATTCTGGCCAAAGTTGGTGCGCCCTTGGCTGGATACATCCATCGACGGCACTAAGGCGGCGAGCATTTCCTTAATACCTTTGCCGCTATCGGTTTGCTCGCGAATGCTGGCTTCGTCAATGATCCACACAGTGCTGGAGAGATCGCTGATTTGGGTTGGTGAGCGGGTGGCGGAGACCACCATGCGCTCCATATCGTTTTCAGTGGCTGTTGCCACATTAACAAGCCCCAGTTGGCAGATAACTGCGGCGGCGACTAGGCTTATCGGCCCGATAGACTTAGGCATAGTATTCTCCATCAAAAACAATAGGTACATGAGAAGCCAAAAGGACTGCACTGTGGTGCCTTTCCTCGCGACCCAGAAAGCGTTTTTAATGGGTTGTATTCAATGCGCTAACTGAATATGAATAGGGAGTATTCCGTTTTTGGCTCCAAAAAAGACGCATTATTATAGTTGTAATCGAGAATAGTTCTTAATTGGATTTACAAAGCCTTTACTTTTTTATGCACCCCAAATCACGAGGCGACAACAAATGGACAGATAACAACGAGAGGTCGGAGTGTATGCGTGTAGAGGTGTTGAATAGGCAGGGGAATAATTGGGAATCACTGTGCGATAGAGACAAAACAGCCCCGACAGAAGACCGTCGGGGCTGGTAGATGTTGTGCAGCTAATTGATGCCGTTAGCCATTACAGGCTGTAGTACATCTCGAACTCTAATGGGTGAGTTGTACGGCTTACACGCTCAGCTTCTGCAGATTTCAGTGCAATGTAAGATTGGATGAAATCTTCGCTGAATACACCGCCGCGAGTTAAGAACTCGTGGTCAGCTTGCAGGTTTTCAAGCGCATTTTCTAATGAAGTCGCTACTTGTGGGATTTCAGCCGCTTCTTCAGCTGGCAGATCGTACAAGTCTTTATCCATAGCTTCGCCTGGATGGATCTTGTTTTGGATACCATCGATACCCGCCATCAGCAGCGCTGCGAAACCTAAGTATGGGTTTGCATGTGGATCTGGGAAGCGAGTTTCGATACGACGGCCTTTAGGGCTTGGTACCACTGGAATACGGATTGAAGCGCTGCGGTTACGTGCTGAGTAAGCTAACATCACTGGTGCTTCGAAGTGTGGTACTAAACGCTTGTAAGAGTTAGTGCTTGGGTTAGTGAAAGCGTTCAGCGCGCGAGCGTGCTTGATGATACCACCGATGTAGTACAGTGCAGTTTCACTTAAACCAGCGTATTTGTCGCCTGCGAACAGGTTCACACCGTCTTTAGACAGAGATTGGTGAACGTGCATACCGCTACCGTTGTCGCCAACGATTGGCTTAGGCATGAAAGTCGCAGTCTTACCATAGGCGTGAGCCATGTTGTGTACTACGTACTTCAGAATTTGGATTTCGTCCGCTTTCTTAGTCAGAGTGTTGAAGCGAGTTGCGATTTCGTTTTGACCCGCAGTCGCCACTTCGTGGTGGTGAGCTTCAACGACTTGCCCCATTTCTTCGAGCACTAAACACATAGCGCTACGTAAGTCTTGTGATGAGTCAACAGGAGCAACTGGGAAGTAACCGCCTTTCACGAATGGACGGTGACCAGTGTTACCACCTTCGTAGCTAGTGCCAGAGTTCCATGCCGCTTCTTTAGCGTCGATTTTCACGAAACAACCAGACATGTCAGTACCGAAACGTACGTCGTCGAACAGGAAGAATTCTGGTTCTGGTCCAACTAATACAGTGTCAGCGATACCGGTAGAGCGTAAGTATTCTTCCGCTTTTTTCGCGATAGAACGTGGGTCGCGGTCATAACCAGTCATAGTGCCTGGCTCGAGAATGTCACAGCGGATCAGGGCAGTGGTTTCTTCGGTGAATGGGTCTAATACAAACGTGGTTGGGTCTGGCATCAGCACCATGTCTGATTCGTTAATGCCTTTCCAGCCAGCGATTGACGAACCGTCAAACATTTTGCCGTCTTCGAAGAAATCAGCGTCTACCTGATGAGCAGGGATAGATACGTGCTGCTCTTTACCTTTGGTGTCGGTAAAACGTAAATCAACAAACTTAACTTCTAATTCTTCAAGTTGCTTTAAAACTGATTCAACTGACATTCTCAAGTCTCCGGTAGGGTAAAGGGATGTCCCTTCTATAATCTTTTAACTCAAGTCGCGCTTGAGCCAAACTTACAAGCTATATAGCGATATCTATGCCAACAATTTAAGGTGTTGATAATCAAAGGCTATATATTTTAGTGCACAACAATTCACTTCGTGTTGCACTATGTTGGTGCGTTTGCATGTGGCATTTTGGTGCATTAATCCATTTTGGTGCGCACCGTCACAACACCATTTTAGTGCAAGCAACTTGAGTGCAATCTCGCAACGCCCATTTATCCCGAACTCGTCGGCCCATTAAGCACAGAGGCAAGCCGGATTAATATCTCAATTCTGGCTTTTGACAAGATTCGAAACCAAACAAAGCACAACGAATTTAGCACATTAGTGTGGCGAGAGAACCGTGCAAGCTCACTATTTCAATCGCCCGCAATAATGTCACAAAACTGTGGCAACCTAAGCTGTTTTTCGCGGGGCGGTTATGGCTGGTTATATTGAATAGTGCTTAATTATCAGATCATTAAGAGCGTTGTTCGCAATGTGGAATAGAGTTTGTTGAAACTGAGGCCAAAGGCATCCGCAGAAACCGCTAACTGATGCCTGCTGCGCTTATTTTTATGGCCCACTGTGGCGCATCACGGCTGGATGGCGTGGATTGACTATACTTATGGCGGCTTTGGGCCGAGCGATAAAAGTAGGACTGAGTGAAAAACAGTGAATTCAGCTGCTTAGCTTAGTTGATGACAAGATAAACTGGCGAATCGCCTGCGCATTAACGGTGCATTTAGGCTATTTGACTCGGGCAAGAGAGTACCTTTTGAGCACAGTGCTCAAAAAATTGTTTTATAAGTGTTCAAAAATAATCCTGTGCGGCGAGGCCGCTCTGGAGTAGAATGTCACGCTTTTTTATGGCGACTCAACGTAGATTGCTATAACGAATATTGAAATATCCCTATTTTTGTTTGATGGTAAGAGGTTTATCCGTGCTAGAGAATTTACGTAACATCGCCATTATTGCGCACGTTGACCATGGCAAAACGACCCTGGTTGACAAGCTGCTGTCGCAATCAGGAACCCTTGCAACCCGGGGAGAAGCTACTGAGCGGGTGATGGACTCCAACGATCTTGAAAAGGAACGTGGGATCACGATTCTGGCAAAGAATACTGCCATCAAGTGGAACGACTACCGCATTAACATCGTAGACACCCCAGGCCACGCCGACTTCGGTGGTGAGGTTGAGCGCGTACTGTCTATGGTGGACTCAGTATTACTGCTGGTTGACGCCGTTGACGGTCCAATGCCACAGACTCGCTTCGTAACCAAGAAAGCGTTCGCCCAAGGCTTAAAACCAATCGTTGTTATCAACAAGATTGACCGTCCTGGTGCTCGCCCTGATTGGGTTATCGACCAAGTATTCGACCTGTTCGACAACTTAGGTGCGACTGACGAGCAATTAGATTTCCCTGTTGTTTACGCTTCTGCGTTAAACGGCTTCGCAACGTTAGATCCGGATGAAGTTGGCACTGATATGACGCCACTGTTCCAAACTATCGTTGAAAAAGTATCTTCACCTGCAGCTGACGCTGAAGGTCCATTCCAGATGCAAATTTCTCAGCTCGATTACAACTCATACGTGGGTGTTATCGGTGTTGGCCGCATCAAGCGTGGTAGCATCAAGACTAACCAACAAGTGACCGTGATCGGCGCTGATGGTAAGACTCGTAACGGTAAAATGGGCCAAGTATTAGGTTACATGGGCTTAGAGCGTACCGAAGTTGACGTAGCAAACGCTGGCGACATCGTGGCTATTACCGGTTTAGGCGAGCTGAAAATTTCTGACACTGTGTGTGCTGCAGGTAATGTTGAAGCGCTGCCACCACTGTCAGTTGACGAACCAACACTGACCATGACTTTCCAAGTCAACACTTCACCTTTCGCAGGTAAAGAAGGTAAGTACGTGACTTCACGTAACATTCTTGAGCGTCTGCAACAGGAATTAGTGCACAACGTGGCACTCCGTGTTGAAGAAACTGACAGCCCAGACCGTTTCGCGGTATCTGGCCGTGGTGAATTACACTTATCTATCCTGATCGAAAACATGCGTCGTGAAGGTTACGAATTAGCGGTTTCTCGCCCAGAAGTTATCTTAAAAACCATCGATGGCGAACTGTGTGAGCCATACGAGACCCTGACCGTTGACGTTGAAGAAGAACATCAAGGTACAGTTATCGAGAAGCTGGGTGTACGTAAAGCTGAGATGAAAGACATGCAGCTTGACGGTAAAGGCCGCGTGCGCGTTGACTTTATCATCCCAAGCCGTGGCTTAATCGGTTTCCAAACTGAGTTCTTAACTGCAACTTCTGGTACTGGTCTGATTTACCACTCATTCGATCACTACGGTCCGCACAAAGGTGGCGATATCGGTCAACGCGCTAACGGCGTATTGATCTCTAACGCGACTGGTAAGGCGCTGACATTCGCACTGTTCGGTCTGCAGGACCGCGGTCGTCTGTTTATCGGCCACGCTGCTGAAGTTTACGAAGGTCAAGTTGTGGGTATCCACTCACGTTCTAACGACCTGACAGTTAACTGTCTGAAAGGTAAGCAGCTGACTAACATGCGTGCTTCTGGTACTGACGAAGCTCAAGTACTGACTACTCCAATCACCTTAACTCTTGAGCAAGCGCTTGAGTTTATCGATGATGACGAATTAGTTGAAGTAACACCTAAGAGCATCCGTGTTCGTAAGAAACACTTAACTGAAAACGACCGTAAGCGCGCTAGCCGCGGCTAATGGTGGTTGTGGTCGTGATAAAGTGACTGCACAGTGAATGAATAAGGCCCCGCTAAGGCAACTTAGCGGGGCTTTTTTTATCAGCCTTCAATCTTCAATTCTCAATTTGTCCCTTACGATACTGCTGCTGCCATTGTTTTGGGGAAAATCCTGTCCAAGTTTTAAAGTGGCGACTAAATACGGCGACTTCGGCATACCCAAGTTGCAGTGCGAGTTCGGTGATGGTTTGCGTGCCATAACTGAGTTGCTGCTGGGCGATGTTTTGCCGAACATCCTGTAGCAATTGTCGATAGCTTTGCCCCGTTTCTTTCAGCCTCGTTTGTAGGGTGCGTTCGTGTAAACCCAGCGCCGTCGATACCCGTTCGATACAACACTCTCCCGTGGGGAGCAACCGATGGATTAAGTCCCGTGCTTGGTCGGCAAGGTTGTCGGGGTAGCGGCTCTGTAAATATTGCAGGTGCGACTGGAGGTGGCGGTTAAGTGCCTCTTCATCGTGATAGTTACGCCCCAAGAGTTGTGAGGTTTTGAGCACCACGCCATCAAAGGCTTCGCGAAAACGCACTGGCTGGATAAAGCGCTGTGGCTCAGAACCGCTAGGTTTGTTCTGGCACAAATACAAAGGAATGTTGCTGATATTCATATTGAGCAGGCTCGAGACAAACATCGCCAGCTGCGCCACACTCATTTGCATCAGTTGTTCTATGCCGCTAGGGCTGTGAACATTGATCAACAGCGCCAGTCGCACAATGTCAGTCTGTGGCTGTAGCTGCAATGACACCCCAGAGGCGTGTAAATACAGATAGTCATTCACTCGGGCAAGGGCATCGGCCACTGTGGCCGTGTGCGACACCAACATCGGCAGATCTCCAAGTACATGCAAGGTTTGCCGCTGCGCCAACATTAAGCCAAACAAGGGCTGCTGGCAGCGCTGGGCGGCAATTTCCAATAATTCGGCTAAGCGTGGATAGGCGATATAGGTATTGGGATCGCGAAACTGCGCCTGTCGCAGCCCCGCTTGCTGGATCATTTCAATGGGGTTTTGCCCCAATTCTAGGACTAATTGCTCAAATTGAGCGACGGCACCACTTCGGACTAGGTACATGGGACGCTTAGTTCACTTTGTTATAAGACTCGTAAAATATCAAATTTGGCTCGTAAAAAGTCAAGATGCTGAGTAATTAAGCGTCTAAATTAACATCGTCTTAATAATTAAATGAATAAATACAAACAGAGGACAGCTATGCGTTTATTACATAAAACCGCCGTGGTGACGGGGGCTGCCGGGGGCATAGGGCAGGCTATTATTCGTAAACTGCTTGCCGAAGGGGCTAGGGTTGTCGCCGCCGATTTGTCCGTCGATGCGCTCAAGGTGTTTAACGATGTCCCCAGCGACAAGCTCGTCACTTTTAGTGTCGATGTGACTGATTACAGCCAAGTTGAGGCCATGGTCAAGCAGGCGGCCAAGCAGTTTGGCCAGCTCGATATTCTGATCAATAACGCCGGCATCGGTTTGGCTAAACCGCTGTTACAGCATGATCCTATTAATGATTTTGAACCTGTCACCAATGTGAACCAAAAGGGCGTGTACCACGGCATCCTCGCCGGTGGCCGTCAATTCCAAGCCCAAGGCTCTCGGGGCGTGATTTTAAATACCTCGTCAGTTTACGCGCAGCTCGCCTCAGAAATGACCTTTACCTACAACGTCAGTAAAGCGGCCGTCGACATGATGACCAAATGCGCCGCGCTAGAGTATGCGCCGCTTGGCGTGCGGGTCTGCGCCGTGGCGCCGGGCCGAGTCGATACGCCTATGCTGCGCCAATACGAAGCGCTCGGATTGTGGGAACACATTCGCAAAGAACAAATGCGCCAAGAATTTACCCAACCGAATGAGATTGCCGATGTGGTGGCATTTCTCGTCAGTGACGAGGCCAACTGCATCAATGGCTGCACAGTGAACGCCTCCGACGGCTTTGAAAACTTTAAATATCCACTGCTGGGGTAGTGGTAGCTCGACCCAACAACACAATAACAACAATGAGGAATGCAAACATGGCTCTACCAGAAGTGATTAATCATCAAGACTTTTTATTAACCCTCAACACCAATGAAGAACAGATCATCAAAGATGCTTTACCGGGCGTTGATGTGTACCCGTTATTTTTAGACCCTGAAAACGGGGTTTGGGTGATCCGCGCTAAGTTTAAGCCGGGTATTACCTTACCTAAGCATTTCCACACGGGTGTGGTGCATTTCTATACCTTAGCGGGTCGCTGGAACTACCTTGAATACCCAGACCAACCGCAAACCGCGGGTAGCTACTTGTATGAGCCAGGCGGTTCTATCCACACTTTCCATTGCCCAGCGGATTCTGAAGGCGCCGATGGGGTGATGGTGATTACTGGGGTGAACGTTAACTTCGATGCCGATGGTAACTTCATGTTTATTATGGATGCAGGCTGGATTGAGCAGGCGCTCTTGGCGGCAGCAAAAGCGCAGGGAATTAAGCCGCGTTATATCAAGCCCGGTGCCTTAGCCCGCATGAGCGATGCAGAATAGGAGCCCGCTATGAGCATGATGAATGCCATTGTGATGCAGGATGGCGACGTCAGCCTGCAACGGGTCGAGCAACCTAAGCCGCAGGCGGGCCAAGTGTTAGTGCGTAGCCTCGCCTGTGGGATCTGTGGTTCGGACATTCATATCACTCGTCACTACAGTGAAGTGTTTGATTTTTATCGTAAGCTTGGGGTCATGCCCGAAGGTGTTGACAATCATGCCGCTGTGATGCTCGGCCATGAGTTTTGTGCCGAAATTGTCGAGTTTGGTCCACAGACCCAGCAGGCCTTAGCGCTTGGCACTCGGGTGACATCTGTTCCCATTCTGATGAGCCAAAATGGTGCGGGAGTAGGAGTCACGCCTGGGATGAATGGGGCCTATTCTGAATATTTTATTCTCGATGAAGCCCTATTGATGCCTGTGCCTGAACATTTACCGCCGGAGGCCGTGGCACTGACTGAACCCTTAGCCGTGGGATTGCATGCGGTGAATCGGGGTGATATGCAGGCCGGGGATGTGGCGCTGGTTGTGGGCTGCGGCCCTATTGGTCTGGCGGCGATCTCCGCGCTGCACTTACAAGGCGTGACAAAGATAGTGGCGGCGGATTTACAGGGCGATAAATTGCAATTAGCCCGTGAATTTGGGGCGACTCATACAGTGAACCCCAGCGAGCAGGACGAAGTCGCCTTCGCCGCCGAGCTTGCTGCGGGTAAGCGTTTGGTCATATTCGAATGTGTCGGTATCCACAGGCTTATCGAAGGTTTTGTGCAGCGCGCGCCCGCCAAGGCGACGATAGTGGTGACGGGCATTCACACTGCCAATGCCAATATCAATTACGCCTATGCCACGGTCAAAGAATTGGATATGCGCTTCTCCTACTATTATCAGCCGGCGGAATTTGCCGCCTGTTTAGCGGAATTAGCCCAAGGTACTATTCCTTGGCGTAAGCTGCTCACGGGTAAAGTGGGGATGGATGGTGTATCGGGGGCATTCAAGCAATTAATGCAACCGAATCCACACATTAAAGTTGTGATAGAGCCTTGGCGAAATGGCGAGCTAGAGACGCTCAGCTAATCGCTCGACACTCAATCTAATAAAGCCGCACATTAATGTGCGGCTTTTTTGTTCATTGTTAGCGTTTTTGATATCCTCAATTGGCTAATTTTTAATCCTGCATGGGCTCACAAAATAGCGACTTTTAGCCGATTTCGATTGTGTTTTAGCGAATGTAGCCTAGGGTTAATTGTTAGGCCAATCCTTAGTGATGGCATTGTCTTTGTTACCAAATTTGTCTTTTCTGCTGTCACAAGATTGCCAATAAGCCTTGGCAAACTGTGAAGGCTCTCGTTTTGACCGTAGTGTGTCTAGCAAGAGTTTTAGGGCGCGCTACTCCCGTTAGTGCAAGCTAAGTAAAGGAATATTCAATGGACAAGACTCAAAGCTCCCAAGGTAAATGCCCCGTGATGCATGGGGCAAATTCAGCGGTCGCCAGCAACAATATGGATTGGTGGCCGAAGGCACTTAACCTCGATATTTTGCACCAGCACGATAAGAAGACGGATCCTATGGATCCTAAGTTTAACTATCGCGAAGCCTTCAACAGCTTAGATCTCGCCGCAGTGAAGCGCGACCTCAATGCCTTAATGACCGACAGCCAAGATTGGTGGCCCGCCGACTGGGGACACTATGGTGGCCTGATGATCCGTATGGCATGGCACTCGGCCGGGACCTATAGAGTCGCCGATGGCCGTGGCGGCGCGGGAACGGGCAATCAACGCTTTGCCCCACTCAATAGCTGGCCCGATAACGCCAACTTAGACAAGGCGCGCCGTTTACTCTGGCCGATTAAGAAAAAATACGGCAATAAACTCTCATGGGCGGATTTAATGATCCTCGCGGGCAATGTGGCCTACGAGTCTATGGGCCTAAAAACCTATGGTTTTGCTGGTGGCCGCGAGGATATTTGGCACCCAGAGAAGGACATTTATTGGGGTTCTGAAAAACAATGGTTAGCGCCAACGGAAAATCCCAACAGCCGTTACTCGGGCGAGCGTGACCTTGAAAACCCCTTGGCCGCCGTAATGATGGGGCTGATCTATGTGAATCCAGAAGGGGTCGATGGCAAACCCGATCCCCTGCGCACCGCCCAAGATGTGCGTGTCACCTTTGCGCGAATGGCGATGAATGATGAAGAGACAGTGGCCTTAACCGCGGGTGGCCACACTGTGGGTAAGTGCCATGGTAATGGCAAGGCGCAGGATCTTGGCCCCGAGCCTGAGGGCGAAGATCTTGAGGCTCAAGGTTTAGGCTGGCTCAACAAAAAAGGCCCAGGCATTGGCGCAAATGCCGTGACCAGTGGCCTAGAAGGCGCTTGGACGACTCATCCCACTCAATGGGATAACGGTTATTTTCACCTACTGTTAAATTACGATTGGGAATTGAAAAAAAGCCCAGCGGGCGCCTCGCAGTGGGAACCGATTAATATCAAAGAGGAAGATAAAGTCGTCTCTGTGGGCGATCCGAATCGCAAGTTTAATCCCATCATGACGGATGCGGATATGGCGATGAAGATGGACCCTGAGTATCGCAAAATCTCTGAGAAGTTTTATCAGGACCCCGCCTATTTCTCCGAGGTATTTGCCCGAGCTTGGTTTAAGTTAACCCATCGCGATCTGGGTCCGAAGAGCCGCTACTTGGGGCCAGAAGTGCCGAATGAGGATTTGCTTTGGCAAGACCCGATCCCAAGCGTCGATTATCGCTTAGATGCCAGTGAGATTGTCGACCTGAAGGCGAAATTATTAGCGTCGGGACTCAGCGTATCCGAGTTAGTAGCAACGGCGTGGGACAGTGCCCGCACCTTCCGAGGCTCGGATTTCCGTGGTGGCGCCAATGGCGCGCGGATCCGCTTAGCACCGCAAAAGGATTGGCAGGCGAACGAACCCGAGCGGCTGCAGAAGGTGCTTAAAGTATTGACTGAGCTGCAGGCAAGCCTAAGTAAAAAAGTCAGCATCGCCGACTTAATCGTGCTGGGCGGCGCCGCTGCGATTGAAAAGGCCGCCCACGAGGCGGGAGTGAAAGTGACTGTGCCCTTTATCCCCGGCCGTGGCGATGCGACGCAGGAAATGACCGATGTGGAATCCTTTGCCGTGCTTGAGCCCTTGCACGATGCGTATCGTAACTGGCAGAAAAAGGATTATGTGGTTCAGCCCGAGGAGATGATGCTCGATCGTACTCAACTGATGGGGTTAACTGCCCATGAGATGACAGTACTGGTTGGCGGAATGCGGGTGTTAGGCACTAACTATGGCGGTACAGGTCATGGTGTGTTTACCGACAAAGTAGGTGTGTTAACCAATGATTTCTTTGTGAATCTGACCGACATGGCCTACAACTGGAAGCCTGCTGGCAGCAATCTTTATCAGATAGTCGAGCGCAAAACTGGCGCGGTGAAGTGGACCGCTACCCGCGTCGATCTGGTGTTTGGTTCTAACTCGATTTTGCGTGCCTATGCCGAGGTCTATGCGCAGGATGATGCCAAAGAGAAGTTTGTGCATGACTTTGTGGCCGCTTGGACTAAGGTGATGAATGCCGATAGGTTCGATTTGGCTTAGTCACTAGCGCTTAAGCTTAGCGCGAACATAAAAGGTGCAGCTTGGGCTGCACCTTTTTTATGTCTACTTAGCAATAAATCAGAGAGTTAATGGCCCACTCGGTCAATCACTTGGATAAGCTCCATGCGGATACTGTCCGGTGTTTGGCTGTGCCAGAATCCGGCTAAATAGGCGCCGAGTGGCAGGGCAAAGAGCGCCAATAATAACAAGACTAACAAGCCCTTATGGCTAACGCTGTGGCCAGATTTTAGGCTAAAACCGAGTGCCGCCGATTTAGGACAGGCGGCGACGCAGCGCATACAGGCTTGGCACTCGTCGCTGCGAACCGTGGTTTTGGTGTGCACTATGATGTTGGCTGGGCAGGCGCGGGTACATTTGTCGCATTTCATGCCTTTAGCTTCGATCAGGCAATGTTGAGTATTGCGGCGGATCTTGAGCGGGCTGGCAAAACTTAAGATCCCAAGCATGGCGCCATAGGGACACAAGTAGCGGCAAAATCCTTGGCGACGCCACGCCGCTAAGGCGAGGATAAGCGCAAAGCAGGCTAAGGTGATGAGGCCTGGCGTGACAAAAAACAGCGCCATCTTAAGGTCGGCAATCTTGTGGTAGTTGCCCTGTAGATAATAGGGAATCGATTCGCTAGGCATACCGATAACGATGTAAAACAGCCCCAGCAGCAATAAGTATTTCAGCATCCGCAGTGGCCAGTCCAACCATGCGGGCGGCGCCAGTTCGGCCTTGATAAAGCCCTTGCGTAAGGCGTAGAGATATTCGCCTGCAAGCCCTAATGGGCAGGCCCAGCCACAAAAGGCGCGTTTGCAGAGTAGGCCCGTGAGTAGCACGGCGGCGAGCATGACGGCTGCGGCGGGATGGGTTTGGTCCCACAGGTTGAGCGTCACTATGGCTTTTAGCTCAATGCCACCCGCGATAGGTAAGAAGGCATCGACGACATCGGGGCGCATCAACCAAGGCACTATGCCTTGTTTAAGCTGGATAGCATTGATGCAGTATTGGATAGCGACGATAAACAGTGAGAGCGCGAGCAGATGTTGGCAGCCTTCACGTAGGGTGTTGATTTTTATCTCGCCCTTTAATTCCTCAGGGACAAACTTGTTGGCAATCAGGCACAGCGGCAAGGCAATGGCTAGGGCGAGCGCCAAAGGCCAGTAGAGGCTAATCGCCACGGCGCCAACACTCAGGAGTAAGGTGGCCACTGCTCCCCATTTTTTACCGCTCCAATAGCTTAGGGATGCGATATACATCAGGGCCAACATCAGGGTAAGAGATTCAATAAAAGTCATGTTAATACTGCAAATAGAATACACGTATTCAGTCTGAGTCGAACTGACGGGATAAGTTTTTGAGCTAAAAGTGAATTTGTGCGGTAGATCCAATAATTATACGATTGAGAAACCAAAGCGCGCCTTAGCTCACAAAGCCAAATATCTTAGCCTTGCACAAAAGAAACAGAGAATGCAGGGAGGGTGAAACTAGTCGCTTTATCATAGACCTGTTAAATGGAACTCGCTTTTTGGCTATCGATATATTTTTGAGTGTTATTTATACAGCAACAACCTCTTGTCTGTAAAACTAATAAACTAGAGGTGATATCCCAGTCTATGGTGAGTCCCCCCTTATTGAGCTTTCCGTGAAATCTGCGGCATAAATTTTAAGTCCGTGAAAGCTTTAGGCTAAAGGTAAACTTGTTTATACTGTCAGCATTAACATTGAAATCTCTTAATGGTAAACATTTTTTAACAAGACAAGGGGGGGGTCACTTGAGCCAAGAAGAACAATATTTAAAAGATGCCAAGGCTTGTTTCGCTGCACGACAATTTTCATCTGCGAGCAGGTATGCGCGAAAAGTGATTCGCCTTCAACCTCAAAATCTAGATGCATTATTAATTTTGGCGCAACTTGCGCTTGAAGCGAATGATTTCAAGGATGCTGAAATTAAATTCGACACTATTTTAATACTGGATCCCAGTTCGGTGAGTGCACTTAGAAGTAAATTACATTTGTTAGAAGTTCGGCAACGCTATTTTGAACAAATTGATATTATCAATTGCCTTATCAAAATCACTCCAGACGATCTCGAGCTACACTTTAAACTCGGTATAGCGGCACTACAAACTGGAAACATGGTCTTGGCAACCGAAGAATTAAACTATTGTGTTAAAAATAATTATGATAATGGCGCTGTAAAATTGAATTTAGGCCATATTTACAAAGCGACAGGTAATACACAACTTGCTGCATTTTATTACCATGAATTTATTGCAGAAAAACCAGAAAAGAAAGCTGCCGGATTTTGGGGGTTAGCAGATTTAAAAAATTATACGTTTTCAGAAATGGATAAAATAGAAGTCATTACTGCCATAAATACTCCATCGCAGTCAGATGCAAGCCTTGCATTATTATTATATACACTGAATCGGATCTATGAACAGTCAGGTGATAATAAGCTAGCATTTGATGCTATGGTTAGGGCTAACAATCTCTTGGTGCCACTAAAACCATTTAAAAAAGCCTTATTTGTTAACACTGTACAATCTCTACTCCATACAAACTTGACTCCACGTATGGCAGTTGATGGGGGCTCTATCCCCATTTTCATTGTTGGTATGCCCCGTTCAGGGACAACATTAGTCGAACAGATTCTTGCGAGCCATAGTTTAATTGGTGCAACCGATGAGCTACCTTATATAGAGAGAATAGCATTAACCCTTGAACAAGCAGGTGGCTACGCTAAACAACTGGAAAATTTTAATCAACAGCAAATAAATCAGTATCAACAGCAATATTTACAAGAATCTGCTCAGTATTTTACAGAGGTTCCTTATTATTTCATTGATAAAAATCCCAATAATTTCCTTCATATCGGTTTGATCAAAACACTTTTCCCTCAGGCAAAAATTATAAATGTCATTCGGCATACGACGGATAATGCCCTCAGTGTATTTAAACAATACTTCAGTGTTGGGCACAATTATTCCTACTCATTAGATAATATCAAAGTGTATTGGGAAAATTATCTCGAGCTGATGAAGCATTGGGATCGTCTATTTCCGCAAGAAATATATCATCTCTGCTTCGAAAGACTAGTTACTCAGCCTGACGATCAAATTCCTAAGTTGCTTGCATACTGTGGTGTAGAATTTGAAGTTGATTGTCTAAATTTTTATCAGTCTACGCGACCTGTTTTGACACCTAGTGCAAGTCAAGTTAGACAGCCCATGAACACTAAGGCTATAGGGCAATGCGAAAAATATCAGCCATTTATGGCACAAGACTATCTCGATTTTGAGGAGATCAATGCTAAAGTTAAAAAATGTTTGTTAAGTGCAAAAATTTAACCCAAAACGGTCCAGATAGCTATTATTTAGAATAGAGTTATGGATTGTCTCGGAGAGCTTGTTCATCTTCTTGGGGTGGATTAGCTCTACTTGTTGTTTATGGTGTGATTTGAAAATTCGTGCCGACACTGTAATATTTAATCACCAGCGAAATTTTACCTATTTGCAAACGTATAAAGTGTTAAATGGCTCCTCAAATCATTAAATTAATATAATTCAATCGATTATTTTTTTTGGGTGGTATGGTGATATTCACGAAGCATTGAACTAAAAGTATTTCAATTTTTTGAAAAATGCTGCCCTCTTAGAGAGGCAGCATTACTAAGTAGTCAGTATTTTATTGATGTAAGATTAACTTATCTTTCCATGGCAATTTTTATATTTTTCACCAGAGCCACAATGGCATGTACTATTTCGAGTTAATCCTATTTTTTTTCGATTCATTTTTATTTATGGACTTAATAACGTTAGTGGTTGGCAGTGCTAATTCTACATTCATTGATGGACCTATTATCAGCTGTGCTAAAATTTTTACAGCGGAAGTACCATTTTTGATAAAAATATTTTTATCAAACTGGCTTGCTTGTTTCAGCACTTCATTTCGTAATCGATGAAATAAAGGCCAGCCAGTTTTATCTTCACCATATAAAAACCATAACTCACGCCAATCAGATACAAAATTCTTTAATAGTTTAGCAAATTGTGCTTTTGTTGATTCAGAACTTTGGCTGTAAGACTGTACCTCGGTTATTAAATCATTCACTAATAATTCAACTTCACCAGGTGACATTATTATTTGGTAATTATTTTTTTCTGTACGAAGTTCAATCCGTTTTTTAGGCTGATAATTAAGGAATTTACGAGATGTCGAACCATCTTCGTGGATATTTTCGATCATATCCCAAAAATGGCTTGAACCAGCAAAATCAATCACTAAATGGACACGGGATTGGTTACTGTTATTTTCAACTTTGTGGAATTCCCATGAGTCAAAAATCCAGCAATCACCAGCAGCCATATGTATACGTTTGTTAGCACACTGGAAAATAACAGTGTCGGTGGTAGTTATGGGAATATGTACTCTGACACGTTTATACCAGTGATAATTGATATCTGAATGTAATGGGACTTCGCATCCAGCATCAAGTTTCATCAATCGAGTTCGGCCAACCACCTCGCCAAATGAAGCGATTACTTGTTGCAGATATTCACATCTGAGTAATGCCGAAGTTGGCAGCATAATACCCTTAAAGTCATTATTAAATTCACCATTGACAGATATTAAAGGTAAAGCTGAGTTTCCTTTAAAATTTTCATGATGTGGCACCCATTCAGAATCAGCAAATTGTGCGATCTCTTGCTGCATTTTTTCTAAATCAAATTGTAATGGGAGTTGATAAAATTCACGCTTAAGTTTCATTATTGTTAACTCTTCATCTGACGGGCTAAATTAATGCGCCATGGCAATACTTATAACGTTTTCCTGACTTGCATGGGCAAAGTGAGTTTCGACTCATGCCTTTATACAAATCTTTCTGAGTAACACTATCTTGATTTGTTTTTAGGATAACCCTTACTTTAGACAACGGTTCAATGGATTGTTCGATTAATAACTTATTTATAAGGTCTAGTGTCGATTCAATTTTAGGAAAAACCTGTTGTATTGCTGCCGCATTACTCTGCCATTTATTGGGAGCTGGAGGAGAAACTGTATATCGAGAATAGGGTAAATGAGTATCACAAATCTGCTGGAATAAGTTATCAAAAGGGATATCGCAAAATTGACAAAGAGCTGCGAGTTGCTTGCTAGGTGTTGCCACTAAATCACGGTAAGTGAGTATATGCCAACGAGACTTAGGTAGTTTTAATAAGCTGCTCATGATCGCATCGTTTGCCTGCTGCCATTGAAAAGCAGCGATTTCCTGCAGTGTGTTACCTCTTTGTCGTGCCCAATTATCTGGAAGTAATAAAGACCAATCCCCAAATCCTGGCAATTGCGGATACGTGACAAATCGATTGGACCGCCATGCTTCCATAATGCTGCTGATATTTTCCTTAGGATCTCTGACTAAATAAATAAATAATGCATCAGGAAATACACTGTTGAGAAAGTCGACACGTAAACTATTTTTAGGAGTTTTTTCTAAAAATCGTATAGGTGAATGATGGGGCAAAGAAACCTGAGTACCATCGGCTTTACGCAATTTTGAAGCAAATCCCTTTCTCAATAGATGAATGATATCAGGTGTGGCATCCTCTTTAGTAAGCGCATTCGAACGGAATCCTCGTATTGCTACATTTAGTTCAGGGATAGTTTCAATGACGGCATGGCTTTCACCACCGATTGTACATAAAGAGGTGTTTTGTGACAGGACCTCAAAGAGCAAGGTGCTGCCAGAGCGTGGAGCCGACAAGATAATTATGGGGCGCTCAAAACAAGTATCCAATCGTGTTACCCTGCATTAACAAATTAATTTAAACACAGCATACAGGAAGACGGTTTTGACTTCAAAATACACCACCCGGTAGCATTTTTGCGCCCAAGATGTATCGCTTTTTAATCTTATATCTGCATTAGTATTGTTATTTCTAATCTGTTATGTTCGATTTTTTGGTGTTTATTAGCCTGTACAAGCTATTAGATTTGAATTCTAACTGTTCCCGTTTAAAGACGAGCAATCTCATACATTATTGTTTTTAGTCTGTTATGACGAGAAATATAGCTAAATTCTTATGCTCTGATTTATAAGGTGTATTTTTTAACTGTTTGATAATAAAAACAAATTTACTATAGGTGATAAGTTGAGATGTATCATTTCAAACAGTTATAGCAAATTGACCCGCTTAATATTTCCGCAAAGCACAAACTTAAACTCAACATCGAGTTTACCTATTTACAGGCTTTGTTAACCCTTTGAGCTCTCTAGGGCCTCGATAAACTTGGTCGACTCGTTGATCGACTTGTTCATCTCTTTGATAAGCCCAGAGATATCCGTCTGTAGGCTCGCAAATTCCCCTTTAATCGCGCCTATCGCTTGGGCATTTAAGTTATGCTTTAAATACAGCATATTGTCTTTCATGGCGGTGAGAATGGGCGGCATTTTAGATTCGGCGCGACGCATGGTTTTCATCAGTTGCTCGTAGGAACGGCGGGTTTCCTTGAGCTTGGTTTCACTGTTGCGGCGTAGGCTGGCTTTGCTGATCTCGCCGATTTCGGCTTGCCATTCATCGAATAGCGCCTCGGCGACATCTTCGACTTTATTGATGCGATTACTCACGTCATCGGCGGCACTTTGGGCTGACTCGTATTCATCTTTGGCCTTGTTGTAGGCCTTTTCGAGGTTGCCACCATCGTGGTTGAGCAGGGCTTGCATCTCCTCGAGTGCTGAACTGAAGTCTTTTTGGGCATCCTCTTGGGATTCTTTTGCGGCCTTCACTCTGTCGACCATGATGTCGCGCTTGTGGTAGCCCACTTTTTCCATGGCGCCGTAATAGGCACTCTGGCAGCCCGTCAGCAATAGCGTTGCCGCCATCAGGCTTGAGGTGATCAATCTTTTCATTGGGTATTCCGTCACTGAGTCAGATGAAGTTAGTCGGCCTTAAAACGTGCCGCATCGATAATGCTCCAGAGGTGAAAGATAGCACCAATTACCGCGGGCACAATTAACCACCAAAGGGCGTAGCCGACTACAGTGACCACGAAGAATAGCAATGCTGCCAAAATTCGCCCTTGTAGCAGTTGGCCTAGGCCGGGGAAAAACAGACTAGCGATTGCAGCGATAACATTGCCAGTGGATCCTTGTTGTGACATCAATTCACTCCTTAGACTTGTAAATTAAGTGTTTATTGTACGAAGATAACGAGTCTATACCAACAGAATCAAGAGAAACCCGTGACTAAGAAGATAGATCTGGCACAAATTCGAGTCTTACTCCTTGGGATTTGGCACTTCCTGCTGCATTTACGCCAGCGCCTAGTAGAAGATCAAATCAATATTCGTGCGGGCCACTTGGCCTATGTCACCCTATTATCGCTCGTTCCTATGGTGGCGGTGACTATGTCTATGTTGTCGGCGTTTCCTGTGTTTAAGGGGATCCGCGGCCAAATTGAAGCCTTCGTTTACGAGAATTTTTTACCCGCAGCGGGCGATACGGTACAAGTCTATATCAATGAATTTGTGGGTAATGCCTCTAAAGGCACTGCGGTGGGGATTGCGGCCTTAGTGGTGGTGGCGATTATGCTGATCTCCGCCATAGATAAGTCACTGAATAATATTTGGCGCACTAAGGAAAAACGTTCTGTGGTCGTGGCCTTTTCCATGTATTGGATGGTGATTACCTTAGGCCCTGTGCTGGTGGGGGCGAGCCTAGTGGCGACTTCCTACGTGGTGTCGTTAAAGCTGTTTGAGGGCGACACCTTATCTGGCGTAATGCCGCTGTTTATCGAACGTTTGCCGATGTTATTTTCGGTGGCCGCGTTTTTACTGCTCTATATGGTGGTACCGAATCAAAAGGTGAAGTTTTGGCACGCACTACTCGGTGCTGTGGTGGCTGCCTTGCTATTCGAGTTGGGGAAAAAAGGTTTTGCCTTGTATGTGACGAAATTTCCAAGTTATGAAGCCATTTATGGTGCGCTGGCGACCATTCCTATTCTATTTGTTTGGGTATATTTATCTTGGATGATCGTGCTACTGGGCGCCGAAATTACCGCCGCCATGCCCGAGTATTTGGACTATGAGTCCAGCAGCGATATCAACGAAACTAACCTCGAGGGTCAACCTTTAGCGGCGCAGGATACACCCGCCGCGCAGCTAGAAACCCCATCCGCCCAATCAAGCCAAGTGCTTGAGACGACAGGTGAACTTGCGGCAAACGCGCCTTCATCGACTACACTGGATAAGCCGTAGCTAAGTTATCATTCACCAATACATTCAGCGAGCCTTATCCCACCTATGATCACTGATGCCCATCCGCTTGCTGCTTTTATCCGCCGTGATTGGCTGATGATGGGCAATGGGCAGCAGTTGCATCTCGCTCAATATGGTAATCCGCAGGGTATCCCGCTGCTTTATCTGCATGGTGGTCCTGGTGCAGGCGCTAGTGTGAGTGAGCTCAGTTTATTTAACCCCGAGCATTATTGGATTTTACTGCTAGATCAACGAGGTGCGGGACAATCGCTGCCCGCTGGCGAGTTGGAACATAACCATTTAAATGGGCTTATCTGCGATATTGAGGCGATTCGGATTCACTTAGGCATAGCGCGTTGGTGCCTAGCGGGTGGCTCATTTGGCGCCACCTTAGCCTTAATTTACAGTGGTTTATTTCCTCATCGAGTGATTGCTCAAGTACTGTGGGCAATGTTTATTCCCTCCAAGGCCGGCATTGAATGGCTCTATGCGCCCTCGGGCGCAGCGCAGTTATATCCACAGGCTTACCGTGAATTTGCCGCGCCTTCTATTGGATTGGCGGATTTATTTACGCATTATCAGCTAGGATTTAACGCCCAAGATGAGGTAACTCGCCACGAATTTGCCCGCCGTTGGATCCAATGGGAATTAACCCTAGCGGGCGTACCAACTGGCCTACCTAAGCGGCTTGCGCCGCCGCTATTCGCCTTAGCTCAAATTGAGCTGCACTATGCGCAAAATGATTACTTCAATATGTTCAGTGTATTACAACGGGTGACATCTCAAGTCTCTGCGCGTACCCTGCTATTACAAGGCACGCAGGATGCCGTCTGTCCGGCACGCTTATTAGCCGCATTTGGGGCAAAAATCGATAACCCCAGGATACAAATCCACACTATTGTTGATGGCGGGCATTCGTTGAATAGTGAAATACTCTCACTTGCCGTCACACTCGAAATTCAAGCCATGTGGTCTTGGATAAAGCGACAGGAGTTTGCATGAAATTAGCTATGATTATTGCCGCCATTTTAGGATTAACGGCCTGCGCAGCCACCTCATCCTCAACCCCAGAACCTCAATCCTCATCTTCTGCGGTCGAATCCACCGAGGTGCGTGCTCCCGTGGCGCCTAAAGTGGTGCAGTTGGCTGGAATGACCAATGAGGCCGCCGCTGATGCTTTGTATCAGGCCTTAATTAATGCCAACTATTTAGCCACCAAAGTCGGGGCGGATAAGGTTGCGGTGCAATTTGGCAATAATGATTTTATGCTCGAACCCAGTATAAATGCTGCGGGGATTGACCGTATTCTGATGAACCGTTTTTATGCGGTGCATCCACAGTTGCAGGCCAGCCCTGAACTGCCCGCGGTGATTGGCGAACTAAACGCCAAGCTAAACTTCGCTAAATTTGTATTGCGCGAGCAGGGCGCAGTGATCCAAATCCAAGGTACCGTGACCTTTGCCGATAAGGTCGAAATCGAGGAGCTTCGCCGTTTTATGCTGTGGACCGATGGCGGCTTGGCAGAAATCGCTAAGTCCTTGCCGGAGGGAATTGAGCAGTATCTGCGCCCAATTCCTTTGATGCCCGTTGTAAAGTCTTAATTTAAAGGAAAAGTTGTGATCGCTTTAATTCAAAGAGTCAGCCGCGCCAGCGTGGTGGTGGACAATCAAACCATAGGTGCAATCGATAAGGGTTTGTTAGTTTTACTTGGGGTTGAGCGGGAAGATAACCGCGAGAAGATGGAGAAATTAGCCACTAAGGTGATGAGTTATCGAGTGTTTTCCGATGAAAATGGCAAGATGAATCTCAACTTAACTCAGGCGGGTGGCTCGCTTTTAGTGGTGTCGCAATTTACCTTGGCCGCCGACACTGGCCGTGGCCTGCGCCCGAGCTTTTCGGGGGCGGGTACACCCGAGCAAGCGCTTGGCCTGTATGAAGAATTTGTCGCCTTTTGCCGTGCGCAGGGGGTAACGACTGAAACGGGACAATTTGGCGCCGACATGAAGGTCGAGCTGGTCAACGATGGTCCAGTAACCTTCAATTTGCAGGTATAACCCACAGGAAAATGTGCCAACGGCAGTAAGGACATGCACATGGACGAATTATTGAACCAATTGCGCCAGACCTGGCACAGCACCATTCCCGTTAGCGAGTATATGCAGATAGCGCCAGTTTCCTTCGCCGAAGGCGAACTGCGCGTGAGTGCGCCACTGGCGCCGAATATCAATCTGCATAACACTATGTTTGCGGGCAGTATTTATACCCTTATGACGCTCACAGGTTGGGGCATGGTGTGGCTGCAACAGCAGCTTCAGCAGGTGGATGGCGACATAGTGTTAGCCGATGCCCATATCCGCTACATAGCGCCCGTGACCTGTGCGCCCGAGGTCAAAGTGCGCTGGCCTGAAACAGATTTAAGCCCGCTGCACCGGGGGCGTAAAGCCAAAGTAAAACTGGAAGTACAACTCTTTTGTGACGAAAAACTCTGCGCTCAATTTGATGGCTTATATGTCAGTGTGCCTAAAATGTAAAACCTTTCTAAAAAATCGAAGCTAATCTCAAATTTTATCCGCTTTTTTTCTTTTTTATGGGCTAATAAACTAGCGTCATAGAGTCGAGAGCAAGCTGAAAGACTCTCAAGTATTTCAATTTTCGGAGCAGATTATGTCTAAAGTCCTAGTGTTAAAATCCAGTATTCTTGGCGGTTATTCACAATCTGCCTTGTTAGTTGACCACCTGATCGGTAAATGGGAAGACCAAGGCGCGACCATCACAGTTCGCGATTTAGCGGGTAAAGATGTGTTGCCAATGGTTGATGGCGAAATTGCCTCTGGCCTACTTGGCGGCGCCGAGTTAACTGCACGTCAGCAAGAGATGCTCGACCTGTCTAACGCCTTAGTTGAAGAGTTAAAAGCGAACGACACTATCGTGATCACCGCGCCTATGTACAACTTCAACATTCCAACCCAGCTGAAAAACTGGATTGATTTTGTGGCCCGTGCCGGTGTGACTTTCACTTATACCGAAAACGGTCCTAAAGGCTTAGTAGAAGGTAAACGCGCTGTGTTGATCACCACCCGTGGTGGCGCTCATAAAGATGGTCCAACGGATCACATTGTGCCTTTCTTAAAAACCTTCCTCGGCTTTATCGGTATCACCGACGTGGAAGTGGTTTATGGCGAAGCGCTGAACATGGGCCCAGAAGCCAACCAAAAAGGTATCAGCGAAGCGAAACAAAGCCTCGATGCGTTAACCGTTTAATCGCAAAGATAATAAAAAATGCCAGCGTAAATGCTGGCATTTTTGTTTCTGCAGCAAGCGATTATTCGCACAGCTTGCAGCCAAGGGATATAGCGCTGGTTTCGATATAACGCACCTTAGTGCTGGCTTGGCCACGGTTGCGGCTCACGCTGTAGCGTGTTGCGCGAACCACTTTGGGCTGAGGCAGTTGTTCGCCGCTAGGTGGGCGTGGGCACTTTGTTATCATCTGCACCTCCTCACGCATCGTTGTTTTGCTTAGCTTAGGCCTTAGCTTGGCTGGCAGCACACTAAATCTTTTAGCGAGCCACCGTTGACCACACATTCAAAACCATTGGCCCTTAAAATATCGCAGCCCTTTTGGGCACGAATGCCTGCGCCGCAGTAAAGTACAAAGGGATGCTGTTTATTTTCGACCTGATGCAACCATTGGTCGAGCGTTGGCAGCGGTACGTTAATGGCCTGAGGCAAATGACCCGAGGCAAACTCCTCCGGTGAGCGCACATCGATAACGCGCGCACCTTGATCAATCAATTGCCAACATTTTTCACCGTTGCTGCTGCCAGATAATTTAGCCAGTAAAGATTGAAACATAGCTTTGCCCTCTATGATTAGAAAATTTTCAATAAGTTTATTCTAATGGATTGTCGGGCGCAAGCGCCAATCTGTTGGGCACTTTGCTTGTTGGCGTTACTCGGTGGCAGGCGCTTCCCTGTAGTAATGGATAAGATCATGAAACACCACAGGTTGATCGCTCAAGTTGCGGTAACCATGGGGTTTATCGGCGGCAAAGCGTACGGCCTCGCCCTGCTGTAATGGCTGCCACTGGCCATCGACTAACACTTCCATGGTGCCGCTCAGTACAATCACATGCTCGGTCACGCCCGCTTCATGGGGCTCGGAAAGGCGTTCATAGTGCGGCAATAGAGTGAGTTCAAACATCTCAAAACCAAAGCGTGGCTCAAAGGGAAATAGCGACGCCACTAACATGCCATCGGTTGCAGGCTTTTGGCGTAATGCATCTGCGTTACGAAAGACCGCGCCTTGGCTCTCGGGCGTTGGCTCCAAAAAGGTCGAGAGTGAGGTATTAAAACCGCTGGCGATTTTCCACAGGGTAGCAATGGTGGGGCTGGATTCGCCGCGTTCAATCTGGCCTATCATGGCCTTACTTACGCCTGTCTCGAGTGCCGCTTTATCTAGGCTCCAACCCTTTTGGCTGCGCAGTTGTTTTAGGGTCGCGGCAAGATAACTGTTGATGGTCTGCATTAGGTTCTGACGCTTAAAAAATCATTTGTACGTTATAACGCACAAGTGCTATCTTGTCCATCTCGTGCGTTATAGCGCACGATGAGTGGTTCGATGATCAAGACAAAGGTAGGCAGAGGAGTAGGGATGATGTGGCGCGAGGCTTTAGGACTATCAAAAATATCGGCGGGCTTTATTGCCGTGCTGGTGGGCTACAGCAGTTCGGCGGTGATTATCCTGCAGGCGGCAGATGCCGTTGGCGCGACATCGGCACAGATGAGTTCATGGCTGTGGGCCTTAGGTGTTGGCATGGGACTCACCAGTATTGGCCTGTCACTCTACTATAAAAATCCGGTGCTTACGGCATGGTCGACCCCCGGAGCGGCTCTGATGGTCAGCAGCCTTGCGGGTTTGAGTATCCACGAAGCCGTTGGTGCCTTCCTGATTAGCTCTTTGTTGATCACTCTATGCGGCTTGGCGGGCTGGATGGATAAGCTTATTCGTATCATGCCGCAGTCAGTCGCTTCGGCCATGTTAGCGGGGATTTTATTGCAGTTTGGCTTAGGGCTGTTTCAAGCCATGCAGACTCAACTGAGTTTAATCCTATTGATGTTATTAGTGTTTGTTGTGCTTAAGCCCTGGGCGCCACGCTACATTATGTTGCTCACCCTCGTCGTGGGGATAGGGATGAGTTATCAATTGGATCTACTGCAACTCGATAAGCTTGAGTTGCAATTCGCGGCTCCTGTATGGATAGCACCTACGTTTTCTGTCACCAGCGTAGTGGGTGTGGCGCTGCCCTTATTTGTGGTGACTATGGCCTCACAAAATATGCCTGGAGTGGCTGCGCTGCACGGCCATGGTTATCGTCCGCCTATCTCGCCATTAATTACCGTGACGGGTCTGATGGGCGTACTGTTTGCCCCCTTTGGTGGCTTTGCCTTTAACCTATCCGCCATTACGGCGGCCATTTGCATGGGTAAAGAGGCGGACCCTAACCCCGCAACTCGTTATTGGGCGGCGGTGTGGGGCGGAGTCTTTTATTTGATAACAGGTCTACTCGGCGCAACTGTGGTGGGGCTCTTCGCCGCATTTCCGAAGGAGTTGGTGCTTGCGATTGCAGGATTAGCCCTGCTTGGCACCATAGGTAACAGTCTGACCGCTGCGCTCGCGGATAACGACGAGCGAGAGGTGGCGGTGATTACGTTTCTCGTCACCGCCTCGGGCGTGAGTGTATTGGGGATCGGCAGTGCCTTCTGGGGATTATTGCTCGGATTTTTAATGCATTACTGGCACAAGCATCGCGCTTTAACCACAACTAAACAGGCAAAAGCTTAGCTGTGGTTAGGTTTAGACTGCGGTTCGCCATGTAAGTGGATTGATGTGTGTTAGGCCTAGAGCTTTTTTGTCATAAACAGGCTATTGGGGTCGAGCACGTAATCGGCAAAGGGGCCGCACAGCTCGAAGCCAAATTTGGCATACAGGTTACGGGCGGGTTGGAAAAAGGCCATTGAGCCCGTTTCTAAACTGAGGCGCTGCACGCCTGCGGCTTTGGCATCATTGATCAAGTGCTGCAATACCTTAGAAGCAATCCCCTGTTGTTTGTAGGTGGCGGCGGTGCGCATCGATTTGATCTCGGCGTGCTCGGCATCTAACCATTTTAGTGCACCGCAGCCCGCTAGATTTCGGCCATCCCACAGTGTCCAAAAGCGAATATTGGGTTGGCGCAGGCCATTCAAGTCTAATGCGTGCACACTCTCCGGCGGCGAGGTTGCTCGCATATCTTCAAGGTGTTCAGTTAAAAGTGCTGCAATTTCAGGCCCTTTTAGATCATCTAGTATTATTTTCATTGTTGCTCTCAAGATTAAAATTCCCTGTGTTGTCGCTTATCCATCATAGCGTTATCGCGTTTGGTTGTTTTTAGGGTTAAAACGCCGCGGTGGATAAGCAAAGGGTAGGCCAACATTTAGGGAAGAGGTTGGTATCAGTCTTTATAGCAAGAGAAATAACTTCCTGTTTTATTTTGCTTTCTTTTCCATGGATCTGGTAAATGCTAGAAAAGTCGCCCCTAGATCTTTCCCAACTTAGTTTGGATTTTTAGATGAAGTCAAAGTCGTGGGGCTTCACCCCACACCCGACCAAGGAGGACTGCTCGTCCTATCCTCCTTGGATGCTCCAAGACGCCCCAACGGAGTTGAAAGCCCCTTGTGCTCATTGCCAAATTTGCTATCGCTTCCGAAGGATGCGTCCCTGCAGCTGCGAAAGCTAGCTCGCCATCCATGGTGAGACTCACGCAATTTGTCTAATCGCCCTGCGGCAACTCCGAGGGGATGGTGTACTCCTTTGATTTCAGTGTTATTTGAGCGTCAAATATCATATAAAGAGAAACTAATTAGGAGATATTGATTGGCAGTAACATTGAGCCGCAAAGTATACAAAATATGGAATAAAAACTCATGAACGACTCTACATCTTCACTAGCTTTTTCAACCTGTGCTTACAGGCAAATTCGAGAGAAGCAGGCTGATGCGTTTACGAAGTACTTGGATACTCGAAGTGATGAAAAAGCATATGTAGCGAATCTTAACGGCGCGTGGGGTACGGGGAAGACCTTCTTTGTCGATAATTGGTGTCGTAAACTTGGGGAGCAAAGATATGTTGCGATCAAAATCGACGCATGGGAATCTGATTATCTAAACGATCCACTTGCTCTTGTCACCGCTGAACTCTTGACTAAATTAAAATGTCAGAGTGGGATAATAGATTTCTCGGAAACTGAAAGTAAAATATTCAATGCTGGCTGGAAGTTAGCAAAAAACTTTTTACCAGTGATCACCATTGCTTTAGGTAAACATTTTCTAGGTAGTGAGTTTGGTGATCTACTTAAAGAAATTGGTGTGGCAGTTAAAGATTCGGCTAATGATAAAAGTGTATCAAAGAATCGTTTAGGCGAGTTTGGGGCTGAGATATTTTCAATACATAACAAGCATAAAGAGTTCGCCGTTGAGTTTAAAACGGAGTTGTCTAATTTAATAGATCAAGTTTGTGAACTGTCTAATAAAAATAAAGTTTATATTTTTATTGATGAATTAGACCGATGTAGACCTACATATGCTATTGAAATGCTTGAGGTGATAAAGCATTTGTTTGATATTCCTAAGTTGGTTTTCGTGATGTCTACAGATACTAAACAGCTGGAGTGTTCAATTAAGGCTGTTTACGGTGAACAGTTTGATTCAGAGGAATATTTAAGTCGATTTTTTCAAAGGCGATTAACTTTATCTGAGCCAAACTATTTGGATTTTATCAAGGCAAACGATTTCTTCTCCATAATAGAGTTTGATCCTGTAATAATGTATCCAGCAGTAACTAAAGATGTTGCTTATGAAATAGTAGCACTGTTTTGTGCTTTTCATCGGGTTTCATTACGAAGAATGGAACAACTTTGCGCTAGATTAGATGCAGCTTTAGTTAATTTACCATCAAACACAGCTTTTTCATTTATAGAGCTCGTTGGGAGTGTTTTTAGTTATGAACTTTATCCAAAGTTCAAGTTGAATTATTCGACTATGTATCGTTCTGGTAAACATAATTGGTCTGGATGTGAGCTTGAAATAAGTTATATTGGCGATCCCAATGGAGATAATGCTCAAAAGGCTCTGGAACACTACACTTCAGTTTGGAATAGTATGGTTTATGTTAGGGAGCATGCTTATCAACCTAGTCATCTTTATCAAATTGAACAGGGTTTTCGTAATAACTTAAACAGCTTAATAAGTAGGTTTGATAATTTTGTGAAATGCGAGCATCTGGAAAATTTTATTTGTTTGCATCGGACTAATAAGGCTGGTTTTGAAATCTCTACTGAAAAATTAATCCGAAAGATGAAAGATAATAGTAGTGTAAAAATTTTAACCGGAAGTGAGTTTGAGTAATATCTTCATCTGTTTAATGATTTCTCATAATTAAAATATAATAAACCTCACACCGTTTAATATATTAGCCTTTAGTTATGATTGTTCTACTTTCAGATTATTAATGTGATTCTAGTCTTTTAAGCTTTCAGATGTTGTCTGTGCTCGAAAGGCAAACCATGGTGATTGGCGAGACGACCGTCTGCCCCATGGACGGGGCGGTCGAGCATCCAGGGATGGACTTGCTGCGTGTCGTCGAGCCTGTACCATGGTTGGTCTCACTCCGTGGCGTGTCGTCGAGTCAGTACCATGGTTTGCCTACAAATGAGATCAAAAAGCCGAGATGATTCTCGGCTTTTTATTAGCGCTTTTGCTCATCCAAAGATGATTAGTAGTACTTCTTCAGATAGCTTTCGGCGTAGCTTTTCAGCTTTTTGTTCGGGTTGTTGTTGGCAATATTTTCAATCACTTCGCGGTATTGCGTATTGCCCGATGCGGCGAGGGCCTTGGCCATATTAGCGTAGGTATCGATGGCTAACTTGTCGTTGCTCATTAGGCGTGGATTTTTCAGCTCAACGCTGAGGCGCTCTAATAGAAAATCATCGTAGTTTTGATCGTCCATTATGCGTTTAGCGGCGAGGCGCATCAGCTCTAAATCATCGCTTTTCAAGGCGTTGGCAAAGGCATTGTTCTTAGGGCTTTGCTCGGCCACATATTGGCTGTTATCCGCTAAAATGGCGTTCCACTTTTTGTATTGCGCAAGATTTTCAAGGGCTTGTGATGCGTATTTCTTTAGTTTCTTGTGGTAGCTGCCATTGACTATGTTGCTGATGGTCGCGCTGTATTTGTCATTACCCGAGTAAGCTAAGCCTTTGACTAACCAAGCGCTGTAGTCGATGGCGTTTTTCTCGGTGGCGAGGGGCAGGGATTCGAGCAGTTTGGCCTCTAACACATCGTAAATGGCGGGATCGGATAATCCGGCAATCGTCAGGGCTTCGATGGCTTGTTTTTGCTTAAATTGATTGTCGCCTTTAAAAATTTCTTGATAGGTTTCAACCGTATATTCCTGTGCCCATACGGGTGAGCCCAGTAAGCTAATGCCGAGTAAAATGCTTGCTACTAATGGTTTCATTGATATGTCCTTATGTCGTTTTCCAGCGTTTAAAAATCAGTGAAGTGTTGATGCCGCCAAAGGCGAAGTTATTGCTCATCACATAGTCAGTGTCGAGTGTACGTGGCTCGCCGCGAATGTAATCGAGTCCGGCACATTCTGGGTCGATATTGTCGAGATTAAGCGTGGGGGCAAACCAGCCCGCATTCATCATTTCGATACTGACCCATGCCTCTAACGCGCCGCAGGCACCTAAGGTATGGCCTGTGTAGCTTTTAAGGGATGAAATCGGTATATCCGCACCGAAGACTGCATGGGTTGCATGGGTTTCGGCAACGTCACCACGATCGGTGGCTGTACCGTGGGCATTCACATAACCAATGGCATCGGGCGTAAGTGCCGCATCCTTAAGGGCTAAACGAATGGCGATTTCCATGGTATCGCTATTGGGCTGAGTCACATGCTGACCATCGGAATTAGTGCCAAAACCGACGATCTCGGCGTAAATTTTCGCGCCGCGCGCTAAGGCATGCTCTAACTCTTCAAGCACTAGCGTACAAGCGCCTTCGCCAATCACTAAACCGTCGCGATTGGCATCGAAGGGGCGAGGTGTTAACTCTGGCGTGGCATTTTTGGTGCTGGTGGCAAACAAAGTGTCGAATACTACCGCCTCGGTGGGGCAGAGTTCTTCACCGCCGCCCGCGAGCATTAAGGTCTGTTGCCCGTATTTGATGGCCTCATAGGCGTAACCTATGCCTTGGCTGCCCGAAGTACAGGCGCTGCTGGTGGTATGAATGCGTCCCTTAAGACCAAAGAAAACCCCCACGTTTACCGCAGTAGTGTGTGCCATCATGCGGATATAGCTGGTGGCGGTGACGCCTGACATATCGCCATTTTTGAGCATATCGCCAAAGGCGACCAGCGGATCGGTACTGCCAGTGGAGGAACCATAGGCAATGCCCATTTCCCCCGAGGTGACGATAGGATCGTCCAAGAGTCCAGCATCTATCAGCGCAAGTTCGCTGGCGCGAGTCGCCATAATCGAGACGCGTCCCATGGAGCGGATCTTTTTGCGGGAATAGTGGCTAGGCACCTCAAAGTCAGTAATGGGGGCGGCGAGGCGAGTGTTTAGTCCGTCGTATTTGTCCCATTCCGCCATCGTCACGACACAGTTTTTTTGTGCCTTAAGGCTGCTTGCGATACTTGGCCAGTCATGGCCTAGGGCGCTGATACCGCCGATACCGGTAACGACGACACGTCTGCCTAGGGGATTGCGCTGCGTCATTTAGATCATGCCTCCATTCACCGAAATCACTTGGCGCGTAATATAGGCGGCATCGTCCGACATTAAAAAGGCGGCTAAGGCGGCGATTTCATTGGGTTTACCCATGCGGCGCATCGGCACTAACTGCTCGACCATATCCTTAGGAATATCCGCCACCATATCGGTTTCGATTAAACCTGGGGCTATACAGTTTACAGTGATCTTACGTTTAGCCAGCTCTAAGGACAGCGCCTTAGTGGCGCCAATCAATCCGGCCTTAGAGGCGCTGTAATTGACCTGTCCACGGTTGCCCGCGATACCTGAAACGGAAGCTAAGGTGATGATACGGCCACCCTTGCGGCCTTGTACCATGGGCATAACACAGGGATGAATCACATTGTAAAAACCATCGAGGTTAGTGTGGATCACGCTGTCCCACTCAGTTTCGCTCATCGCTGGGAAGGCATTGTCACGGTTGATGCCCGCATTGAGTATCACGCCATAATAGGCGCCATTGGCTTCGATATCTGCTTCTATGGCGGCTTTTACGGCGGCGCGGTCGGCAACATCAAACTTTAATAGGCTGACGTTCACCCCAAGGGCGCTAAGTTCTGCAGCGCTGGCATCGGCTGCGGCCTGATTGCTGTGATAATGCAGGGCGATATCGTAGCCCGCCGCAGCCAGTTTAAGGGCGATGGCTTTGCCAATACCGCGGCTCGAACCTGTGACTAATACTCTGTTATTCATCTTTATTTCTCCACCCGTGATGCTTGATGATGAGTTGTTTATGCATCAAAGGGCTAAATCCTTTTGTAGTGCGACTGACGTTGCGTCGGTTTAAAGCTTGGCGCTTGTGAGCGCTAGGCCAGACATTAAGCCTGACTGGAGGCGATATACGCTTGAGTGTCCTGGGGTTGGAACACGTTCACATTGGCCTCGGCCACGAGTTGTGGTGTTTGCTCCGATCCTGCCTCGGGCAACAGATAAATCTGGCAATCGAATACCGCCAGTCCCGACTCTTCTTGATAGAGGCGTTTAACCTGAGTACGGTAGCGGCGGTTGAGTTCGTACTGCGCTGTGTGTAAGGCTAATTTACGCGATCCCAATAAAAAACCCACTCGGATTTTATCGTGGCGCAGTTTGGCCTCTACACCGGCGAGGGCAGCGATGCTCTGCGCCATGTATTCGATACCCACATAATTGGGGACGGCCTGACGTTGCTCGTCAAAATAAGCACTCTGAGGGCTGATCTGCACTTCGGTTTCGAGCGCATCCTGCTGATGACGAATGATCTTATCAATCAAGATCATCGGCGCGCGGTGCGGAATAAAATCAGCAATATTCTGCTCGGCTAATTGTTGCAGCCACATCGGCTCGGCGGGTGCCATTGCAGTGTCAGTAGAACTGGACATAAAACTTAAGCCCCTTTACGGCAAAAAATCAGGCTGGCATTGCTGCCACCAAAGGCGAAGGAGTTGCTCATCACATAGTTAAGCTTGCCATGTTCGGCGCATTGCTTGGGCGCGACTAAGGCTATGCTGGGATCCTGTGGATCTGGCTGCCCATCATACCTATGGGGAGGCAGGGCAAGATGGTGATTATGGGGTGAGAGCAGTAAATAGCAAAATGCGGCTTCAATCGCGCCCGCGGCACCTAAGGTATGGCCAACCAGCGGTTTGGTTGAGCTTGCGGGTGGTGGCGTGTCGCCAAATACCGAGAGTACGGCGCGGCTTTCCATCGCATCATTTTTAGGCGTTGCTGTGCCATGTAAGTTTATATAATCAATCTGTTTCGCCGAAATCTGTGCATCATCAAGCGCGGCCTGCATGGCGGCAATTGCCCCCGCACCTTCGGGATGCGGCGCCGACATATGGTGCGCATCGCTCGACTCGCCTATGCCTGCAAGCAAAACGCAGGCTTCATTTGCTGTGTTGTCTGTCGCTAAGGTCAGAGTAAATAGCGCGGCGCCTTCACCGATATTGATACCATCGCGGTTGGCGCTGAAGGGGTTGCAATGTCCCTTGGAAACCGATTCTAAGGCGTGAAATCCGTTGACTGTCAGTTGGCACAGGCTGTCGATACCGCCGACGATCACCATATCGCACAGCTTGGCCTCGAGTAGGCGTTTGGCGCTGGCAAATACCTTGGCGCTAGAGGAGCAGGCGGTCGAAATGGTGTAGCAAGGGCCTTGGAGCTCAAATAACTGGCGTAGAAAATCGCTGGTGCTGCCGAGTTCCTGCTGGAAATAATGGTAATCGGCGGGGAAGTGGCCGTGTTGATTGCGATAGGCCAAGGCGGCTTCGCCCTTCGAAATCCCCGAGGTGCTGGTGCCTAAGACCACGCCGATACGCTCGGCGCCAAACTCACTTTTGGCTTGCTCTACGGCATCGTGAATTTGCAGTGCGGCAGCAAGGAGTAACTGATTATTGCGACAATCGAATTGCGCCAGCGCGGCAGGAATGGTCGGTAACGACTCAGCGACGGGCGCAACCAGTGTCGACTCCCCAAATAGCAGAGTATCACTGGTTTGCATGGCACTGGTATCGCCTGCAATCAAGCGGGCTAACACCTGCTCGGGCGTTTGCCCTAACGGGGTACACAATCCAATTTGTGTAATGGCGACTCTGTTGTTCATTGCTGCTTGCTATACCTATGGCCTTTGATGTGAGCAAGGCTAAAGGCTCATATCGATTGGCTGTTAACGGGTGCCTATGGCATTGTCAAAAGACGATTAAATGGGTTGTATCTCTAACTCAAACTTTGCCTGTGGCATGGTCAAATTAATGTGTGCCTGCCAGAGGGCATCGTCGGTCTGTTGCTGATAACGAATTTGTATTACTTGAGTTTGGCTATCGCTGCGACTGATCAGCGTATCTTGGCTATAAAACTGGCGACAGGGAAGAGTGTCACACAGCCCCGTCACTAACTCGCCGCCCTCTAAATGGCTTTTAATACTCTGCTCCGGCCAATAGATGAGTTGCATCATCGCCATCAGGTATTCGGCTTTAAACTCATCCCCTAGCAAGAGACTCTGTTCACTGCTGAGTGTATTCCCATCGTAAACCAAGGTAAACAATGCCTGCCCAAGGGGCGCGAGCCCGACCAGCGTCATCCGTTCCCCTTCGAGTTCGAGCTGGGTGAGTAGCTCGTGGGTGTTATCGCCCACCTTAATACTCACCTTCTGACTAAAGGACTGGGGTGAGGATACCCCAGCTTTGCTGTCACCTTGCTGACTATTGCCTTGAATTTTAGGTTCATTCGCCTGCGGCTTGGTGAGCGGTTTATTCGTTGCAGGGCCAAAATCATGGGGCAGTGGCGCTAAGCAGTAACGCATATCTTTCGCCAAACCGACACAGGTTTGCCGATAGAGCAACTCACTGCATCCCATCAAACCTAGGCTGATAAGGAGCAGGGAAAAGGTTGCTATCGCCTTGGGGCGACCTTTGGCGTTAAGGCTTAAGCGCATCGAATTACACCTCGGCTAATTCGCTAACGGCAGGTTCGGCGCTGAGTTCGGCTTCTTGCCGACATAGCTCGACCACCATATTCAGGCGTCGCTCGGAATCTTTTACAAAGGGATTTTGCACATCCCAAGCATAGCCCGCCAAAATCGAGCAGATCATCTGTTTGATTTTAGGATTCGGATTTTCGTAAAAAATCACATCTTGGAAACGGCCATCGTACCAAGCCTGTACATAAGTGCGGAAGGTGTTCACCCCTTGCATTAACGGCGCCGAGTACTCGGCGGGCCAATCTACCGTGTCGCCATTTAGCTGTTTAAGCACGCATTTTGCCGCCATCGATGCCGATTGCATGGCGATAGTCACGCCCGATGAGAATACCGGATCGAGAAACTCACCCGCGTTGCCCAGCAGGGCAAACTTGTCGGTGGCGAGGCGAGATACGTTGGCAGAGTAACCCTTGAGTGTCGCACAGGGCTGGGCGACCTTGGCATTGGCCAGCAATGCTTTCAGGCCGGGTTCTTCTTTGACTATGGTCAGTAGCTGCTGCTCTAAATCGCCTTCGAGGCGCGCGAGTAACTGCGGCTCAGCCACTACGCCGAGCGAGCAGCGGCCGTTGCTGAAGGGAATTAACCAGTACCAAATATCCTGATGCTGCGGGTGCACGCTAATTAAAATCTTATTACGGTCAAAGTCGGGATCGCTGATGTTATCTTCCACATGGGTGAAGATAGCGCTGCGGGTCGGCAGCGACGACGGCGTTTCGAGGTCGAGTAGTCGTGGTAATACTCGGCCAAAACCACTGGCATCGAGCACATATTGCGCCTCAACTTGGTACTGCTCACCTTGCTCGTTACGCACGCTTAAGCGCGGGTTGGCGCTTAAATCGATTGCCTCAACGGTTTCACCGTAACGGATCTCTACCCCAAAGCTTGCTGCGGTATCGGCGAGCAATTTGTCGAAGTTTGCCCTTTGCACTTGGAAGGTTGTGCCCGGCCCTGGGGTAAATTTGTCGGTAAAGTCGAAGGTGGTATACACCCCATCGCGACGGAAGGCGGCGCCATTTTTATATTGGAATCCCGCCGCATTCAGCGCCTCTAACATGCCCGCTTCTTCAATAAATTGCATGCAGCAGGGCAGCAGGCTCTCGCCGATAGAAAAGCGTGGAAAGTGTTGTTTTTCTAGCACTAATACCCGTTTGCCTTGCTTATGCAATAGGCTAGCGGCAATCGAGCCCGAGGGGCCAGCGCCAATAATGGCCACATCGACGGAAAGGGAGTGGGACTGTGCGGAGCTTGCTGCAGTGGATGTGGACATTTAAATAACATTCCTTGTAGGTATCGAGACCTTGTTGGTGGTTAAAACCTGACTGGTGGTCAAAATCAATGGCGAAAGTACAAAGGTAAACCCTATGCCGAGGGACAGGGTTAATCCAAAATAATGAATAGCTTGGGTTTGGCTAAAGGCGAGTAAGCCAAAGGCCAATAGGGTCGAGCAGGCGGACATAAACACCGCCATCATCACTGCCTTGCCGTGTTGCGCTGCCGAGGCAAAGAACAAACTGTAATCTATCCCAATCCCGAAGACTAAAATTAGCGCCAGCGCATGAAACAAGCTTAAGGGCGAGCCGACTAAGCCTAAAATGGCCAAGGTGAGTAAGGCGGCCAGCGCGGGTACGGCGACCACAAGGGCGGCTCTTTTAACGCCAAAGCTCAGGCTAAATAGTAAGAGGGCGATAACGAGTGCTAGCCCCAATAACTTCAGGGTAAGCAGGCGATAGTGGCCCATCAGGGTGGAAATATCCGCGACCTTATCTATAAGCTGTACCTGCGGATTGTTAGCAAAGCGCGCCTTGAGGGCCGCAATATCTTCAATACCACCAAGCAGCACTATGGCGCCGTGGCTATCGTTCCCTAGGTTGGCATTATCTAGACTGGTCGTTGGCTCTGTTGAGTGCTCAAGCTGTGCGAATCCCTGCGGTGCAAGCCAGAGTGGGGCTAGCTGTTTGCCTAGGCCAAGTTCGAAAAAATGCGTCGGGGTGATATAGCTATCCTTGGCGGCAAGATAGGCGGCAGAAAGCTCAGGTGCTATGCCGTCATCGAGGCCAATGCTGTTTAGCACTGTGGTTAATTGCGATTGGTAAACCTTGCCCTGCAATTGATACGCTGCATCCTGCTTTTGTTTGCTTGGCAGATAACGGCTAAGGCTGACATAGTTGCCCAGCTCTTGCTGCTTAATGGCGGCATCGAGCTGCGGACTTAGGGCTTCGAGTCGTTGCAGTAAGGCTTCTTCACTGGGGGCGCGCACCAATAAAAACTGGTTATCCGTGCCGCCACTGAGTAATTTTCTGAGTTTGTCTTCAGGCTCAGTCACACTCGCAGGGCTTTGCTGTAAATGGCGAATATCATCGTCGACGTTAAGCTTACTGATCCCCAATAGGCAGACTCCCGCGAGCACTAAGGCAAACAGACTCAATCCCCATGGCGAGATCAGTTTATTGGAGAATCCGGTGAGTCTCGCAAGATAGGCCTCTGCAAGGGTTAACGGACGTTCCCCCGAAGGCAACTTGCTGCCCGCCAATAATGGATAGGCGAGCACTAACGTCAGGTAGGCGCCGAGTAAACCCGAGGCGCAGAAAATCGCTACCTGCTGCATGCCGGGAAACGGTGCTAAACCGATACCGACATAGGCTAAGGCGCTGGTGATAAAGGCCAGTGACACTGTGGGGAATATATAGGCCACGGTCGCCTGCGCGCTTCGCTGATGGTCGCTTAACCGCTCGCAGTAAAAATGAAAGCTGTAGTCAATGGCAATCCCAATCAGGCTAGTGCCAAAGACGAGAGTGAGTAAATGCAGTTCCCCGAACACACTTAAGGTGAAGGTCACCGCCAGCAGCAGACCGCTGCCGATTGTCACCATCGCCAGCAAGAGTGGCATCACGGAGCGAAAGGCGAGCCAAACCAATAACACTACGCCAAGTAAAGAAGCGAGACCGAGGACAGAGATTTCACTCTTAGCAGTATTGGTAGCCTCGATGGCATGAAACAATGCACCCGCCTGTAACACTTGTATGCTGGGGTATTGCGCGCTGACGGCATTCAGCGCCTGAGCGAGAGCCGCTTGCTGGCGTAATTGCGCATTCGGGTTAAAGGCGCTTTCTGTGCCCTTTGCCATCATAATGGCAGCCACGTCTTCACTGCTATTAACACCTTGTTTGGTATCAACACTTTGTGGATGAGCGATTAAAATTCCTTGATTGGCGCTCAGCTTCGAGTTGGGCGCAAGGGCGAGCAAATTGTCGGGAAACAACAGCAAAGGATCTTGGGTCAAGAGTTGGCTATTGGCATAACTAAAGGCGTTGTAGAGCTGCTGAGTGGCTGAGGCAATTAAGTGCTCGAGGCCATTATGGCTTAAGGCTTCGGTTTGTTCAGGCGTGAGCAGTTTAAATCTATAAGGGAAATAAAATTGTCCTAGGGCTTCACCCAACTGCAGATCGGCGCTGCGAATATCGGTAAAGGCGGTATTTTGAGTCTTAAGCTGCTCCATCAGGAGTGTGGCCGCCGCAATCGCCTGAGGTTCATCCTTGGCAATCAGGGCGAGATATACTTGATCGGCGAGTGTCGATTCCACTTGTTCGAGGGCGCGCGCTGTGAGCGCGTCCTGCTGCAGATGGGGCAACATGGCGAGAATATCGCTTTGAACCTTTGCCCCATTTTGCCACAGTTGCAGCGTCCAAAGGCTCGCCGCCAGCATCAAACACAGCCAAATAGCGAAGCGCCATTTAGTCGAGGTTTGCATCAGGCTGTGGCCAATACGCGTGGCAATCTTGGGCGCCATGTTTCTGCCTTACTCTCTTGGACCAGTGTCTTTAGGCGTTGTCTGGCTGATGGCATATTGGGCTAACTCAGCCTCACTCAGTGGACCTTGGCGCAGCTCGCTAAAATCGATACGGGTGATATCCTGCGGACTCACACTCGGATTGGCGCTGAGTAGCACTAAGGCGTGTAGCGTATCGCTGCCTTCGAGCACCATATTAGCGATTGCCTTCTTCATCAGCGGATCTTTAGGGGTTAATCCCAACTGCCAGTTTGCGCTGCCTGAACTTGAGTTTTCTTGTGGCGACTTGCCTTGCGCTAAGGGCTCTTGGGCTAAAAAGTGCAGTTCGAAGTTTGCACTTAAACCCGAAATATCGCCGCCCAGCATGGCATTTACTAGACTCGGTAATAAATCCCCCATGGCTGCCGCGCTTGCCAAAGCATCGGCTTGGCTGATTTGTACTCGCCCTTGGCTATCTCGCTGAATAAGTTGCTTATCTTTTAAAATCAGCAAGGACTCGAAGGGGCTAAGTTGTTGCCAGATCAGCCCTTGTGCCTTGTCGAACACAAACTGGCCTTGGCTTACTAGAGGCTTTTTCAGCACTTTAAGCTGACGCGATTGCACAAAGTGGCCGCGAACCGTCTCGCCAAGATTGAGCTTTTGGCTAAGGGCGAGCAATGCAGCGTTATCTGCGCCTTGGGCAAATAGCGTTTGATATTGGCTCGAACTTGTGAGGTTCGAATCGGTGAGGCTCTGCGCCTGTACCGAGCCAAACAGCAGTGTGCAGCTTAAGAGTAGGCTTTGGCAGAACCCTTGCCACCACTTAGCTCGTGCGAGGAAGGCAATCATTCGCTATCCGCCTTTGCAAGCAGCGGGGCGATTTTGCTGCGGAATATCTCTGGCGTCACAAAGCACATTTCTTGGCTCGTCATATCCACCGCAGCCTGAATGGTATAGCCCTTGGTAATACGCTCACCGGTTGCCGTATCACGGATTTGATAATTGATTTTTAGACGATTTTCCCACTCGACCAACTCGGCGCGCACGGTAATGTTTTGCTCGAAGGTGCTGGCCTTAACGTATTTGATCTGCAAATCAATAATCGGCCAAGCATAGTTCGAGGCCTGCATTTGGCGATAGTTGTAGCCTAACTCGTCGAGTAATTTGCAGCGGGCAATCTCGAAATAACGCAGGTAATTACCATGCCAAGTGATCCCCATCGAATCCACATCGTGGAAGGGGATCTGCATGTCCATTTCTATGCTGAGCAAGGCTTTCATCGGCACACTTCCCATTCGCCCGCTTGGATTTTCGCAACGGTTTGGCGCAGCACGGCTTCGAGCGGTCTGTCTTCGACTAATGGCTCAAAATCGGCGCGCACTTGGGCGAGCGTGGTCGCCAGCGAAGGGGTCAGTGAGCTTTCGTCTAACTCGTTTTGTTTTATACGCAGGCCAATGCCTTGAGTCATGGCGAGTAGGGCTGCGGCGGCGACTTGCTCTGTTAGTTGCAATACGCGCATACAGTCACGGGCGGCGATAGTGCCCATGCTGACTTTATCTTGGTTATGGCATTCGGTTGAGCGAGAGAAAACACTCGCGGGCATAGTGTGCTTGAGCGCCTCTGCCGTCCAAGCCGAAACGCCGATTTGCACCGCCTTAAAGCCATGGTTGATGGCGCGGCGTGGCCCAGTTGAACCCGAAAGGTTAGCGGGTAAACCGTTGTTAAACTTAGGGTCCATCACTAATGCCATTTGGCGGTCGATGAGATCGGCGATGTTGGCGACAGTGTTTTTCAAGGAATCCATCGCAAAGGCAATGTGTCCGCCGTAGAAATGGCCGCCGTGGAGAATATGCTCGCCTTCACCATCGACTATGGGGTTATCGTTGGCGCTGTTAACTTCGGTTTCGATAAATTGGCGCATAAAGGGCAGCGCATCCTGCAATACGCCAATGATGTGCGGCGCGCAGCGGATGGAATATCTGTCCTGCAGACGATCTGAATTGCGGGGGTGAACATGGTGGTTCAAATCTTCCCTGATCCAAGTCGCGATTTGGTTTTGTCCCGGATGGGGTTTGGCGGCAAACAGAATATCGTCGAAATGGTTCGAGTTACCTTTGAGGGTTAACGACGCCATGGCGGTTATGCGGCTGGCTAAACGCGCTAAATATTGTGCACGATCAAAGGCTAAACAGGCTAATGCCGTCATCACCGCCGTGCCATTCATCAGGGCTAAACCCTCCTTGGGGCGCAGCACATGGGGCGTGATGTTCAGCTCGCGGTAAACCTCTTGGGTGGCTCTGCGCTCGCCGTTATAAATCACTTCGCGCTCGCCAACTAGCACGGCGGCGAGATAAGACAATGGCGTTAAGTCACCGCTGGCACCAACCGAACCTTCCTCTGGGATCACTGGCACTATATTGAGATTAAGCAAGGTTTCGATGCGCTTTAATAGCTCATAGGTCACGCCGGATTTACCGATGGCGAGGGAGTTTAAACGGCAAGCCATCACGGCACGCGCCTGCATCACGCTTAAGATTTCGCCGAGGCCACAGCCATGGAAGCGGGATAAGTGCAGTGGCAGCTCATGGACTAAGTCGAGACTCACGTTGACAGTGCAAGAGTCGCCATAGCCGGTGGTAACGCCGTATACCACACCTTCTTCGTGCAGCAGGCTGTCGATAAAGCGGGCGCCCTTTTGGATATAAGCTTGGTAATCGGCATCATCATTGAGTTTGACTTTAGCACCCTTAGCAACGGCGACGACTTGCTCTAATGTGAGTAACTGACGGCCAAATTCGATTGGCAACTCAGCGGTTGTCGTGTGAGTAACTGCGTGGCTCATAAATGCTCTGTCCTGTCTGTAGTGCGCTCCTGCTCTGGGAGTGCTGCTGTCGTTTGTGGGGCGGGTGTCGCGCGGTTGACCTTGCTATCGTCCCGCCAAAAATCAAAAAAGTTAAACCACTGCAAAGGCTCACGCCTTGCGTAGTATTCGAGGCGTTCGCTGTAGTTATGCACCGCCTGTTGTAGTCGTTCCATTCGCCCTGCACGCGGGCCCTTGAGACTGTTGCTAAAGTGCTCCAAATGCACGCGATATCGCCCTTGTTCGCGCAGGCAAAACATCAGGTACACAGGGCAATCCAAGAGGCCGGCCAGAATAAATGGCCCCTGCGGGAAGGCTGCCTCTTCACCCATAAATGGCGCATATACCACGCGTCCTTGGGAGTGGGATGAGGTTCTATCGCCAGCAATCACCACTAGCTCACCGTCTTCAATCTTTTGCTGTAGTAGCATAGAGGTGGCGGGATTAAGCTCGGTCACTTGGATCAAATTCAGCGTGCTATCTGGGTTTAATTGCTTGAGGACATTATTAAAGTTTTCGGCATGGCTGGTTAACACCATGACATTCACTTTGACCTTGCGCTGGTGGATTGAAATCGCGCGGCACAGTTCGAGATTGCCCAAGTGGGAAACCAATAACACCGCGCCTTTGCCACTTTCTAGCTGTTCGGCCAGTACTTGGCGGTCGGGAAAATCCACTTGGCTTAATTGAATGCGGTCGCACCAGGCATCGATTCTATCGAGCGCCGCATTACCGAAGGCGAGAAAGTGGTTCAGGCTATCGCGCCAGCCAATGGGGCGATTCAATTGGGGATGCTGTGGCTCGAGACGTTGCACGCGGCGCAGAAAATCCAACGAGGCTTCACGGCTGACTTTGCCCGTCAGGAAGAAATAGCAAATCACCGGATACATAATGGCGCGGCACAGCCAATGGCCGCCGAAACGGTAGCTTTCGACCAACAGTTTTATGCCCCAATAACTGCCGCGCTCCTTCATCCCCGACCAATGAGTTGATGTTTTATCGGGCTGGGGCGATTGCGCTTTCTGTTTACGGCGCAGTAGTTGTGGCAGGCGCTTTAACATGCCGAAAAATAATCGGGTGTGCAGCTTAGTGATGCGCACATTGTCGGCCACACCTTGAAAGTGGCTGACGCCGTTTTCGGGATAAATGACCTTAGTGGAGTGAAACAGAATTTCCACCCCTTGCCAGTAGAGTTTGACTAGGATTTCGATATCAAAATCCATCCGCTCCGTGAGGGCGTGCTGGCTTAATAGGCGCTCGGTGGCGGCTAAGGGATACACCCTAAATCCGCACATAGAATCTTGAATATCAAAGCTTAAGGTTTCGACCCATACCCAAAAGTGGGTGAGGTAACGACCGTAGAGTCGCCCCTTGGGGACGGACTCATCGTACTCGGGCTTGCCCGAGATCAGCGCATCCGGCTTGGCCTGCGCCCTAGCGAGCATGGCGGGGATATCACTTAAATTATGCTGGCCATCGGCATCGACCTGTAACGCATGGGTAAAGCCATCGCGATAGGCACGGCGAAGCCCCGTCATCACAGCCGCGCCCTTACCACGATTGTAGGGGTGTTGCAGCAGAGTCACCCAATCGTGTTGCTCCGCCAAGGATTGCAGCAGATAGCGGGTCTCATCGTTGCTGCCATCGTCAATTAAATAGCAGGGCAGATTGAGGGCGGCAAGCTCGGCCAAGGTCTGGGCGATCGCGGCGCTATGATTGTAATTGGGGATCACCAGCGCCAGCTTGATTGGTGCCGTGCCCATTAAATCACTCGGCGGGACTAGCATTGTGTCGCTCATACCGTCGCTCACAGGGACGCTCCATCACCTTGCTGACTAGCAAAGCTGATACGCCCGGAGGCATAGCGGTGGTCGCCATCGCTGTAGGCAAAGGTTAACTTCTCTTTGGCAGCATTATGGCTAATGGCTAAGGTGACTTCCTGCCCTGGCAGAATAAGCTGTTGAAACTTTAGCACTTCTAAATTAGCGACCGCAGCGTTGTAACCAAAATGCTCGCAACCTAAGCGCACGGCCCAATCGAGTTGGGTCACACCGGGGAGCACGGCTTGCTCGGGAAAATGGCCGTTAAAATATTCGAGATCGGCGGCGACAAAGAGGCGCAGTTCAATACTTTCTGGGCCGATCTCTGATGCGAGGATCGGCGGTAAACTCGACTTAATCATGGTCAAATAACTCAACTAGCTGGGCGACGACGCGCTTGCCCTGAGTGTTTAACGGTAAGGTTTCGGGGTAACGCCAGCGGCGCGGTAAGGTCACTCGCTCGAACTGAGTCAGTAGATGCGCTTTTAACGCATTGTTGATACTGAGTTTTCCCTGCTCTTGGTGCACACTTCGGCCCAATGGCGACAGGGTGATCACTGCCCCTAGCTGGGATTTAAACTGGGGCAATACGACCAAGGCGGCCTGCTCGACATAGGCGTGGCTACAGAGCAAGGTCTCCATTTGCGCCAGTGAAAGACGTTTTTCTTCAATCTTAACGATGCGGTCGAGTCTTCCCTTGAGCCTGAATTGGCCATTGGCCGTTAGCTCGATTTTATCTTCGCAACGTAACCACTGATCGTCGGCCAAATAGGCCGACTTCAGCAGCAGGGCACCATCGTCAGCGTCTTGGTCTATGGTAATTTGTTCAAACACTTGCCAAGGTTCGTCGGCCTCGTGTTGGCGACGGTAGGCGATACCGCCGGTTTCGGTGCTGCCGAATATCTCGATAGGTAAATGGCCATAGCACTGGGCAACCCCTTGGGCAGCGGTAAAACTTAACGGCCCGCCGGAGCTAAAGACTAAGCTGGGTGAGCGCAGTTGGCGTTCGTGTTCTAGCGCCTTAGGCAAACGGGATAATTGCGCTGGGCTACTGATCAGGCACAGGTTTGGTAACAAGGCGGTGTAGTAGCTTAAGGTCTCAGGGTATTCGATTTGCTCGCTTAAAAAAGGGCGACTGGCGGCTAATGGCCAGAGGATTTTAAACAACAACCCGTAGATATGCTGATGGGAAACGGTCGATACCACACTGCAATGGGGCAAATGCTCGGCGAAGGTGTGCTCGAGCACTGTCACTTCGGCATCGAGCTGCCTTAGGCTCTTGCGAATCGCCTTGGGCTCGCCACTGCTGCCCGAGGTAAAGAGCACCAGTTCACCAAAGCTGTCACTCTCTGGCCAAGGTTTGGTGGGTAGGCTCAGCTCTTTATTCAGCAGGATAAAGGCGTGACTCTCGCACAGCGGCTTGTCTGACAATATGCCTTCAAACTGATGGGTCAGTTCACTCAGGGTGCCAGTTTGGGTGTTGGGCGGCAGAATAATTTCCTTGCCCGCCAAGAGTGCGGCACATAAACCCACGGCAAACAGATCGCTGGTATCACTCGCCAATAACCATTTTTGTTCAGGCGCTTGGCGCAGCTGCTCGTAAAAATGCGCAACCTGATTGGTAAACAGGGCACCTGTGACTATGTCATGGTGATTAAAGCTGATCAGTTGTTGGGCGAATGGCCCTTGGGTTAACCAGTTTTTGAGTAGTTGTGTCATGTCTTCTTCAACCAAAAGCTGCGATATAACCATTCCCCACCGAGGAGCAGTCCCATGAGTACGTATGCAATCAAACCGTTATACAAGGTCCAAGTTGCTAGGCTGGTAAATGCGGCGGTATAGGCCGCCACAGTGCCGTTTAGGATAAATAAGCCACACCAAAGCAGGGTGACTTTTTTAAGATAACCTATGGCTTCATCCGGCAAGTCGGGCTCTTTGAGCCGTGCGAGCCGTTCAATCATGCTCGGGCCTTGGTATAGCGAGTAGCTAAACAGGGCTAACATGGTGAGGTTTATCACCACGGGGTAATACAAGAGCCAGTCGCTGCGTTTGGCGACAAAACTGCCCGCCGTGAGCGCAATCCCAACAAGCAAAGGCAAAACTAAGGTTTTAACCTTTTGCTTTTGCAGCATTAAACGCACTACCAACAAGAGGCATAGCACTAGGGCTATGGTGCCTGCTGGCAGATAATTCAGTCCTAAATACACGGCGACTGGATAAGCAATCAGCGCGAGTGCGGTTAGTACTTGTAGCAGGACACGCATTAGTCTTTAACTAGCCCTTCAATGGCGTTAACGACGTCGTTGACTGTACGCACAGATTTAAACTCGTCGGGCTGAATTTTTTTGCCCGTGAGCTGCTGTAGCTTAATCACTAAGTCGACGGCATCGATGCTATCCAGATCTAACTCTTGATAGAGATTCGCCTCTGGCGTAATGGCATCGGCATCGATTTCAAACTCATCCACCAAAATCGTGGTCAACATAGCGAGGATTTGTTCGCGGTTTTGCATCTTCCTCTCCTACGGACGTTGTGATTCGATGAAGTTAGCTAGGCTGGCGACGCTGTAAAAATGCGCCTTAGTGCTATCCGAGTTCGCTTCGATTTTCACATCAAATTTTTTCTTGATGGCTAAACCCAGCTCGAGCGCGTCGATCGAGTCGAGTCCGAGTCCTTCACCAAATAGCGGTGCATCTGTGTCGATATCATCAATACTGACGTCTTCTAAGTCGAGGCAGTCGATGATCAACTGTTTAATTTCGTTATGTAAAGTCATAATTATTTTCGAGTTGTTGTTGATAATATTGTTCAAGGTCTCGGGTTAATTGCCGAGCCATTTTCGCATGCTCCCCCAAAGGGGCTTGGTAGCCTTGGTGAGAAATTGTGTTACCGATTTCGACGGCCATTCCCATGGTTTGCCTTGGGATCTCATACCAAGGTTGTTCCTTTGTCAAACCACGCACATTAGTGCGCAAAACCACAGGTAAAATATCGGCTTGGGTGCGAATAGCAATATTGGCAGCACCGCGGGCAAATTCGTTAATGCTTGCACCAAATACGGTGCGTGTGCCTTCGGGAAAGATAATCAGGTTCGTGCCGCGGGCGAGTACTTCTCGGCAATCTTCGAGCATGAGTTCGGCGCCGCGATTGGGAATATATCCCGCGCAGGAGACTACGCCACGTAAGAAGGGATTGCGCCACAGCCCCTGTTTAACGATACAGCCCGCATTAGGCATCAAGCTGATTAATACCACCACATCGACCAGGCTCGGGTGATTGGCAATCACTATCACGCCCTTGGCATTTCGCAGTAGCTCGGCATTATGGGTGCTGACTCGGATAACTCCTGCCCAAGTCAACATGGCCACAAAGCCTTTAAACATAGTGTGCACGGCCTTTTGCACGCGGATAATCCGCGCCTCGGGCGTGCCCGGCCAAAAACGCAGCAGTGGCAAAATGGTTAACGAGCTTAACAGTCCACCGAGACCAAAGGCGATGTAGCAACTGACGCCGCCGAGCCAACGCGGGATATAGTTGATTCCCGCGCGGCGTTTTTCGGGCAGCGTATAAGCGACATTAAATTCGGCATTGTGTGGCACTGGATTAGGCATGCGTTAGGCTCCAGTGCCAGTGTGACAAGCAGCCGTCAATATCCTGTGAGGTTGCCAGCGCATGAATCAACATGCCATAGGATAGCGGCGTGGCGTTTCGTTGCTGCTCTGCTGTCAGTTGGCTTAGGGTGAGGGTGACGGTTGCACTCTCATCTGCGGGCGCTAGGGTCAATCCCAGGGCTAAGGGCAACTCAAACTCTTGAGTAAATTCATCATAGACTGGCGGGACGGGATCATCGCCAAACACCAATAACAGTGGCTCAGGCGATTGGTGCAGCTGGGCGAACGCTTCCACCATGGCTTGGGAAAGGGTTTCTGTGCCCGCGGCAATCGAGGTCGAAGGGGCGGTGTTATTGGTTAAAATGCCAAAAATACCACTGCCAGTGTTATGCACCGACTGACTAAAACCTAAGGGGGAAAGCGGTTGTTTTTCAATGATGTCTTCGAGCAGGCCGATGGTGCGGTGCAGCTCGCCGTGGCGAGAAGCAAATATCGAGCGACAGTTAGGCGCGGCCTCACATTGGAAGCTGACATCCAGCATCATCTTGGTTAAACGGCTAAAACGTCTGCGCTGCATGGCGGGGACTTGGGAAAGGGCTGGGGAAATCCCCTCGAGGTCATTTTCTTTGCTTGTGTCAGCCGAGTGCTTGCACCAAGTTTGCCAGTCATCACGCTGTGGATACTTTGGCGCCCATGCGCCCCAAGAAAGGATGCTGAATCTGAGTTGCACTACTTTGCCTCGACACTATTTAAAGCTGTCTTAGTTATCCCTAACTAAGCGAAAATTTTAATGAATTGATTGGCTTATCGCTATTTTCTCGCTGGATTGACGAGCACAATTCCCCCGTTTATTGAGTGGCTTATTCTACACTAAGTCCTTAGTTTTAATGAAGCCATTTGCATTGTGATGGTTAACAAAATGCAATTAAGTTCGAATTTATCACCCAAGAGTAACATTCGTTGCAGCTGAGGTATTGGGAGGATAGAGGATAAAACCTTGGACTGAACCTGAGTTGAACAAGTCTATAGGTAGTATTTTTAAGATACAAAAAAGGCGCACTAGGCGCCTTTTTAGACAAGTTTGGAGCATTACTGGGCGAGTTGGTTTTCCAATTTACGCAGCGCCGCTTTCACTTTACGGGTGTTTTCAGGCCCCATGCGGATCATCAGTTTTTGCGCGCTCGGTAAGGCTTCTAAATTAGGATCCACAAAGCGGTAGTTCACGCTGATTGAGCTCAGCTCAATAGGCTCTTCGATGATAGGAGCAGCGAGCATGATCTTAATGGCTTGCAGCATTCTGTCATTGAATTTCGCGTTGCTGTAACCCAACTCGGCAAAGGCCTCGTCAAACAGCGGCGTGAGCTGTTTGTAGGTGTGCATTAAGGTTTGCTCATCCATGCTGGCAATCACAGTCGCATAGGCGTCATATCTGTGGTAACTCTCTGGATTTAAATACACTTTGCTCGTGATTTCAGACACAGTGAACAGCTTTTCTGGGCCTTTGACTGGGCTAACTTTGCGGGCGAGATCGCCTTGGGCCAAGTTGTCCACGAACACCACAAACTGACGGGCCAAATCTTGGTTCACTAAGGAGGAGCCGACCACGTTGTTATTGATGATCGCCAGCGCTTTTTGATGCACAAAGGCATCGCTCTCAGGCAGGCTGGGGACGACTTCTTCTGGAATCGCAGGCTCGGTTGGCGTGACGACGGTTTCGGTTTCCGTCGTGGTCGTCGCAGGGGTTTCATTTTCCACCGGCGCGGTTTCTGGCTCAGTGCCCGTTTCGAGCGTCATAGGTTCAGATGAAGGCGGCTCAGGCAGCACTATCGGCGCATTGGGGATGAGCTTGGGTGAGTCATCTTTGGTGTAGTAATAATAACCTCCCGCAGAGAGCAGGATGACGAGCACAATCGCAATCAAAGCAAAGCGATTACTGCTTGAGGAGGTTTCTTGAGGTGTAATTCTATCATCTTGATTAACTTGCATTTTACATCCTTCGCTTAAGTGTCAAGGTAACGGGGTGAATACATGCAGCTAACATTTAAAGTGCAAGTGCCAACGAGTTGTCGATGGCAGGTTCATTGTGCAAGTTTCCACGCGCTTGTCCATAGCAGTGAGCTGAACAGGCTGAATTTATTTTACCTTGAAGGGGTTAGCTTAAGGTTTAGGCCTGAACGTATTGCTGCCTGTGTCCAAGCCAACGATGAATAATGGCATCGACCGACTCTGGCGCCTGTGACATCACATGGCTCGCCAGTTTTTGGATATGTGGGATAAGCGCCTGATCGCGGACAAGGTCGGCGATTTTTAGCTCGGCCAGTCCCGTTTGCTTCGTGCCCAGTACTTCGCCCGGCCCACGGATCTCTAAGTCTTTCTGTGCAATCACAAAACCATCATTACTTTGCCTGAGCACATTTAACCGCTGGCTCGCGGTTTGGCTCAATGGCGCCTTGTAGAGTAACACACAATGGCTTGCCACGGCACCGCGCCCTACGCGACCTCGCAGCTGGTGTAACTGTGCAAGACCCAGTCGCTCTGGGTTTTCGATAATCATCAAGCTAGAGTTGGGGACGTCGACGCCGACTTCAATCACTGTAGTTGCAACCAATAAATGGATAGTTCCCGTCTTGAAGTCGGCCATAATTTTTTGCTTTTCAGCGCTTTTCATCCGGCCGTGGACTAAACCTATGCTGAGTTCCGGCAGCGCTTGGCGCAACTCTTCGGCGGTATCTTCCGCCGCTTGGCACTCGAGAACTTCGGATTCTTCAATCAGAGTACAGACCCAATAGGCTTGGCGTTTATCCGTGACGACGCTGTTGCGGACGCGCTCGAGCACTTCATTGCGACGCGAATCGGGAATGGCGACTGTGGTCACGGGCGTGCGGCCAGGCGGCAACTCATCGATAATCGAGGTGTCCAAATCGGCGTAGGCTGTCATGGCTAAGGTGCGCGGAATAGGCGTGGCCGTCATAATCAGCTGGTGGGGATGAAAGCCTTGGTTAATGCCTTTTTCCCTGAGCCCCATCCGTTGGTGAACCCCGAACCTGTGCTGCTCGTCAATGATGATCAAGGCGAGTTTGTTAAAGGTTACCTGTTGCTGGAAGATGGCATGGGTCCCTATCACCATTTGCGCCGAGCCCGATTCAATATCGGCTAAGGATTGCGCCCGCGCCTTGCCTTTAAGCTTGCCCGCTAGCCAACCCACTTTTAATCCCAGAGGCTCAAACCAGGCGGCAAAGTTTGCCGCATGCTGCTCGGCGAGTAATTCGGTAGGCGCCATCATCGCCACTTGGTAGCCATTTTCGATGGCCTGCAGGGCGGCTAGGGCGGCGACTAAGGTTTTACCCGAACCCACATCACCTTGAACTAAGCGCATCATGGGATGCGGTTGCTCTAAATCTTTACCTATCTCGGCGACGACCCGTTGCTGTGCGCCCGTCGGTTTAAAGGGCAATGAGGCGAGAAAGGGATTCAATAGTTGGCCGCTGGTGTGCATGGTCACGGCGGCGTCGAGATTGCTGCGCTGCCTGAGTCGGAGCATGCTGAGGTTATGGGCGAGCAGTTCTTCTTGCACCAGCCGTTGCTGCGCCGGATGCTGGCCGAGCTCTAAGTCAAATTGTGATATTCCAGCGTGGGGGCGATGCAGGGTTTGCAGCGCTTGTTTTAAGCTCATGCTGTTGGGCTGCAAATTGGTGGGTAATAACTCGGTCAAACCGCCGTCTTCTAATAATTCGAGGGCTTGCTCGGTGAGCTTGATCCAACTCGCCTGCTTGAGTCCTTCCGTCGTGGGATAAATCGGCGTAAGGGTATCGCTTAAGTGAATGTCTTCACCGGGATACACAATTTTGTACTCGGGATGGACGATTTCTGCCTGATGATTACCACGGCGAATTTCACCGTAGGCGCGGATCATTAAACCATTTTGCATCGCATTGCGTTGCGCCATCGAAAAGTTAAAGAAGCGCAGGCTCATGCTGCCGGTATTATCCCGCACATTGCACACCAGCATGCGTTTGCGGCCTTGAATGATTTGCGTCGACTGGATTTCGGCTTCAATGGTGCCGTAATTTCCCGGCATTAAGGCGGCAATAGGGTAAATCTGAGTGCGGTCTTCGTAGCGCAGGGGTAAGTGAAACAGCAGATCTTGTACTGTTGTGATGCCGAGCTTGGCGAGTTTTTCCGCCACCCTTTTGGCGACGCCTTTGAGGTCGGTGATCGGAACAAGATCCAATTGCTGCAAGTCGTTAGCGCTCAATCACTGTGAATTTATACATATACTAACAGAGTATAAGCGTAAGGCAATCTTGGGCTTGACGCTGGCGAAAGGATAAATGGCGATGGGTTAACTGGCGGGGAGGCGTTACACCAAAAGAATGAACTTAGCCGTTAACATTTAAGTTATCTTATTAAAATTAAAATGAATATCCTATAATTGTTTGCGCTGAACTTAGGCAAAAATAAATATTCTTAGTTACCAAGTTCACTTTTTATTATTTTGTGGTTTAATCAAATAATTGGTTACCAGCGACATGCTTTGGTAATTATGCGGTAACAAGGTTGTGAATCGAAATAATAAAGTGACCTCCAGTGACGGAACACATTTGGGGAAACACCGTCGAGGAGAACTCGCTTTTGCGTCTATGGTATTTGAGTTGTTTATTTATAGGCCTGCTGTGTTCCATATCGCCTGCATGGGCCAAATTAGAAGTGGCTTTTTTTAACCCTGGCGCCGCAACGGATAGCTTTTGGGGTGATGTCGATAAATTAATGCAAGTGGCTGCCACTCAACTCGATATTAATTTACAAATAACCCATTCAGACCGTAATCATTTTAAAATGATTAACCAATTAGAGGTATTATTAAGCTCTACCTCATCCATCCCTAGCCATATTATTTTGGTAAATGAGAAGCAGTCAGCAATAAAAATGTTGCAGTTGCTCTACCACTATCCCATATATGTGCAGCTGATATTGAATGATATTTCAGTGGCCGAGCGAGAAACCTTATTAGCGGATCCACATTGGCAAACCTATTTATTACCAGCCATTATTCCCGATAATTACGCGATTGGCGCCGAAACGGCCAAAATCCTATTAAGTGGTTTAAAGGATGAAAACGCGAAGGTTTTATTAATTTCGGGCGATAAGTCGACGCCTGCCTCAGTGCTGCGCACCCAAGGCGCCAATGACTACTTTTTTATGCAGCACAATGCCACTGTGACTCAAACCGTCTATGGCCAGTGGAGTCAAGATATTGCCTATGGGCAAACCTTAACTTTGCTTTCCCGCTATCCCGATTTAAATCTGATTTGGACGGCCAGCGATAATATGGCCTTGGGAGTGTTAAAAGCCTTGCGGGAAAAAGGACTTCAGCCTGGGCGTGATGTATTGGTGAGTTCAGTGAATACCTCCGCAGAGATTTTACAGCTTCGCCAATCACAGCAGGTCACCACTTTGGGCGGCGGGCACTTTTTAGCGGGCGCTTTGGGATTAGTGCAGCTGAAGCATTATCAAGCAACTTCGCAATATTATCCCTATGCGGACATACAACTTTTTAGTGTCCTTAATCCGGATTCGGAGTTTTATCGGCTGTTAGTCGCTAGGGATTGGGCGGGAATTTTTAAGACACAGATTTTGGATAAGTTGCCACAATCATAAATAGGTATCCATGAAGCATCGTAATCATTCCATCAGTCACAGAATGACGCTCACTATTATTGGGGTGAGTTCGTTTTTTGCTGTCCTGACTATGTTGGTACAGTTGATATGGAACTATCAAGAGAGCATAGATAAAACCACGGCGGATATTCGTGAATACTCCGAATCCATCTTACCCAGTGTGGCTAAGTCGCTGTGGGATGTTGACCATAGTTTGTTATCGGATTTGTTGTCTGGCCTTGGGATGATGCCCATGGTGGCGAGCGTTAATCTAGAGAGTATCGACGGCGTTGCCATGCAATTGGGTAAGTCGATTCATTTAGATAATCGTCGGCAAACCCTGTTTCACTATCCCATTAACTATCAAGAGCAGCAGATTGGCATGCTGACGGTCGGTTTAGATACGGACACACTCTATTACGAGTTGTGGCAGCAATTGATCATCATAGTATTAGGCAACGGGCTGAAAACGCTGCTGATGATTTACTTGATTCTCTCTTTGGTTCGCTTGTTAGTCACCAATCGCCTCTCGGCGCTGGAGCGGTTCGCCAATCAAATTAACCTGCACTCCCTGCCTAAGCTCAATGTGCCCATGAGTGTGATGCAAAACTCCGATGAGATTGGCCATGTCGCCCAATCGCTACAGGACATGTATCAGCGGATCCGCAACGATTTGGCAATCAATAAACGCCAGCAACGGGCGCTGCAACAACAGCAAAACCAGTTGGCGAAGCTGGTCGATGAGCGGACTCAAGAACTCAATTGGCAATCCAAGGCAAACCAGCTGCTAGCCGAGATGTCGTTGCAATTTTTAACGACAGACACCACCCGATTAGATGAGTCCTTAGCCGAGGTCTGTGGCCGCATTGGTTGCCTATTTGATGTTGAACGGGTGAGCATTATTGAATTTACCCAGCAGCACGCCCGATATCGGAGTTTTTGGAGCTGCGAGTCGCAGGCGGGCAAGATCCAAGATATTTCCATCGACAGTGTGGCTGTGCTGGCACAAAAATTTACCTCAGAGTCGACCTTAGTCATTGAGTCGGTTGCTGAACTGGCGGATGAATCACCAAAGGAATATCAAGCCTTGTGCTCGGTCGGCATCTGTTCAATTGCTGCCTATGCGATTAAAAATAACAATCAACTCTTGGGGTTACTCTCGCTTACTATGGTCAGTCGTCCATTAAATTGGAGCGTGCAAAAGAAGGTGATGCTGACGCAATTTGCCGCGGCACTGAACGAATTATTACTGCGTGAGGAAAAAGAGCGACAGATGCTCAGCCTGCAACAGGCTTTAGTGTCGGTGAATGCTCAGCTGCGGGTGATGGCCGACACCGATGAATTAACCGGATTAAGCAACCGCCGCCCCTTCACTCAAACTCTAGAAACCTTGCTCCAGCAAGACACTTCCTTCGGCCTGCTCATGTTGGATGTCGATTACTTCAAGAGTTACAACGATACCTACGGCCACCTCGAGGGCGATGCGGCGCTTAAGCGAGTGGCGCAGGCGTTAACTCAGTGTGGTATTTTGCCGCAGGAGAGTTTACTTGCCCGTATTGGTGGTGAGGAATTCGCGATTGTTCTGCAACAGATTTCACCAATCCAATTGGAGGCGATAGCCAACCAGCTCTGCTACCAAGTGGCCGCCTTGGAGATCCCCCATAAAAGCTCCCCAAAGGGCAAGATCACCCTGAGTATTGGTGGGGTGTATTTTCCTAAGGAGAGCCAGGATGGCTTAACGTTGTCGGAGGTACTGCGCCGTACCGATATTTGTCTGTATCGCGCTAAAGATCAGGGGCGCAATACCGTGGTGATTGATTCGAACCATAAGTGACTGTTAATTGAGGCACGGCACCACAGCTTGTCTTGAGCATGGCGCGGCGCAGATTTATTTCTGCTTTTGGCCTGCTATAATTGCCGCCCTTTAATTTCTAACTCTAGGTTCTGGTGTGTCAAAACGGGGCAAAAATACGGCAAGTGCGGTGTCGATTTTCAATATCGATGATTTGTCCACTTGGCAAAAATATCGCAAAGGCTTATGTGATAGCTGCCATGCGACCTGCTGTACGCTACCCGTTGAAGTCACAGTGAGCGACTTAGTGCGCATGGCCTTAGTGGACGAGTTTGAAGCCGAGGGCGATCTCAAAGCCATCGCCAAACGTCTACAAAAAGCGCGCATCATCGACAACTTCAACCACAAAACCGCCATTTTTACCTTGGCCCGCATGGCGAACGATGATTGCCTGTACCTCGACAGTAAAACCCGTCGCTGCACCATTTATCATCAACGTCCTGAAACTTGCCGTAATCATCCACAAATCGGCCCTAAAGCGAATCACTGCCCTTATCGTCCCCGTGAGTAAGCTTTTGGATATGGAATTGGTATAGGGCTTCGAGTTGATGGCTGTCTCGCATCGCTTGCACCTGCCGATTAAATTCACGCGCAATCAAGTCTTTATTGGCTGAACGTTTTGAGATCAGCATATAAAAAGGCTCCTGCTGGGTGTTGGGAGATACCTTAGAGGTGAGCGTCTTAGGCAGTTCACCCGACTGCGTTAAAGCGAGGCTGCCAGCTAAAATCTCCTTGCGGGCGATGAAGAATTTACATCTGTGTTTCAACAACATTTCAGGGAGATGTTGCAGGGAATTGATTTCGCTGATGGGCGTTTCTTTGCGCCAGCCAAAGTTATCGTAATTGAAGCCTTTAATGCCGCAAACCGTGCCAAAATCAGCCAACTGATTGATATCATTTATATGAAATTGCGGGTCTAGTTCTGCTTTCAAATAAAAATAACTGGGGGTGAGGTAATAATAAGCAATAGATGGGATATAATCAGTCGCCCTTTGTCGGTTGAGCGATGCGCTCATTGCGGCATCTATGCTGCCATTTTGAACGTCCTTCAAACAGCGTAACCAAGGCAAAGCCTGCACTTCATAATCAATTCCAATGGGTTTAAAGGTGCGTTCTAGCAGGTCGATATCGTAGCCGCTAAGCGTGGAAGTCTTAATGCCATCTTGCCGAATAAAATAATTAAACGGTGGATATTCAGTCTCTTCGACACAAAAGCGTAACCTTAATGGGGAAAGCTCGTCTGCGCCATGGGCAGCAGGCGAGAGCAGAATCACGCATAACAAGGCGATTAGCGGATATAATAAACGCATCATACTTTTTAAGCGCAGTGGCGATTTTTTTAAAGTGTAGCAAAGGGCTTAGCGGCAGCAGGGTTCTTTTATCGCCACAGGCTTGTGCCGCTTTACGGGGCCAAATCCAACTGACTCGCGAAAATCACTGCGCGGGTTGGTGCAAGTAAGTCTAGTGTGAAACAAAAGGTGTTACATGAGTCTCTTAGATAACGTGATGATTATATTGTGCTTAATTGGCGCAAGTTGTTTCTTTTCCATGTCAGAAATCGCTTTGGCCGCATCACGCAAAATCCGTTTACGTCAATTAGCCGATGAAGGCGATAGCCGCGCCGAAAAAGTGCTGCAACTCCAAGCCCAGCCCGGTAGCTTTTTTACTGTGGTGCAAATTGGCCTGAATGCCGTTGCCATCATGGGCGGTATTGTGGGTGAATCGGCGTTTCGTCCCTATTTTTACCAGTTTTTAAGTGCGTGGTTGAGCGACCCTTGGCTGAGCCAACTTAGCTTCTTCCTGTCTTTCTTTGTGGTAACCAGTGCCTTTATTTTGGTCGCCGATTTAATGCCTAAGCGAATTGCAATGGCGATGCCTGAATCGGTTGCGCTAGTGGTTGTCGGGCCAATGAGTTTTTGTATCGCGATCCTGCGTCCATTGGTGTGGTTTTTCAATGGCATGGCTAGTGGTATCTTCAAGTTGCTGCAGATCCCTACCGTGCGTAACGATGAAATCACCCCAGATGATATTTATGCGGTCATGAACGCGGGAGCAGAAGCCGGGGTGCTCGACAAGGGCGAGCAACAAATGATCGAAAATGTGTTTGAAATGCAAACCGTTTCGGTAACGTCAGCCATGACGGCCCGCGAAAGCTTAGTGTATTTCCTGCTGCAAGACAGCGAGGAGGATATCAAGCGTAAGATTGCCGAAGATCCCCATACTAAGTTTTTAGTCTGTGACGGCCAATTGGATATGGTCAAAGGGTTTGTGGATGCGAAGGAACTGCTGATCCGTGTGATCAACGGTGAAAAAATTACCTTAAAAGACAACAGTCTTGTGCATACCTCGCTGATTATTCCCGATACCTTAAGCCTGTCTGAGGCGATGGAATACTTCAAAAATAGCCGCGCCGATTTCGCGGTGGTGATGAACGAATATGCTCTGGTTGTGGGGATTGTCACCACCAACGATCTGCAGCGCGCGGTGATGGGGGCCTGGTCGCTACACGAGAGCGAAGAGCAGATTATTGCCCGTGATGGCAATTCTTGGTTAGTGGACGGGGTGACGCCGATTACTGACGTAATGCGTGCCTTCGATATTGAGGAATTCCCCCATAACCAAAACTACGAAACCATTGCCGGCTTTATGATGTACATGCTGCGTAAGATCCCTAAGCGCACCGACTTTGTTAACTATGCTGGTTACAAGTTTGAAGTGGTGGATATCGACGCCTACAAGGTCGATCAACTGCTGGTAACTCGTATCGATGGCAACGATAAGTTGATGTCACCAGATACCTAATCTTATCAACATCATAAAAAAACGGGACTCAGTCCCGTTTTTTTTATATTGCTACTAAAATTTAGATCGCTTCTAAAAACGCATTCACTATCGGATCGTCTAAGCGTTTGACCTTGCAACAACAACCCAGCTCAAAGGGGGCAATGTTCACGGGGGAGGCTAATAGCTGGATCCTATCCCGTACCGGACTGTTATTGATCACCACCTCAGGGGTGATGCTCACGCCACACCCGAGCGCCACCATGGATGCAATCGCTTCCTGCCCCGACACCTGTGCATAAATATTGGGGCTTATTCCCATCTGTTTGAACCAATTATCGGCGCGGCGGCGCCCAGGGCCATGGTCGGGAATGATAAAGGGCACCCGCGACCAGTCGATGGGGGCTTGGCTTATCTGTTGCTGCACCGCGCAGCGCATGGTTGGCGCGATTAAGGACAAAGGCACATCGTCAATCTTGGCGAAATGCAAGGTGGCAGGAAAGGGATCCGGCAGCGCGGCAATGGCAATGTCGGCGCGATTTTGTTGCACTTCGGCCAGTGCATTGGCGGCATCTCCTGTGGTGAGGGCAATCTCAACAAAGGGATGCTCCTGCCGAAAACGTTCCAGCAATTGCGGTAAATGGCTGTAGGCGGCGGTCACTGAGCAATAGAGATTTAAGGTGCCGCGCAGTACATCCTGCTTGAGATCGATACTGTGCCGCAGGTTGCGCCAATGGTGCAGGGTCTGCTCGGCGAACAATTTAAACTCGCGCCCAGCATGGGTTAAGGTCACGCTGCGATTATCCCGTTCGAATAATTTGGCGTTCACTTCTTCTTCGAGCCGTTGCAAGGCGCGACTTAAGGTCGAGGGACTGACGTGCATCTGCTCCGCCGTCTTGGCGAAGTGCAAACTGTCACATAAGTGTAGGTACAATTTGAGGGTGCGTATGTCCATAACCTCGTCCTATTGGCCGCTTATAAAGGGTGTTGTAACCGAAAATGACATTGCATAAAACGCAATGTGAGGTTTCGAATATATCATTTTAAGCAACGATAGCCATAGGTTATAGTGATTTCAATCACAACCAGTCATTAACAAAAAGTTGATATTGGTTGAGTCCCAAATTCCCGACTGAAAGGTGGTATCTCAGATGGCTAACTATTTTAACTCTCTGAATTTACGTCAACAATTAGCGCAGCTTGGCCAATGTCGTTTCATGGACCGTTCTGAATTCAGCGACGGCTGCAATTACATCAAAGATTGGAATATTGTTATTTTAGGTTGTGGTGCTCAGGGTCTTAACCAAGGTCTGAACATGCGTGACTCGGGGCTGAATATTGCTTATGCCCTGCGCCCAGAAGCCATTGCTCAAAAGCGTGCCTCATGGCAAAAAGCCACAGACAATGGCTTCAGAGTCGGTACTTTTGAAGAGCTGATCCCTACAGCGGATTTAGTGCTGAACTTAACGCCCGATAAGCAGCACTCTAACGTTGTTAGTGCCGTGATGCCGCTGATGAAGCAAGGCGCGACTCTGTCTTATTCCCACGGTTTTAACATCGTTGAAGAAGGCATGCAGATCCGCCCCGATATCACAGTTGTGATGGTGGCGCCTAAGTGCCCTGGTACTGAAGTACGTGAAGAATACAAGCGTGGTTTTGGTGTACCGACCTTGATTGCTGTGCACCCAGAAAACGACCCTAATGGCGATGGTTTAGAGATTGCGAAAGCCTATGCGAGTGCTACAGGTGGTGACCGTGCTGGTGTGTTGCAATCATCCTTTATCGCCGAAGTGAAATCGGATCTGATGGGCGAGCAAACCATTCTGTGCGGTATGTTGCAGACGGGCGCGATCTTAGGTTACGACAAGATGGTGGCCGATGGTGTTGAACCTGGCTATGCCGCTAAGTTAATTCAACAAGGTTGGGAAACCGTGACCGAGGCGCTTAAGCACGGCGGTATCACTAATATGATGGATAGACTGTCTAATCCAGCCAAGATTAAAGCGTTTGAAATTGCAGAAGATTTAAAAGAAATCCTGCAACCCTTATTCGAAAAACATATGGATGACATCATCAGCGGCGAGTTCTCTCGCACTATGATGCAAGACTGGGCCAATGACGACGCTAACCTGCTGCGTTGGCGCGCCGAAACCGCCGAAACGGGCTTTGAAAATGCGCCAGTGTTGAGCGAGCATATCGACGAGCAAACCTATTTCGACAAAGGGATTTTCCTAGTCGCGATGATCAAAGCCGGTGTCGAATTAGCCTTCGATACTATGGTGTCTGCGGGTATTGTTGAAGAGTCCGCCTATTACGAATCACTGCACGAAACGCCGTTGATCGCTAACACCATCGCCCGTAAACGTCTTTACGAGATGAACGTGGTGATCTCGGATACCGCAGAATACGGTTGTTATCTGTTCAACCACGCCGCCGTGCCTATGCTGCGTGACTATGTGAATGCCATGTCGCCAGAGTATTTAGGTGCGGGTCTGAAGGACAGTTCTAACAACGTCGATAATCTGCAGTTAATCGCCATCAATGATGCGATTCGCCACACCTCAGTTGAGTATATCGGTGCGGAACTTCGTGGTTATATGACTGATATGAAAAGTATTGTTGGAGCTTAATTGATAAAGGCCGAGCCCCTAAGGATGTGGGGCTCGGCGGCGCAAATTTATTCCTGCTTCGTAGGTTGTCGAGCGGGCAAAACCGACATGGGTTAGTAAGCGATCTGTTTCACTAACGCGCGTTTGTTAACGTTTCACTTTGTTGTTTTGCATTGTCTCGGCAGGGAAGCTGAATTTTTTTGACATTAGATAATTTTTTATTGTGTTTGGCTGTCGCTTTATGGTAAAGCTAATAACTCGCGGCGGGACAAGGTTCCCAAGGCAAGCATCGCTCAGGCTTAAAAGTGAGTAGCGATAAGAATTTCAGCGATACACATACAGAACACCGATTAGGAACCCATATTGATGTTTAACCAAGCTGCCAAGCTCATTCTCGTGATTATTACCGTAGTGATTATTAAATCACAGCGGGGGCGGCGCATGGCAAACTGGTAGACCTAAAAGGTTAAAAGTTTCGAAAGAACCCCCCGCTCCGAAAGGACCGGGGGGTTCTTCGTTTTCAGGCCCTAGGTTTTGGAAATGAGGTTTCGAAATAGCACAAATTACGAGTCGATTTTCGGCATTTCAGGATCAAGGTAGCGAGAGAAATATGGAACCAGGGCAGATGATTAGAGGCGCAGACGCAGTCATAAAAGTGTTGGCAGCACATGGTGTTACTACAGTATTTGGTTACCCAGGTGGTGCCATTATGCCAATCTACGATGCCCTCTATGGAAGCCCTGTTGAACATCTCTTAAGCCGCCACGAACAAGGCGCAGCCTTTGCCGCCGTAGGTTACGCCAGAGCCAGTGGTAAAACCGGCGTGTGCTTTGCGACCTCTGGCCCTGGTGCGACTAACCTAATCACTTCGCTTGCCGATGCGTTATTGGATTCTGTACCTGTTGTCGCTATCACGGGTCAGGTTTCAACCGCCGTGATTGGCACAGATGCGTTTCAAGAAATCGATGTATTGGGCATGTCCTTAAGCTGCACTAAGCACAGTTTTATGGTGACGGATGTCAACGATCTTATCCCGACCCTGTATCAAGCCTTCGAAATAGCAGCATCTGGCCGACCCGGCCCAGTGCTAGTTGATATCCCTAAGGATATTCAAATCGCGCAACTGGAATATCGCACTCCCTTGCTAGCGGTAACCAATGAGCCACAGGCGAGCGTCAGTGAGATTGAAGCGGCCCGCGCCCTGTTAGCAGCAGCGAAGCAGCCAATGTTGTACGTCGGTGGCGGCGTGGGGATGGCGGGCGCGGTCGATCAACTGCGGGAATTTATCAAAGCCACGGGTATGCCATCGGTCGCGACGTTAAAGGGCTTAGGCAGTATTGCCCATGGCACCCCAGGTTATTTAGGAATGTTAGGTATGCATGGCGGAAAGGCGGCCAACCTAGCGGTGCAGGATTGTGATTTATTAGTGGTTGCCGGTGCGCGCTTCGATGACAGGGTCACTGGTCGTTTAGCAACCTTTGCCAACAAGGCCAAAGTCATCCATTTGGATATCGATGCCGCCGAGCTGGGCAAATTGCGCCAGCCCGATGTGGCCATCGCAGGTGATTTACGCCAGATTTTCCCTGCCCTTGCTATGGCGCTGAACATCACGCCTTGGCAGGCAGAGGTTGAACATCTTGCCCGTAAACATCAATGGGATTATCAACATCCCGGCAGCTTAATCTACGCTCCTGCCATGCTGCGCCGTTTAGCCAATAAACTGCCCGAAGACAGCGTAGTGTGCTGTGATGTGGGCCAGCATCAAATGTGGGTTGCCCAGCATATGTGGTTCCGCCGCCCTGAAGATCATTTATCCAGCGCAGGGTTAGGCACTATGGGCTTTGGTTTACCTGCCGCTATCGGCGCCCAAGTGGCTCGCCCCGATGCAACTGTGGTCACAGTGTCTGGCGATGGCTCTTTTATGATGAACGTGCAGGAGCTGACCACCATCAAGCGCCGCAAATTGCCGGTGAAAATTCTGCTGATCGACAACCAGAAACTGGGGATGGTGAAGCAGTGGCAACAGCTATTCTTTGAAGAGCGCTACAGCGAAACCGATCTGTCAGACAATCCTGATTTTGTGCAACTCGCCTCGGCCTTCGATATTCCCGGCCGCACGATTTTCTCTTCCGACGAAGTGGAAGAGGCCTTAACCGAAATGTTAGCGGCTAAGGGACCCTATTTGTTACACGTAGCAATCGACGATGCTTTTAACGTTTGGCCACTGGTGCCCCCCGGCGCATCAAACAGCGATATGATGGACGAAATGGAGAAACAAACATGATCCACTCCCTAGAATTAACGGTTCAACAACGCCCAGAAGTGATAGAACGTGTACTACGTGTGACTCGTCACCGTGGTTTTACGGTCACCCAAATGCAGATGCGGATGAACGACGATGCGAGTCTGTCGCTAGATATGGAAGTGGACAGCGAGCGCGCCATCGAGCTGCTCAGCAATCAACTGAATAAATTGATTGATGTCACTCAATGCAAGGTCTTGTTACCGCTAAACTTGCAACAACAAAAAGTACACGCATAAGCATCAAGTGGCTGCGGGCATTAGCGCTGCAGCAAGGCCCTAAGGGCACGATTTTCGATTTGAGATAAAGGATAGAGTCAATGCCAAAGTTACGTTCAGCAACCAGTACCGAAGGCCGCAATATGGCGGGTGCCCGTGCGCTATGGCGCGCCACAGGGGTGAAAGACAATGATTTTGGTAAGCCGATTATTGCGATTGCCAACTCCTTTACTCAGTTTGTTCCCGGCCATGTGCACTTAAAAGATATGGGTTCTCTGGTGGCTAGCGCCATCGAAGAAGCGGGAGGCATTGCTAAGGAATTCAACACCATCGCCGTCGATGATGGTATCGCCATGGGCCACGGTGGCATGCTCTACAGTCTGCCTTCGCGGGAGCTTATCGCCGATAGCGTCGAGTATATGGTCAATGCCCACTGCGCCGATGCGCTGGTTTGTATCTCTAACTGCGACAAGATCACCCCCGGCATGTTGATGGCGGCGCTGCGCCTCAATATCCCCGTGGTGTTTGTTTCGGGTGGGCCGATGGAAGCGGGTAAAACCAAGCTGTCGGACAAGCTTATTAAGCTCGACTTAGTCGATGCCATGGTGGCCGCAGCCGACTCGAGTGTAAGCGATGAAGATAGCGCTAAAATCGAACGCAGTGCTTGCCCTACATGTGGTTCCTGTTCGGGCATGTTTACCGCCAACTCGATGAACTGTTTAACCGAAGCTTTAGGCCTGTCGCTGCCGGGCAACGGCTCCATGCTCGCGACCCATAGCGACCGCCGCGAACTGTTTTTAGAAGCGGGCCGCCGCGTAATGGCGCTGACCAAACGTTACTACGAACAAGATGATGCCTCGGCATTGCCGCGCAATATCGCCAGCTTTAAAGCCTTTGAGAACGCCATGGCGCTGGATATCGCCATGGGCGGTTCGTCCAATACTGTGTTGCACTTATTGGCTGCGGCGCAGGAAGCTGACGTGGCATTCACTATGGACGATATCGACCGCATGTCGCGCCAAGTACCGCATCTGTGCAAGGTGGCGCCGTCGACCGCTAAATACCATATGGAAGATGTGCACCGCGCTGGGGGCGTGATGGGCATCTTAGGTGAACTCGACCGCGCCGGACTGCTGCATACTGATGTGCCACACGTTGCCGCCGATGCGGGTGGCAATCTCAAGTCGGTGCTCGCCAAGTTCGATGTGATGCAAACCCAAGATGACAAAGTAAAACAATTCTTTATGGCGGGGCCTGCGGGCATTCCCACCACTAAAGCCTTTAGCCAAGACTGCCGCTGGCCATCGCTGGACGATGACAGGCGTGAAGGTTGTATCCGTAGCCGCGAATTTGCCTTTAGCCAAGAGGGCGGTCTGGCCGTGTTGTCGGGCAATCTGGCGGACAATGGCTGTATCGTTAAAACTGCGGGTGTGGATGAGTCTAACCTGATCTTTACTGGCAGCGCTCGGGTGTACGAAAGCCAAGATGATGCAGTCGCTGGCATCTTAGGTGGCGAAGTGGTGGCGGGTGATGTAGTGGTGATTCGTTACGAAGGGCCAAAAGGCGGCCCTGGCATGCAAGAAATGTTGTACCCAACCAGTTACTTAAAATCCCGCGGCTTAGGCAAGGCCTGTGCGTTGATCACCGACGGCCGCTTCTCTGGTGGAACCTCCGGTTTATCTATCGGCCATGTGTCGCCCGAGGCGGCAGCGGGCGGCACGATTGCCTTGATTGAAAACGGCGATCGCATCGAAATCGATATTCCTAAGCGCAGTATCAAGCTTGCAGTGAGTGATGCCGAATTGGCTGCGCGCCGTGAAACCATGCTCGCCCGTGGGCCAATGGCGTGGAAACCGCTTTCGCGTCAGCGTTATGTGTCGATGGCGCTTAAAGCCTACGCCATGCTTGCCACCAGTGCCGATAAGGGCGCGGTGCGCGATCGCAGTAAGTTGGAGGACTGATATGTTATCTCTCGCATCGTCGCAAACGGAGCAGGCTGAGGCCCAGTCCTATCAAGTTCAGCCCTCTCAAGTTCAGTCCGATAAGTCGCAGTCGGCCACTTCTGCCTTAGAAAAGAGTCAGCTTGCGCAAAGTTACTTGCAAAAAATCCTGCTGTCGTCGGTTTATGACGTTGCGAAAGTGACGCCACTCTCGAGCCTTAACAAACTCTCAGCGCGTTTGGGTTGCCAAGTATTTTTAAAGCGTGAGGATATGCAACCTGTGCATTCCTTTAAGCTGCGCGGCGCCTATAACCGCATTGCTCAGTTGAGCCAAGCCGAATGTCAACGCGGCGTGGTGTGCGCCTCGGCGGGCAACCATGCCCAAGGCGTGGCCATGTCGGCGGCCAGTCGTGGTGTGGATGCGGTGATTGTGATGCCCGAAACTACGCCAGATATTAAAGTCGATGCGGTGCGCCGTTTAGGCGGCAATGTGGTGTTGCACGGCCAAGCTTTCGATCAGGCCAATGGTTTTGCGATGGAGATGGCCGAGCAGGAAGGTCGGGTGTATATCGCCCCCTTCGATGACGAAGCCGTGATCGCCGGCCAAGGCACTATCGCCCAAGAGATGTTGCAACAGCAGCGCGACCTTGAAGTGGTATTTGTACCCGTGGGCGGCGGTGGCTTAATTGCAGGGATTGCCGCCTATTACAAGGCGGTGATGCCACAGGTCAAAATTGTTGGGGTTGAGCCTGAAGATGCGGCCTGCTTAAAAGCGGCGATAGAAGCGGGCGAGCCTGTCACACTCCCGCAAGTCGGCTTGTTTGCCGATGGTGTTGCGGTTAAACGTATCGGCACCGAGCCATTTCGCTTAGCCAAGCTGTTTGTGGATGAAGTAGTGACGGTAACGTCCGACGAAATCTGCGCCGCCGTTAAAGATATTTTTGAAGATACCCGCGCCATTGCCGAACCTGCGGGCGCTTTATCCCTTGCAGGGCTTAAAAAATATGTCAGCACCAATGCTACGGGCGAGAGTGGCAAGGGTGAGAAAGTCGCGGCGATTTTAAGTGGCGCGAATGTGAACTTCCACAGCCTGCGTTATGTGTCGGAGCGTTGCGAGCTGGGTGAGCAAAAAGAGGCGGTGCTGGCGGTTAAAGTGCCCGAGCGTCCCGGCAGCTTCCTGCGTTTTTGTGAGTTGCTCGAAAAGCGGGTGATGACCGAATTTAATTATCGCTTTAGCAGCCGCGATATGGCGGTGGTGTTTGCGGGTATTCGTTTGACTAAAGGTCATGGCGAATTAGAGCAGATCATCAATACCTTGGAAGATAATGGCTTTGAGGTGCAGGACTTATCTGGTGATGAAACCGCGAAATTACATGTGCGTTATATGGTCGGCGGTCATCCACCAGAGCCGTTAGAGGAGCGCCTATTTAGCTTCGAGTTTCCCGAGCATCCGGGGGCGCTGCTGAAGTTTTTAACCACCCTGCAGAGCAAGTGGAATATCAGTTTATTCCATTACCGTAATCACGGCGCGGCATTTGGGCGGGTGCTGGCGGGGTTTGAAGTCCCCGAGGGCGATGCCTTGCCGTTTCAGCAGTTTTTAACTGAGCTGGGATTTGTCTATCAAGAAGAGACGCAAAGCCCTGCTTATCAGCTGTTTTTGAATGCCGGAAAAGGAAAAAAGAACCTGCCTTTGTAATCACTTAGCTTTAGGTTACAACTTAGGCTAAAGGAGGGGCGCACAGGCGCCCCTTTTTGTGGTAGTTTGGTTTAACAAGTTAAGAGTGAATGCTCTAGTCACACAATAATCAGACCTCGACCCTACGCATTAAGGAGACATGATGTTACCTGCACCGCATTTTTCTGCCTTTAATCCGCCTCGCCGCATTTTGATGGGGCCAGGTCCATCGGATGTTTATCCTGAAGTATTAGCCGCGCAGGCAAGGCCGACCGTTGGTCACCTAGACCCATTATTTGTTGGCATGATGGATGAGCTTAAGAGCCTGATCCAATATGCGTTTCAAACCAAAAATGAAATGACGATGGCGGTGTCTGCACCCGGCAGTGCGGGCATGGAAACCTGTTTTGTGAACTTAGTTGAACCCGGCGAAAAGGTGATTGTGTGCCGTAACGGTGTGTTTGGTGAGCGTATGCGCCAAAACGTCGAGCGCGTCGGTGCGATTGCCGTGGTTGTGGATAACGAATGGGGCACGCCGGTCGACCCTGCTGCCGTTGAAGCGGCGCTTAAGGCCAACCCCGATGCTCAATTCCTTGCTTTTGTGCATGCCGAAACCTCAACAGGCGCATTGAGTGATGCTAAAACCCTGTGCGCGCTGGCAAAACAATACGGCTGTTTATCGATTGTCGATGCGGTTACATCCCTCGGCGGTGTGGAATTAAGAGTCGATGAATGGGGAATCGATGCTATTTATTCTGGCAGCCAGAAATGTCTCTCCTGTGTGCCGGGATTATCGCCTGTGTCTTTCTCACCCAATGCGGTGGAAAAGCTTAAAAATCGTAAAACGCCGGTGCAGAGCTGGTTCCTCGATCAAAGTCTGGTGATGGCCTATTGGACCAGTGCTGGCGGTAAGCGCAGTTATCACCACACCGCGCCCGTTAATGCGCTTTATGCCCTGCACGAGTCGCTGCGTTTATTGGCCGAAGAAGGTTTAGAAAATGCGTGGAAGCGTCATCAAGACATGTATTTAGTGCTGCGCGCTGGCCTTGAAAAACTTGGCCTGAAATTTGTGGTCGCCGAAGCGTCACGCTTGCCGCAGCTTAATGCCATTTATATCCCCGAAGGTGTTGACGATGCCGCCGTGCGTGCGCGTCTACTCAAGGATTACAACCTTGAAATCGGTGCAGGCCTTGGTGCTCTAGCGGGCAAAGCTTGGCGCATCGGTTTAATGGGCTTTGGTGCCCGCCGTGAGAATGTCGCGCTCTGTTTGGGTGCCCTAGAAGAGGTGCTGAACTAAGATGTCAGTTTCGCGTATAAGGATGTTACGCAGAGTGAGTTTGCGGTTAGTGAGTTCACGTTTATTGATTGGCGGTTTGATTCTGATATTAAGTGGTTGTGCTTCCAGCAATATGAACAATACCAGTTGTGATTTTGTGCGAGGTACAGCAGGCAATCAGAGTCAACGCGAGGCCAGCGGTGATGATAGCAATGCCCGGCAGATGGATGTGGGCATTGGGATTTTAACCGCTATCTTCGGCAGTATTAGCCGAGCACTTTCTTCCGATGATAAATCGGATGAGAAGTGTGTTTAATCGGCAAAGTTGTATTTTACTTTGGGTGGTATTGATTAAGCACAGTCATTTCAGTGACACGCCGTGAATATGTCCCTATAGGCTCGACGGCGGCATCCATGCCGCCAACGGTCACTTCCATGACCGTGCTTAATCCAGTTAAACCCTTGGTATACCATGTAGTCCTTTGTGAAAACGTTAACAATTCTTAGGGCTCGTGTTGTTGGTAAGTTTTTGATTAAATTGAATATAATGTGTTTTTAATATTTAATATCCATCATTTCAAATGCATAAATAGATTTTGTTTTTACGGGGATATATGAAGAAAATATACAAATATATGCCTTATCGGCGAGAATTTTTTTCTAGTTTTTGTCTCCGAGCAAGTCAGCGAGGTGTTCTAAATGATCCATTTGAGCTAAGTCCTGCACAAGACTTAATTGATAAGGTACTTCGTGATGGATTAGGGGCCGACTTCTTTGAACAAGCTGAACAGTTTTCATCAGATGCTAACTTTAACGAAGTTGGTGTAATTTCATTTACTGAAAACTACAATAACTTACTAATGTGGTCACATTATGCTAATGAGCATAAAGGGATTGTTATTGAGTTTGATTATGAAAAGTTAGGATATTATTTTAACTACAAGCTATCAATGTCAGACACTATTGAACGTGTACTATATAACAGAGAGCGTTTTTCACCCTTGCAGAAAGGTGTTTGTGTAAAAGATTTATTACTTACCAAAAGTGATGACTGGATTTATGAGAAAGAGCACCGTATTTTACCTAAATTACGAGATGCAGACTTTGTTCGGGTAGATAGAATCTTGTTCGAGCAGCTGCATGATTTTTATGATGATCTATATATTAGATTATTTAGAGTTATTTCAGAAGATGACAACTTTATAACATTTCAGGTTAATCCAGATGAGTATGAACGTTTTGACAACCAAGAGTATGATGGAAACTCAACTGATGATAATGAAGAGATGAAGTTTAGTCCCAGTGAAACAATTCTTAATGAAATATATGGTTCATTAGCGGTAATGCCTTCCTCTGTCTTTTTATTTCAATTGCCTGTTGATTGCATCTCTGCTGTGTTCCTAGGTTGTAGGACTTCGCCGACTGACATTGCGGAAATTAAAGACTTGGTGAAAAATAAAAATATTCCCACATTTCAAGCAGAGTTAAGCAAAACGCACTTTTCTTTGAGCTTCAATGAAGTTTAATTTCACATCAAGCGATTGGGAATTTCCTTAGTTACATTGATGGTGCTGAGTGAGTAATTTAATCTTATTTCTTGTTTTTATCTTATCTATTCCTGTCGTGATTATTGGCGCATTTGTCTTCGAGGATATTGGTGGTCAGCTGTTAATCTCTTGGTTTTCATTGGTGCTTGGGCTGATTGGGATTGGCGGGATATTAAGATTTAGGCAAGAGCAGCTGTTAGCTTATGAGTTGGTTGAAGGGACGGTTATTTCGCTGCAAGAGAATCATCGATATAGCGACGAGCCTGAGCACTTTAGGGATCAACAAGTGTTTATTAATCCGGTGATTGAATATTTTTGGCGAGGGCAGCGCTATATCTGCGGCGCGCTGATGAATTATAACGAGCATGCCTACAACCGCTTTGGGCCGAAAATAGGTGATAAGGTGAGCTTATCTGTGCCTATTCAACAACCAGAAGCTGCTATCGAACACAAGTTCCTCGCAAGATACAGTCATTTGATTATTGGTGTGATGGCGCTTTCAATATCTGTCGTCTTGGCTGTATTGCTGTTAACGGAGGTCGTGGCATTTACGTATGGCTGAAGTGATTGGTCGCTTAGACGTTTCCTGATAAAAACGGCATCGACATAAGTTGCAGATGCCGCCTGTCACACTGAGTTAGCCCTTTGGCTGGCTTTATGCTTCTTACCCGTTGGGTTGCTCTTTACTTCTTGGCCTTAACTTTTCCACTAAAAATACACTTAAGCTGCTGATAATAGCGGCGAGTACGGTGGAGAAGAGCACATCCTGCGGCCAGTGCATGCCGAGTAACATGCGGCTGAGGCCCATCAATAACCCCCAAGTAAATAACGCGTTGGCAAATAGTGGCAAACCCGCGAGTAGCAAGTAATAGCTGGCGGTGAGCACTAGGGTGACCGCAAAAATTGTGTGACCAGAGGGAAAGGAATAGCCGATTTCATCCTCCCAATGTTGGTGAATGTTAGGCGCGAGTTTGACCTCTGGCTCCATAGTATGTAGCTCGGTTAGCGCCTCGGCGATGGCTTGTGAGCGCTCAGGTTTGGCTAATTGATAAAAAGTCTGTGGGTTGAGTTGTGCTTCCTCTGGGAGCCCTTGGTCTGACAGATACACTAGGTTCGGCCTTGGCTCTTTAAAAAAGGCTTTAAGGGTATGACTGGTACTTAGGCTGATAACTTGGCTGAGGCTAATGGCTAAAAACAGGCTAATAAACAGCGCTTTTGGCATATAGCGATAGGCGAGTGCCAGTACCACTAACACGGTCGCGACTCCATAGGGCGCCGTGCCTGTGGTGGTAAGCCAGTACAGGGCTTTGGCTAAGGGTGATTGCAGGTCGATCAGCGGAAATAATTGATTTTGCGTGAGTAACAGTAAGCTTGGAATGGTTGCCAGCAGTAACCAGACAAGGGCTAAGCGACGTAGAAGATAGGCTGGATGAGTCAAAATATTCGCCTCCGAGTAAACCACATAGGCTACATGCCACATTTGGGCTTGCCAATAAAAAAATCCCGACAGCAAAAAGTGCGCTGTCGGGGGTCTTCAAGGGTGGAGCGGTAGGTGCTATTGCACCGTGTTCTTCGGTTGATGGCGGGTCACGAACATCAAAATCAGTAAAACGACGAGTAACAAGCCGGTGCCCATCAGTAGGGCGTAATCTTCTAGTTGCAGTATCGAGTACAGCACCGCATACAAGCTCACCAGCATAGTGCCGACAATCCCGCCACGCTTAAGGCTGGCGGTGGCACTGCCCACATAGGCGGATACCGACAACACTGGAATACAGGCGGCGATCAGATAGGCTTGCAGGAAGGCAAGGTGCTCTGAGAGTGACAGTAATAGCAGGTAGAACAGGGCCATGGCGCTGCCAACCAACATGTATTGCACTGTGCTCAGGCTGGTCTTTTGACCCAGCTCGAAGATAAATAACATGATAAAAGTCAGTACGATAAACAGCAGACCGTATTTGACTGAGCGCTCAATCTTGCCGTAATGGGTCACTGGCTCAAACAGCATGGCATTGGCAACGACTTCCGTAAGTGTCGATTGATTACTCTTAATAAACTCTTGCGGATAGTTACGGGTTAAGTGACTGATATTCCAGCTGGCAGTAAATCCATTGGCGGTGATTTCACGCTCAGCTGGGAGCAGGCCCTTAAAACTCGGGTGCGGCCAGTCGGCATGGATATTCAGCAGGGTTTGTTCGCCTAATGGCAGGGCGCTAATCGACTGTGAACCGCGCAGCGTCATGGCAAAGTTCACGCTAAAATCACTCGCTTCGCCGACTTGGATCCCTTGGTTAAAGCCTTTCTCTAGGCCACCAGTCGTTAAACCTGTGCCCGACATCAGTGAGCCAGAGAGTAAGACTGAATCGCCCGTAACCTCAATTTTTTCCACTTTATCAATTGCCTGATTCGATGACACCCCAAAGACTAGACGGGCATTTTGATTATCAAAGGCGATAAGGTTAGGAATGTCGTAACGGTTTAAGCGAAATTCAGCCTGCCCCTTAAGTGCCGCGTTATACACCAGAGATTGGTAAATGCCGCGGGTGCGGAAATCATGTTTTAAATCTAAATCGAGGCTGAGTTTTTTCGGCAGGATCACCAACTCATCCTGATAGGTGCGCTTCACTTCGTGGCGGGTTTTACCGTCATTACTGACTTCTTCCTGCATCACAAAATAGCTGTAGGGGATCACCAACGCAGGGCCTGAGAGGGTTTGCTGCTCGCCCCATGAGCGGCCGATTTCATCGACCACACTGTTGTAAAGCATTTCGCGATCGGACGTCATATCCATAATGATCCCGAGCGGTAGCAAGGCCACAATCGACAGTATGCCAATGGTTAAGGCTTTTAATAGCGTGGTGTTTTTCAATGCCGCTCCCTTTGCTGTGGCAGGCTGTTCCAGTGCTGACATATCCGTTCCTTGATCACGATTGAGTTTTTTAAGGAGTGCACGTGCCACTAAATAGATGGCGCCGCCAAATAGCGCCAAACTCAGTAACGTGAGCACCCAGAAAATAATGTTAAACATGGATTTCATTCCCTATGAAATACGCGCGAGTCGGCACGGCATACTGTGGGCTAACTCGATATCACGGCGGGTATTAAAACAGATTTGCCCACAGGAGTTGCGGGCAAGTTGCTGATCAATAGTGGCAAAATTATGGCAATTGCCCAGATACGAGCTAAATCTTAGGTCTCGGCTTGTGGCTTTTTGCCAAATTTGGGGTGTTTGGCCTCGTAGTCATCTTCCTTGCGGATATGTTGAAGTAAGGTCTCAAGACATTCCTTAAAGATTTCGGTTTCATCCGAGTAGACGGCGGCATGGTGTGAAAACCATTGGTGTCTTTCACGCTCACGATTATTGGCGTCAGGCCAAATACGTAGTTCATACTCATCGCCAATCACGACAATCGCAAAGTCGACGGCGCCATTGGTAAAAGTAATGCATTGGGGTAGATATACGGGCGCTTCACCTTTGAATAGCTCGTACCAAATGGCTTCGCTACGCCAAGAGACTATGGGCAAAGGTGCTTTGATGGAGCAGCCAATGGATTGATGCTGGTTAAACAGGACGGCCTGAATATCCTCCATGGCAAAGGGTTGTAAATCACCATTCTTTGCAGCGAGTGAGTACAGCATATTCATCAAAAATGGCAGCTTAGTGCCATTGCCAGTTTTGCGACCGCAGAGTTTGGCTTCGCGGTAATAGATATTCATTCATCAATCCTTAATGAGGGGCTAACCTTGGAGAGCTCATCGCTCGCCTCGAGGTAAAGCGATAGCCCTTAGCCAGGAAATGTCTTATTTTAACCGAAGTTGTCGGCAAGCTGGCAAATTGGCGCCAAGTTTGCGAAATATACGACAAAAGTGAGATAGCTATCCCTTGGATATTAAGCCGATAAGGGTATCCATTTGAGAGAGCTATTCGCTTTTAGTTACCTTTGGAGAGTGCATGTCGAGCCCTTTTTCACCCCGTGAGTGGTTACAGCTGAATATGCAGCAGCAAGGCTTACTGCAACCTCACTCGTCGGTGAGCGAGCTGATTAGCCGTCTTGGTTATGTGCAGATCGACTCCATCAATGTGGTCGAGCGGGCACATCATCATGTGCTGCATAGTCGGATGCCGCAGTATCAAACCATGATGCTGGATATGGCGTTAGCGCAGGGGGAGATTTTTGAATATTGGTCCCATGCGGCGGCCTATTTGCCGATTGCCGACTACCGTTTTAGTTTGCAGCGTAAACAGCTGCTACAAAATGGCGGAAAACATTGGTTTGAGCCAGACGATAAGGTGATGCAGGAAGTGCGCGCCCGCATTCGCGCCGAAGGGCCACTCAAGGCCAGTGACTTTGAACATACCGAAGGTAAAAACGGCGCCTGGTGGGACTGGAAACCCGCCAAAAAGGCATTAGAGCAGTTGTTTATGCGCGGTGAGCTAATGGTGGTGCGGCGGGAAAAATTTCAAAAATGTTATGATCTTACCGAACGCGTGTTGCCAGAGCATATCAATACCCAAGCGCCGAGCGAGGCCGAATTTGCCCGCCATTTGATTGAGCGTTACCTCGATGCCCATGCCTTTGGCTCGGCGGCGCAAATCGCGTATCTGCGCAAAGGCATAAAAGCTAATGTGAATGAGCAATTAGCCGCAATGCAGTCCCAAGCTGAATTAGCGAGCTTTAAGGCCGAAGGGCAATGGTATTTTTATCGCCCCGAGCTGCAAATAACCGCTGCGATGCCCAATCGAGTCTGGTTACTCAATCCCTTCGATAATCTATTAATTCAGCGGCAACGATTAAAGCAATGGTTTGATTTTGATTATCAAATTGAAGTCTATGTGCCCGCCGAAAAACGCCAAAATGGCTATTACTCCCTCGCGATTCTATGGCGTGACCGCTTCGTTGGTCGAGTAGATGTGAAAGCCGAGCGGCAAAGCGGTTTATTGCTATTACAGCAGCTGAGCCTAGAAGCTGGATTCGATGGCATGGATGATGACTTTTGTGCGGCATTTGAGGCGGCAGTCACTGAGTATGCGCGCTTTAATGGCTGTAGCCGCTGGAAACTGGTGAAGGCTAACCATAAGGCATTTAAACAAAAATACGCACGGCAGCAGAAGATCTAATCGGGATCTTTGTCGTTATCTGGGCGCTTGTCTTTAGATGGTACATCCATCCAGTGAAAGCACAGGTACAGCAGTGCTAAAAAGAGTAGTGGCAGGGCGGCATAGCCTAAGGATAATGAACTGTTTTCACTGCGCGCGAGCCAATAGCAGGGAATGTACACTAAGGGATAAGCTAGGGTTCCCCACAAAAAGCTTTTATTCATCAGCCGATAAAACCAATGCACTTTAATCGTGGTTTGGCTGGCAAGCCCCATCAGGCTTGCAAGAACCACAAAGGGATAACTGAGTAGTGGCAGGCCGCCAAGGAGTAACAATCCCCAAAGGAGATAGTCCTGATAGAAAGTGGTGCTTGCGGTATCCATTGTCTTCTTCCCTGACGATTCGAACTCGAGCGCTTAAGTCTTGGCGCCCACAACTATTTTCACTCGGTAAGCCCTTGCTGCATCTTAAGCCAAAAGCCTTGTTGGCAGAGATTACTAAAGGACTTTTGCTGCGGCGAAATCGCGATATCGGCCGTCACGACGCGATAGCTGAGCCAATAATCGGCACAAACCGCGTCTGACTCATCAGTCTGTGTATCTTGCTCGCTTAACAGACTGACCACAACCCCGTTGTCGAAGTGATACAAGGTCAAGGATTCGCAAATTTCAGCATTAGCGTCCCGATAACTGTGCTGCTCTTGGGTGTGGCTCACTACTGAAACCGGGCTAGGATAACCTTGAATGGCGAGAATGTAGCTGGCGAGTTGTTGCATTATTTCCTTAAGTGACTCAATGCTTGAACTGTTAAAAACAAAAAAGCACAGCTGCGCTATCGCTAACTGTGCTCTTTCACACATGCATTATTAGTTAGTCCGCGGCGTTCAGCTTTTTCTCAAGCTCATTAACTTGCGCCTGCAGAGCTTCTAACTTCTCGCGGGTTTTCAGTAGTACATGCTGCTGTACTTCAAATTCTTCACGGGAAACCAGATCTAACTTGAGCAATTGATTTTGCAGCACTTGCTTGCTGCGCTCTTCAAATTCACCGGCAAATTGCTTAAGACCGCTGGGCAAACTATCGCTCAGTTGCTTCGCCATTTCTTCGATTTTCTTTGGATTGATCATAATCTTGTCCGCCTCTTTGCTGAATGGATGAATTGTAACTCAGTACGTTAGCTTTCAAAAGTAAAGCCGCGGATTGGGCCGTGCTCATCGCCACGATTGCGCGCTTTGTCACGGCGGTGTGATAACGATTGCAAGGGGATTTGTTGGCCTTAAAACGTTAGCTTCTGCTATGATCCCATCCCCCTTCTGAAGACTTGTTTGGATATTGCGCGAAGATGAAACTCAATCCTGCCCAAAATGATGCTGTTCATTATGTTTCGGGTCCCTGCTTAGTGTTAGCGGGCGCGGGCAGTGGCAAAACACGCGTAATTATCAACAAGATTGCCTACCTAGTACAAAAGTGTGGCTACAATGCGCGAAATATCGCGGCGGTAACCTTTACCAACAAAGCGGCGCGCGAGATGAAGGAGCGGGTCGCACAGTCTATGGGGCGCAAAGAGGCCAGAGGGTTGTGGATTTCGACCTTCCACACACTGGGGCTTGAGATTGTAAAACGTGAGCATAAAGTGCTGGGATTAAAGCCTGGGTTCTCGTTATTCGATGACCAAGACACGCTCGCGCTCCTTAAAGAACTGACTCAAAAAGAATTACAGGAAGATAAAGACTTACTCAAAGCTCTTGCGGGGGCGATTTCCAACTGGAAGGGTGGGCTGATTATTCCTGACCAGGCGCGCAAGCTGGCAAAGGATGAACAGCAGCAGTTGTTTGCAATGTTGTATCAGCGTTATGCCCAGCATATGAAAGCCTACAACGCCTTAGATTTTGATGACTTAATTCTGCTACCGACCTTATTGCTAAGGCATCACGAGGAAGTGCGTACGCGCTGGCAAACCAAGATCCAATACCTGTTGGTGGACGAATATCAGGATACCAACACTTCCCAGTATGAAATGGTCAAATTACTGGTGGGCGAGCGCGCGCGTTTTACCGTAGTGGGGGACGACGACCAGTCCATCTATTCATGGCGCGGGGCTAAACCGCAGAACTTAGTGCTGTTGGGCAAAGATTTTCCCAAGCTTAAGTTGATTAAACTCGAGCAGAATTATCGTTCTAGCCAACGTATTTTGCGGGCGGCTAACATCCTTATCGCCAACAATCCCCATGTGTACGATAAGTCGTTATTTAGCGAGTTGGCTTATGGTGAGCCGATGCGGGTGCTGTTTGCCGCCAATGAGGAGCAAGAAGCCGAGCGTGTCGTTGCCGAAATCATTCGCCACAAGTTTGTTGGCCGTACCCAATTTGGTGACTACGCGATTCTGTATCGGGGAAACCACCAGTCTCGCCTGCTCGAACGGGCGCTGATGACTAACCGTATCCCCTACAAGTTAAGTGGCGGTACCTCGTTTTTTGCCCGTGCCGAGATTAAAGACATCATGGGCTACCTCAAATTAGTGGTAAATCCCGACGATGATAACGCCTTTTTGCGAGTGGTAAACTTGCCTAAGCGCGGCATTGGTCCATCGACCTTAGAGCGTTTGGGTAACTTCTCCAACGAGAAACATATCTCCATGTTTGAGGCAATTTTTGACCCTGAGCTGAATCATCATTTACCGCCTAATGCCATGTCGGCCTTGTATCAATTTGGCCGTTTTATTGTCGATACCGGGGAGCACGCCGAGCGAGGCGAGCCCGTAGAGGCGGTAAAACAATTGATCCGTAAGATTAATTACGAAGACTATTTATACGAGACCAGTACCAGTGCCAAGGCCGCTGAGATGCGGATGAAAAACATCTCCGAGCTCTATCGCTGGGTGACTGAAATGCTCTCGGGGGATGAGTTAGAAGAACCCATGACCTTGCCTGAGGTGGTTAACCGCCTGACGCTTAGGGATATGATGGAGCGTAACAGCGAGGATGAAGGTGGCGATCAGGTGCAGTTAATGACGCTGCATGCCTCTAAAGGGTTGGAATTCCCCTTCGTGTTTATGGTGGGGGTTGAGGAGCGCATTCTGCCGCATCAAACCAGCATAGATGAAGATAACGTCGACGAGGAGCGTCGTCTGGCGTATGTGGGGATTACGCGTGCCCAGCGCGAGCTGTGGTTTACCCTCTGCCGTGAGCGTCGCCAGTTTGGTGAAACCATGCGCTGCGAGCCGAGCCGTTTTCTGCATGAGTTACCGCAGGATGACCTTATTTGGGAGAACCGTAAACCGCAGCAAACCGAGCAGGAGCGCATGCAGACTGGCCGCAGCCATATCTCAAATTTAAGGGATATGTTTAAAAAGCAGTAATCACAAGATTCATCATGTGATTACTGCATTCAGGCACAGACCTGTTGTGTGGTGTCTGACAATAAAAAAGGTGAGGCTAAGGCACCGCCTTGGCCAAAGCGATAACCTAATGCGTGGAAGATTTTTATCTGCTCGGCGGATTGTAGCCCGTCGACAAAGGTTTGTAAGTCTAAGGTCGAAGCCGCTTTCTGGTAAGCCGACATCAGCTTAATGTGTTGCTCATCCTGCAATTGTTTGGTGATGTTGGCATCGAGCTTTAAGCCCTTAATGGGTAAGAATAACAAGCTATTTAATGAGCTGTGGCCACTGCCGTAGTGGCTGATCCCCAAGTTCACGTCCAGCTTTTTCAACAACTCAAAGCCATTAATGTGATTCTCTGTTTCCAGCACTAATGCCTTTTCATTAAAAAACAGCCATAGCTGTGGCAGTGCAAGCTTAGTCTGCTTTAGGGCGTTTTTGAGTCCACGTAGCGCGTGCTTATGCTTTAGATGTTGGCTCGACAGCATAAGGTGTAATTCAACTTTATCCCCTTGGTTGGCAAGTAGTTGATGATAACTCTTATCCAGCAAGCTAATCGTATACTTATCCAGTTCGACCATCAGGTTCGCTTGTTCGGCTAACTGGCTGAGGATCTCCTGTGGAATGGTGCCCCACTGTGGATGTTCCCAAGTCAAACGGCATTCTAAAGCTTGGGTTTGCTGTGTCTGTAAATCGACAATCGGCCAAAACTGCAGTTGTAACTCACCGGTTTGCAATGCCTGCTTAAAATCATTTTCGAAGGCAATGTCCTGCATCTTTTGCTGGGAGGCGCTATCGTCGAAGATAACATAACAGCCTTTGCCATTCGCCTTGGCTTGGTACATGGCAGTGTCGGCATTGCGCAGCATGGATTCACTGGTATCTAGCTTATTGCCACTGATGGTGATGCCTATACTGGCGCCCGAATGAAACTCGATTGCCCCTAAGGTATAGGAGAGTGAGATTTTTTGAATTACTCGCTCGGCAACATCACGGGCATCGTTAATACCATTAATGCTATCGAGCAGGATAACAAACTCATCGCCACCAAGTCTGGCTAAGGTATCGTTACTGCGAATACAGGCGCGTAGGCGGGTAGCGGTTTCAATTAAGAACCTATCCCCCTCTAAATGCCCCATAGTGTCGTTAATTTGCTTAAAGCGGTCGAGGTCGATAAAGAGCAGCGCAAACTGCTCTAGGCTATGGCGCCGCACATGCTTTATGGCTTGGTTGAGTCGCTCCATAAACATGGCGCGATTCGGCAGCCCTGTGAGCGCATCGTGCTTGGCATCATGCACTAGCTTGGCTTCCATATTGCGGCGTTGGCGGATTTCTTTTTCAAGATCCTTATTTAACTCGGCAAGAGCCGTGGTGCGTGCCGCGACTTTTTCTTCTAATTCTTCATAGCTACGGCGCAAAGATTCTGCCGTTAGCTTTTTCTCGATGGCTGCGCCGATATGCTGGGATACAAACGTCAGCAATTCCAAATCTTTAGTTTGGTAGTTTTGGGTCATGCTGAAGCTGTAGATGGTCAAGGCGCCACGCACTTCATCATGGATAAACAGTGGAATACCTATCCATTGATGCATTGTTTGGGTGTGGTTTAGTGCGGGGGCTTTAGCGTAAAGTTCGCCAGAGGTGATTAAGTCATTGATATCATTTTGGTCGAGTAATAATGGGCGCTTGTGTTTAAGCACATACTCGGTCAATCCATCCTGCAAAGGCCTTGAACCTGGATGTTGATTACCTAATTGCGGCACGTAAAACGGGAAGGTTAAGTGAGTGCCTTCTTCATTCAACAGAGCGATATAACAGTTATTGGCGGGGATAAGATGGCGAATCACATTATGCAACTGGGCATAGAAGTCAGGGTTATCTGAGCCTGAGCTTGCAAGTTCAGCAATCTCAAATAACGACTTTTGTAACCGCTCGGCTCTGCGGCGCTCATACACTTCTTGCTTGAGTTTATCGTAGGCTTGGCTGAGTTCCTTAGTGCGTTGCTGAATGGCTTGTTCTAGTTGTTCTTGATGTTTAAGCCTTTCCATCACGCCGGCAATGTGATGGCAAATAAAGGTCATTAACTCGACCTCGATATCGCCGTAACTCACGTTGGTATCATAGGTTTGCACTACGAGTACCGCGGTCACTATGCCTTCATGTTTAATGGGGACGCCTAGCCATAGGTGACAAGGCGAGCCGAGATTGACTATCTCGCCCGCTTGAACCAGTTCGTCAACTTTAGCCTCATCGCACAATACGGTTTCGCCAGTGCGAAAGACATAGCCCGTTAAGCCCTGTTGTAGCAGGGTGGATAGCGATTGCTCGGGATAGAGTTGGGCGGGGTGGGCGTCTTTTTCATCGGCGAAGAAGGGAACAGAAATGTCCCCGCTATTCACATCTAGAGTGGCAATAAAAAAATTATCGGCAGAGATTAGTTGCTTTAGGTGTTGATGCACACCTAGATAGAATTCTTCGAGGGAAGAAACCTGAGTCGCGATATGGGATAATTCGAGTAACGCATTTTGAACGATTTCGGCACGCTTATACTTATGCGCCAAATATTTGAGGCGATTAAGTCTCTTTTTTAAGCGTTCAACCTCATGAGCTCGAGGCGGGGTAGTTCCATCTTCATCCCTAAACATGATACTCACTAATCAGTTCTGCGTTAATTGTTTACCAAACGTTATATTTAACATGAAATACCGTAACATCCAAGCCATATTTACGATGGAGTTTCGTCGAAAAAGCATGCGAATGTATCAAAACTTGAGCAGTCAGTAAAAAAAGTGCAAAACAGCTATAGACTCAAAGGCTATTTGTCCATACTATATGCGGCGCTAACCAAGGCGAGCGCCCATAGCTCAGCTGGATAGAGCGCACCCCTCCGGAGGGTGAGGCCGAAGGTTCGAATCCTTTTGGGCGCACCATTTCTCCGAATGAGTTGTGAGCTTGAAGGTTAGCAGTAAAGTGAAAGTCAGTGGTGATTGTAGCTCAGTTGGTAGAGTCCCGGATTGTGATTCCGGTTGTCGTGGGTTCGAGCCCCATCAGTCACCCCATTTCATTTACATCTCGGTGATTAGCGCAGTCCGGTAGCGCATCTGGTTTGGGACCAGAGGGTCAGAGGTTCGAATCCTCTATCACCGACCACATTCTTCGCATAACTAGCGCGCTTGATTTTTCAGGCAAATAGTTAACAGTTACGGTGATTAGCGCAGTCCGGTAGCGCATCTGGTTTGGGACCAGAGGGTCAGAGGTTCGAATCCTCTATCACCGACCAATTACATTGAAGCCTCAGAATTCCTTAGGAATAACTGGGGCTTTTTTGTATCTGTCTCTCGGCTGTATGCCTCTGTTTAAGCCTTGCGAGTAGTCGTTATTGCACGACATAGCCAAGTAGCCATTCTCCCCGCTCAAATAATTAAGGCTCCCGTAGGAGCCTTAATGCAAAGATATTCGACTTAGTCGATATTCTCTGGCGGAACGATAAAGCCTTGATAGGCGTCAGTTTTAAGCTCATCAAAGCGTTCTAACTGCGCTTTTTCTTGGATACCTGTCACTATCACCTGAATATCCAATCCTTTGGCGACATTGATAATGGCGCGGCAGAGCTCGCTATTATGTGAGGCCTCGTCATAGTAGGAGAAGGATTGGTCGAGCTTGACGTAACTTGGTCTTAGCTCTTGAAGGTACGACATTGAGCCAAATTGGCGACCAAAGTGGTCGATACCAAATTTAGCGCCATTATCACGAATAATATTGCATAACAGCACACAGGACTCTAAATCGCTATAGACGCCTGCTTCGGGGATTTCAAAGCAGATGCGCTCGACCTGTGGCATGCTGCGCAGGAAGTGATTGAGCCAGTCATGGAACAGGGTATCGCTAATACTTTGATGCGTCAGGTTGATTGCCAGTGGCTCATAGTTACGCTCAAGTAGTTTTTGCTCATATACTGTCTCAATCAGGCACTTATCGAGCAGAGAGCCGAGTGATAGCAGTTCAATATAGGGCATAAACTGGCCAGCGTGGGCCACCTTATCGCCCAACTCAAGTTGACAGTAAAGCTCTCGCTGGGCGACACCATCACCATTACAAAACTGGATAGGCTGCCAACGGAACTTAAACTTCTTATTGCTGATGGCATGGCTTAAGTTGTCGCGCCACTGTTCACGGGTAAACAGCTGTTGCTCTGTTGTTTCGAACCAATGGAAGGATTTATGTTCCTTCAGGGCTTTTTGCAGCGCGTTATCCGCCTGCGCCAGAATGTCTGACACCTTCATCTGACCGATGCGTTCAGCGACACCGATGGCAAAGTTCTCATTGGGCTTACAGCCTGCTTTAGAGATTTCTTGGTTGATGGTGCGGATCAGGGTTTGCAGGTACTTACTTATTTGGTCGTGCTCGACATCGGTAACGAGGAAAGCAAATTCAAACGCGGCAATACGCGCCACCACGGATGGGGTGATCTCATTGAGTTGCTGAACCAGTTTTTCGGCCAATAGGCGAATGGTTTCATCGCGAACCTGATAGCCATATTTACTGTGAACTTCTTCGAGCCAGTCTAGCTTAGCTAAAAATAGGGCACCGCTACTCGGTTCGCTTAGCCAGCCATTGAGACGGCTCACCACATATTGGCGGTTAGGCAGTCCAGAGGCGGGGTCTGTGAGATTCTTTTTACGTAAAGTACCAACTTCTTCATCGAGCGATTGGAAGAGTTGTTTAAGTTGAGCTGACATACTGTTGAATGCGGTAACGAGATCTTTGAGTTCTGTGGTCTTAGGCAAGGGCATATCGGGGCCAAACTGGCGCGCAGCAATCTTTTTAGCATGATCAGATAAAGCGTGGAGTGGTTTTAGGATCCAAGTTAATCCTAATCTTGCAGTAAAAATTGCGACTAAAAACAGCAATGAAAAGGCGATAATGGTATTTGACATAATTCGCCATAATTCATGGTAACCAAAACCTGGGTGCGCAGTGATTTCTAGTTGAGCCAGTTGTAACCATCCAGAGGTAATAGTGCTTTCTTTTTTGATTGTCTTAAATAGTTTTAAATTGATGAACCATTGGGGCACATCTTCAATTTTTAGCGGGTTATTCCATTCCTGTTGTTTGCCATCAACCATCCAAGTCAACTTGATATTTTGATAATAGCCGCCTTCAAAAATAACGTTAACTAAGGTTTCGGCAGCCGCAGTATCGCCAGCTTCAAGTGCAGGAGTAAGCATTAATCCAAGCGAAGTACTGGCGTTGTTTAGATCCGATTCCATTTGCTTGGTTAAAAAGCTTTGAGTCTCAGTGAATTGCACATAGCCAAGGCTTGCTACTACTAACAAAAACAGGCTAAAAAGCAGCGAATAAATCTGTCTAAACAGTGTCATCTTGGGTGCTACTCCAGTTTTAATTTGGGTTGTCTTAGGCGATCAACCCCTAACCTATGGTTAAGGTCATTCCATTTTTCGAGTCGTGTTGACGAGCCAGCTAAAACGCCTCGTCCCTGTTCTTTATTTAGCCATAACTGTTTACCGTTAAAACTGTAAACGGGTATGAGATCTTTACGTTGTGTTGCGGGTTTGATGACATGGTCGAGATTATCGAGTACTAGAGGGATGGATGAAGGCGTATCATAGTAAGCCAACACCATATGATACTGATTCACGCTCGTGGCTTTAACCATAGTGATCCGCATCTTATCTTCGGGCACACCTAATTGGAGTAACGTGAAATATTTGGCAATGGAAAAGTCCTCACAGTCGCCACCATTTACGCCAATAAACTCCATTGGAGTCGCCCAGTAGTTTGATTCTCCCCATAACTTGATGTCATCGACGAAGCGGAATAAGTTAAAAAAGTTGTTCACTTTTAAAAGTTTATCTTTTTCGTCGAGCGTGCTGGCTTCTGCCACCACTTTAAACCAAGCTCTTGCACGCATACCCGCGCGCTCACCATAACGCTTCTCCAGCGTTGAGGTAATTTTGGCTTCATCCAGCTTTTGGGTCGGGCTGGCATATAAACAGCCGACCGCAAGCGCAGACGCGATTAGGCTTAAGCGACAGGCCCGCAAAAACGAATTGTAATCCCTTAGCCTGCCGTTCATAGCCTATTCTGTTAGCCTTTATTTAGTGGGTTCATCGACAGAGTAAATCGTCCATTTCATATCTGTCGTCGTATCATCACCGGTCACTTCCGCGACTACGCGGCGGTTACGGGTTTCAGCATCAGGCGTATGCTCGAGTACCAATGGACGGCTAGAGCCGTAGCCAATGGCTGTGAGTCGAGCTCTGTCGATGCTGAAGCGATCCGCTAGCACCGCGGTGACGGCATCAGCACGTTCTTGAGAAAGTACGGCGTTTCTTTCATCTGTCCCAGTGCGGCTAGTGTGACCTTCTATAGTCACTTTAGTCGTGGGATATTGACGTAAAAACATCGCAATTTCTTCAATCTGAGGATAGTACTCTGGTGCAATATAAGCTGAGTCATTTGGAAATAATACATTGATTTCCTTACGCTCATTAATCGCTTTTACTTGACCGCAACCATAATTATCCGTACCTGCGCCTTTGGCGGTGTCGTTGCAACGCTCACGGGCTTCGATAACGCCATCACCATCCTTATCGGAAAGATCGTATGCTTGAGTTGTTGTCATATCATCAATATTGACAGTATCACGCATGGAACAACCTGCTAAAAGCGCCACGCTAAGGAAAAGGATTGTGGTTTTCATTGGTTAGCTCCTCCTTCGTAGTTACGTTCGCCACGCCATGCTTCTGGACGAGTCACTTTCAGTGAGTCGAGTAAGCGGCCTGTCGCATTTAGTACACGGTATTTCGCAATGATTTCATCATATTCAGCCTGTAAGTAGTCCTTGCGAGCTTCGAATAACTCATTCTCAGTATCCAGTAAGTCGAGTAAGCTGCGTTGGCCCAAGTTAAACTGTTGGGCATAAGCAGATTGGGTGTCCTTTGCTGCCATCACATGGTCGCGGATATATTGCTTCTGTGGGGCTAACATTTCATAGGCGTTCCACGCCAAGTTCACGCCTTCAACCACTTCACGCTGCGCGCGTTGACGGATTTCTTTGGCTTCACCTAACTTGTAGGCTGTTTCTTTTTCGCGGGCGAGGTCTTTACCGCCTGCGAACAGGTTGTATCTCACTCTCACCATAGCAACCAAATCGTTGTTGTAGCCACCGACGTTTTGGCTGGCTAACGCGCTAACGCCGTCTTCACCGCCCACATCGTTGTTCCAGTTACCGTTTAACTCTAATGAGACTTGTGGATAATAACTGGCTTGCACCGACGAACGTTCGTTCTCGGCGGCACGAATATCATTAGCTGCGGATTTTAAAATCGGGTGGTTTTCCTGCGCGTCGGCAAGACCCGAGTTGAGATCTTTCGGCAGTAAGTCTGCATCCGGTACGGGTTGGATTAAATCAACAGGATCCGCCGCAATCACACGAATAAATTGTGCTTTGGCATCTAGCAGATTATTACGTGCAGAAATCACGTTCGCATTAGCACGGGCAAGACGGCCGGTAATTTGCGAGAGATCCGCAGTCGAACCTAAACCTGAATCGGTACGTTGTTTGATTTGCTCATAAATATCTTTGTGGCTGTTGAGGTTTTTCTCAGCCAATTTGAGCACTTCATCGGTGCGCAGATAGTTGAGGTAGACCTTACTGACATCAAGTGCCATGTCTTCTGCTGCGGCAAGAAGCGCCCACTGATCTGCACTGGCTTCAAAGCTATAACGATCAACTTCACTGCTGGTATAAAAGCCATCAAATAGCATTTGCTTTAAGCTCACACCAAACTCACCACGGTTGAGTTCAGCAACCCCATTGCTATCAACATCACCCACGTTTGGACGTCGACGGGTTGATACGCTATCGGTTTGTTCATAGCCATAGCCACCAGTGACATCAATTGTTGGCATATAGCCCGCAATCGCTTGATTCACTTGCTCTTCTCTGGCCTTGAAGCGGTTAAACGCAACGCGCAAGTCAGGATTTGTATCAAGTGTATGTGCTACCGCTTGTTCGAGCGTTTGGCTGTGAGCCGATAGCGGTAACAGGATAACTGATAATACAATCGCTAGTTTTGAACATTGAAATTGTTGTCTAACTGAAGTCTTCATTGCAAACCTCCCGGTTTATAACAGGCTTAACGCTCTCTGAGCGCGGTATCCTTAGCCCTTAAAATTGGATTTAAAATGTACTCAAGAATGGATCTTTGTCCGGTGATAACGTCAACGGTCGTTAACATTCCCGGAATAATTGGCATCTGTGTGCCATCGTCTTTTACTAAACTGGATTCTTCTGTTCTTACCTTTATAAGGTAGAAGCTATTTCCTTCATCGTCTTGTGAAGTATCGGCACTAATATGCTCGACTGTACCTTTTAGGCCGCCGTAACGGGTAAAATCGTAGGCCGTCACTTTGACTACCGCGGGCAATCCTGTGTGCAGAAACGCAATATCCTTTGGTAGGATTTTGGTTTCAATCAGCAGTTGGTCCTCTGAGGGAACGATTTCCACGATATCGACACCAGGCTGAACAACACCTCCTAAGGTATTGATATGCACAGACTTGATGGTACCGTTAACAGGGGAGGTAATAATCGCTTTACTCACCTTATCCTGTGCACCGACTTGGGCCTCGTTCATACGTGATAAGCGTGTTTGGGTTTCGTTAAGTTGTGCGCGAAGATCGGCGGCATAAACGAATACGGCTTCACGGCGCTTAAGAATGGCTTCGTCTAATGCGGCCTTCAGCTTAGGTCTGAGTAATCGTAAGGAGTTTAGCTCACCTTGGGCATCGTTAACGGCACGCTCAAGCTTGAGTAATTCGACTTCGGGCACGATGCCTTTTTTGGCGAGTGGCCGAGTGAGTTCGAGTTCCCTCGAAATCAACTGCATACTGGTCGTTAAGGTGGTGGTTTTTGAGGCGAGATCATCAATTTCCTGCTGTCTTTGCTGGATTTGACGTACCAGAATTTCCAACTGGTTACTTAGGTTGTCTAAGCGGCCGTTGTATTCTTCCTGCTGTCTTTTCACTAGCGCAGGTTCAGCCTCGATTAGGCTTTCAGGAAAGACTAGGGCTTTCTTGGTGACTTTAACTTGTTCACGCCAGTCTGAAGTCATGTCTGAGATCAATATGCTGTCTAGCTCGGCACGCATACGGATGGCATTGGTTTTTAAACCAAAAACCTCTTGCTCTTGTTGAGCAAAGTCGGAGCGAAAACGTGTGTCATCGATGCGAACTAAAGGTTGGCCTTTAGTGACGACATCGCCTTCTCGCACGTACAGCTCCTGCATGATGCCGCCATCGAGACTCTGGATCACTTGCACTTGCGAAGAGGGAATGACCTTACCCGAACCCGTGGTGACTTTATCCAACTTGGCAAAGCCTGCCCATAACAAGAAGCAGACAACCATAGCTGCCAAGGCCCAAATAATGAGTCTGTGCCCACTGGGGGCATCAGTCATCATGGCGCCATAAACATCATCCACCATGTCCAAATCGTTTGCGGTTAGATTTTTACTCATTGTTTAGGGCCTCCAGTCACTAGGCCAAAATTGAGTTTTTCTAACACTTCGGCTTTAGGTCCGTCGGCAACCACATGGCCACGTTCCAGCACAATAATTCGGTCAACCAGTTGTAATAAATGCATTTTGTGAGTGATCAGCAGTAAGGTTCTGTCCTTACTAACATTTTGCATAGAGCGAATAAATTGCTGCTCGGCGCGCGCATCCAAACTGGCTGTGGGTTCATCCATTAACAGCACTGGTGGGTCGTTAAGTGTGGCACGGGCAAGGGCAACGGTTTGTCTTTGACCGCGGCTCAGTGACATGCCGCCTTCGCCCACCTGCTGATCCAGACCCTCTGCTTCTAAGTGAGTGAACTGGCTAACACCGGACAGTTGGACTGCACGGATCAGTTGATGCTCGGTCACTTGGCGAGTACCGAATAGAATGTTATCTCTGATAGTGCCATGGAAAAGGGTGACGTCTTGCGGCAAATAGCCAAAGTTACGGCGCAGATCGCTAGGATGAATTTGCGCCGAGTCGACGCCATCGTAACGCAGGCTCCCGCTGGTGGGTTGAAATAGGCCAACCAAGAGTTTGGCTAAAGTACTTTTGCCCGAACCATTGCGGCCAATAATAGCGATGCGTTCACCTGGATTGATGGTGAGTGTCATAGGGTAGAGCACAGGTTTTTCTGAACCTGGGTAGCTAAAGCCTACGTGATCGGCGTTGATTTTACCCATCAAGCGTTGTTTGCTGACGAGGTGGCCTTTGTTCTCGAATTCGTCTTCTTGTACCATTAGTTCGTTGAGCTGGCGTAGTGCGCTGGCGGTATGGTTCGCGCGGGTCATCAAACCTGCTAGCTGTGCCATCGGTGCTATGGCTCGGCTCGATAACATCACCGCGGCAATAATCCCCCCCATGGAAATGGCATTATCGGCAACGCGGTATACCCCTAAAATCACTACGCATACAACCGTAAATTGCACAATGAAGTTAGCCATATTGGAGACTGAGTTGGAGAGTTTTTTCGATCTCAATTGCCAGTTTGCACTATGGCCGATCATTTGCTGCCAGCTGCGCTGAACAATCCCTTCGGCGCCGTTGGCCTTAATCGATTCCAGAGCAGAGAGGCTTTCGATCAGATGACCGTGTTTTAAGCTGGAGAACTTATTACCTTCTTCAATGGCAGCTTTTAGCTTAGGTTGGGTATAAAGCGTAAAGCCGATAATAATCAAACCACCCACCACGGGAATAACCGCTAAATCCCCCGCCACAATGTAGATAATGATGAGGAAGAAGAGTGCAAATGGTAAGTCGACCAAGGTTGTGATGGTCGCCGAGGTTAAAATTTCTCGAATATTATCAAATTCACCCAGTTGCTTGGCCATGCCGCCAATACTCGGTGCGCGCCGCTCAAGCGGGATACCTATCGCTTTTGCAAACAGTCGTGATGACACTATGATGTCGACTTTTTTACCTGCAACATCAATCAAGTAACTTCGAAGTTGTCGCATGATTAAGTCAAATAGGTAAGCGATAGATGCACCTATGGCTAATACCCATAGGGACTCGAAGGCTAGGTTAGGCACAACCTTGTCATACACATTCATGATGAACAGCGGGGAGACTAACGCAAAGATGTTGACCAGCACCGAAGCGATTAACGCATCTCGATAAATGGGCGCGGAGTCTTTTAAGGTTTGTACTAACCAGTGGGTTTTATTGTCGTGTAAGTAAACATCGAACCCCATATCGCCACGGTATTCCTGTTTTACGAGGAATAAATAGCCGACATATAAGGTTTCAAGTGACTCTATTGTGAGTACTTCTTCACCGCCGGTTTCAGGCAGTTGGATAACCGCTCTATCGGACTCGAGGTTGAGTTCACGCAGGATACAGGCTTTCTTGTCTTTTAAGAGCAAAATACATGGCAGCAGTATCGGGGATATTTCGTTTAACCCTTTGCGCGACAGTTTTGCCGCTAACCCAGCGCGAGATGCCGCTTGCGGTACTAAATCGGGAGTTAATGCTGCCCCAGACAAGGGCAGACCTGCCGCAAGTGAATCACTCGAGCATGGATTTCCAAAGTGTTCAGTGAGCAACACTAAACAATCAAGTAGAGGGTCGACTATTACCCGCTGTGAAGCGGAAATAGTCCACTGCTCAACTTTTTCTGAGGCTGTAACAGGCACCTACTTATCTATCCTTTGATTTTTATTTTATTATCAGAAGTATGGGTCATGATGGCCTATATTTCTATAGGCCATATGAACTGATTTCCTAAGGAATGATAGTACCGTTGTTGTTATGAGGGTCTATTAATGATGTAACACCTTGTGGTGCATCAGGTGTGACTGGCGCCGCATCGATGATCAGAGGGCCGTTACCATTAGTACCCAGTAGTCCATTGATGACGCCTGCATTGTCGGTAGCACTATATTGGCTAAACAGATTCACTCCATCCAGTACGATATGTTGATCGAAGACGCCATCCTTGTTCGCATCGATATCAATGACAGTTGAACCATTGTTATCTAAGCTAAAGTTCAGATAGCTTTCTAGAGTATTAGCGGTTTCTCCTTGGAGTAGGTCGCTAAGATCCAGCTTATCTTCTCTCACATTAAAGTCCATGATGTGGTCTGTACCTTGGTCGGCATCTGCATAACGCCACAGGAAGGTATCATTACCGCTATCACCACGCAGAACGTCATCACCTAAGCCACCGATCAGAGTATCGTTACCTGCACCGCCAATCAAAGTATCGTTACCATTGCCACCATAGAGAGTATCTTTACCAGCACCTCCATCCAAATAATCATTGCCGCCCTGACCGAATAGAATGTCATTACCAGCACCACCCAAAATGATGTCTGCTTTGTCGTTTGCACCAGATTGGTCAAACTCGTCACTATGTTCACTGATGTATCTGTGAACTTGGGCATCACTAGCATCAGCTATACCTAGCTTATCGGCAACGTAGGCTTTAATAGCGGCGAAGCCTTGGCCACTAATGCCAGTAAAGTGTATCGCATCACCAAAGATGACATCATCTCCAGCACCACCATCAAAACGATCTGCGCCTGGTATGGCGTTAACTTGGTCGCCAAGAATTGCATCGGCTAGATCATCAGCATCAACATTCGTTTGAACATTATCATCAGAGTCATAAGGTAATAGGTCATCCTCATCGATGTTCGAACCCATGCCGATGGCTTGAACCGTGACGCCTAGGCTTGAGAGCAATGCAAAGCCTGCTTGGGAATTTGATATAGTATCCGCGCTGGAGTCTCTACCATTACCAGCTAAAGCATAGTACTGATAGTTACCTTGGGCATCGGGTCGCATTGCTCCAACAGGGCTCCGGCTCACGCTGTTGAAGACGTCTACGCTGAAAACATTACCATTTTCGTCAATCACCACATGTCCGTTAACTGTATAGACTTGGCCGAATACGTAGCCACTGCCGATGAGTTGTGACAAGCTACGATCATTATTGCTCCCCCAAGTGTCGTATACCAGTGGGTTACCACCAGGAACAGCATTGTAGTAGGTTGGTTTGCCGTCGGTAATAAAGAAGGCAAGATTAGTCGCCCCACTATTATTTTGGGCATCACCATTGGCGAACCAGTTGGCCGTAGTTGTGAATACATCCTCATAGTTGGTGCCGCCGCCGCTGCTCATATCATCTAAGGCATCTTGAAGAATATCTAATGCATTGGGGTCACTAAGATCTACACTGATGCTGCCCTTGGCGTGAGTATCAAAATCAACCAAGAAAATTTTCACCGTACCACTTTGTTGGCCGCTTGCACTGTCTTTGAGGGTTTCCAATACCTGAGCCAACTGCAATTTCATCGTCTCTAGCGTATCAGCGTTAATACTGCCTGAGCTATCGACCATAAAGGCAATATTGTAGTTTTGACCTGGCAGAACAATGCTACCGTCAAGGTCTCCCACAACAATATTGTGTTCGCTGCCAAAATTGACATTTTGGTCTCCTGGCTCACCTTCTGTGCCCTTGAAGTAATCAAGACGGATGGTATCTTCACCCGTTGCAGAATTAGTGAGATCGGTCCCTTTCTCTCTGGCAACCGCTTCAACTACCAAGTCAACCTGACCTGCACTTGTTCCTGGAACGCGAATTGTGACTCCAGTCAACGTAGCGTCCAGTGCATTTTCAGCCCAGAGATTGCCACCAGTCCAGCCATCAGGGCCGTCGTAATCTAGCAGTAGCTTGCCATCATTGTCAGCTACACCGAGTAGTTGTCCGTTGTAGAACACTTGTGTGCCAGCAGGCAAACCACTCAATTCAATGGAGTCGAGCAATTCGCTGCCGTCACGATCAGTTAGAGATGCATGGATTTCAACTGGGTAGTCAACATAGGTTGGCTGAACCATGACGAGCTCACCAGTGTTCTTGTCCAATTCATAAATGCCGTCATCAAATTGGATATATTCGATATCGTGCAGTGCTTTTGTTATTGTTTGTCCGTGCTCAATTGTTGTGAAGTTGAACCAGTTGTCCCACTGTGAATATCTATAGTCTTTCGTGATGATATAATCAGCGCGATTGCCCATAAGGACGGCAATATCATTCCCTTCGCCACCATATAAGCTATCTTGGCCAAGTCCTGCAACTAAGATATCATTCCCAATACCGCCATTAATTGTATCACCTTGAATAGCATCTCCGCCGACTAGCACATCATTGCCAGCATAACCAAGCAAGTGATCTCCACCGCCATTCGTGCTAACTATGTGATCGTTTCCATTCGAACCATATACTGTATCTTGGCCACTGGAAGCATCTGTTTGTTTAGCTCCAGTATTGAATGGTTGGTGAGTAAAATCGCCATTGCGGAACTGTTCAGTTGTAATTCCTGAGCTGATGAAACCACTGTAAAGTGGTGTGCCATTAGCGGTCAGTATCACGTCAACCAATGGCTTATCGGCAACTGGTTGTACTGTAATATTGAGTGTTGCCGTATCTCCCGTATTAGTCGTGTACGTAACAGTGGACACATCGCCTGACCAGTGTTGATTAGGTATAAATTTGAACTCTCCATTAGCTTGTATTAGCAAGCTACCTATGGAAAGGGCCACAGTTTGACCTGCATTGAAGCTTGTTAGTGTGCCGTTATACATGACGGTAAAGCTGACGATACTTGTATTACTTGAATGGTCGTTAGTCAAAAGTTGACCTGTTACTAACTGATCTTCTTGCTTGGTAAAGCTATCGTCACTCGTATAAATGACAGTCGCTTGGTCGCTGCCCTTGTCTGAGGTGTTACCTGCCTTGTCGGTTTGGGTTGCTTCCACCTTCAGCAGTGCACCGTCCGCCGGACGCGTTTCCGTCCAGCTGATCACGCCCGTGGTGGCGTTGTAGCTGTAGCCAGTCGCAGGATTGCCATTGGCAAACTGCAGCTCGCCATTCACCAGCTTTAATTCCACATTGGTGGTCACGCCAGCATTGACGATAGTCAGGTTCACGTGACCGCCAGCACTGAAGTCCTCGGCATCGATGCTCACGGTCAACTGTACACCTGCACCATTTCCGTCGATTTCGCCTTGCGTCAGCAGGCCATCATCTGGATTAGCGTCATCGACAATTAATACGGTCGGTGCAGTGGGTGCGCTGTTATCGACGGTGTGGGTCGAGGTGGTGCTGGCGCTAAATGGGTTACCCGCATCATCACTGCCGGTGACGGTGGCGGTGAACTCGGTGTCCACAGCCAGGTCGCTGCCCGCCACGCTGACGCTAAAGCCCAAACCGCCACCCACCAGGGCAATGACCTGGGTGGTGTATGTCGTGCCGTTGATCACCATGGTCACGGTATCACCGATGGCGGCATCGCCACCCACGGTACCGGTGACAGTGACATCGCCTGCCGCCTCCTGGGCATTGAGGATGTCATCGCTGGTGATGTTGTCCACCGTGATGGTGGCGCTGGCGCTGGTGTCAACCGTGTGGGTCGAGGTGGTGCTGGCGCTAAAGGGGTTACCCGCATCATCACTGCCGGTGACGGTGGCGGTGAACTCGGTGTCCACAGCCAGGTCGCTGCCCGCCACGCTGACGCTAAAGCCCAAACCGCCACCCACCAGGGCAATGACCTGGGTGGTGTATGTCGTGCCGTTGATCACCATGGTCACGGTATCACCGATGGCGGCATCGCCACCCACGGTACCGGTGACAGTGACATCGCCTGCCGCCTCCTGGGCATTGAGGATGTCATCGCTGGTGATGTTGTCCACCGTGATGGTGGCGCTGGCGCTGGTGTCAACCGTGTGGGTCGAGGTGGTGCTGGCGCTAAAGGGGTTACCCGCATCATCACTGCCGGTGACGGTGGCGGTGAACTCGGTGTCCACAGCCAGGTCGCTGCCCGCCACGCTGACGCTAAAGCCCAAACCGCCACCCACCAGGGCAATGACCTGGGTGGTGTATGTCGTGCCGTTGATCACCATGGTCACGGTATCACCGATGGCGGCATCGCCACCCACGGTACCGGTGACAGTGACATCGCCTGCCGCCTCCTGGGCATTGAGGATGTCATCGCTGGTGATGTTGTCCACCGTGATGGTGGCGCTGGCGCTGGTGTCAACCGTGTGGGTCGAGGTGGTGCTGGCGCTAAAGGGGTTACCCGCATCATCACTGCCGGTGACGGTGGCGGTGAACTCGGTGTCCACAGCCAGGTCGCTGCCCGCCACGCTGACGCTAAAGCCCAAACCGCCACCCACCAGGGCAATGACCTGGGTGGTGTATGTCGTGCCGTTGATCACCATGGTCACGGTATCACCGATGGCGGCATCGCCACCCACGGTACCGGTGACAGTGACATCGCCTGCCGCCTCCTGGGCATTGAGGATGTCATCGCTGGTGATGTTGTCCACCGTGATGGTGGCGCTGGCGCTGGTGTCAACCGTGTGGGTCGAGGTGGTGCTGGCGCTAAAGGGGTTACCCGCATCATCACTGCCGGTGACGGTGGCGGTGAACTCGGTGTCCACAGCCAGGTCGCTGCCCGCCACGCTGACGCTAAAGCCCAAACCGCCACCCACCAGGGCAATGACCTGGGTGGTGTATGTCGTGCCGTTGATCACCATGGTCACGGTATCACCGATGGCGGCATCGCCACCCACGGTACCGGTGACAGTGACATCGCCTGCCGCCTCCTGGGCATTGAGGATGTCATCGCTGGTGATGTTGTCCACCGTGATGGTGGCGCTGGCGCTGGTGTCAACCGTGTGGGTCGAGGTGGTGCTGGCGCTAAAGGGGTTACCCGCATCATCACTGCCGGTGACGGTGGCGGTGAACTCGGTGTCCACAGCCAGGTCGCTGCCCGCCACGCTGACGCTAAAGCCCAAACCGCCACCCACCAGGGCAATGACCTGGGTGGTGTATGTCGTGCCGTTGATCACCATGGTCACGGTATCACCGATGGCGGCATCGCCACCCACGGTACCGGTGACAGTGACATCGCCTGCCGCCTCCTGGGCATTGAGGATGTCATCGCTGGTGATGTTGTCCACCGTGATGGTGGCGCTGGCGCTGGTGTCAACCGTGTGGGTCGAGGTGGTGCTGGCGCTAAAGGGGTTACCCGCATCATCACTGCCGGTGACGGTGGCGGTGAACTCGGTGTCCACAGCCAGGTCGCTGCCCGCCACGCTGACGCTAAAGCCCAAACCGCCACCCACCAGGGCAATGACCTGGGTGGTGTATGTCGTGCCGTTGATCACCATGGTCACGGTATCACCGATGGCGGCATCGCCACCCACGGTACCGGTGACAGTGACATCGCCTGCCGCCTCCTGGGCATTGAGGATGTCATCGCTGGTGATGTTGTCCACCGTGATGGTGGCGCTGGCGCTGGTGTCAACCGTGTGGGTCGAGGTGGTGCTGGCGCTAAAGGGGTTACCCGCATCATCACTGCCGGTGACGGTGGCGGTGAACTCGGTGTCCACAGCCAGGTCGCTGCCCGCCACGCTGACGCTAAAGCCCAAACCGCCACCCACCAGGGCAATGACCTGGGTGGTGTATGTCGTGCCGTTGATCACCATGGTCACGGTATCACCGATGGCGGCATCGCCACCCACGGTACCGGTGACAGTGACATCGCCTGCCGCCTCCTGGGCATTGAGGATGTCATCGCTGGTGATGTTGTCCACCGTGATGGTGGCGCTGGCGCTGGTGTCAACCGTGTGGGTCGAGGTGGTGCTGGCGCTAAAGGGGTTACCCGCATCATCACTGCCGGTGACGGTGGCGGTGAACTCGGTGTCCACAGCCAGGTCGCTGCCCGCCACGCTGACGCTAAAGCCCAAACCGCCACCCACCAGGGCAATGACCTGGGTGGTGTATGTCGTGCCGTTGATCACCATGGTCACGGTATCACCGATGGCGGCATCGCCACCCACGGTACCGGTGACAGTGACATCGCCTGCCGCCTCCTGGGCATTGAGGATGTCATCGCTGGTGATGTTGTCCACCGTGATGGTGGCGCTGGCGCTGGTGTCAACCGTGTGGGTCGAGGTGGTGCTGGCGCTAAAGGGGTTACCCGCATCATCACTGCCGGTGACGGTGGCGGTGAACTCGGTGTCCACAGCCAGGTCGCTGCCCGCCACGCTGACGCTAAAGCCCAAACCGCCACCCACCAGGGCAATGACCTGGGTGGTGTATGTCGTGCCGTTGATCACCATGGTCACGGTATCACCGATGGCGGCATCGCCACCCACGGTACCGGTGACAGTGACATCGCCTGCCGCCTCCTGGGCATTGAGGATGTCATCGCTGGTGATGTTGTCCACCGTGATGGTGGCGCTGGCGCTGGTGTCAACCGTGTGGGTCGAGGTGGTGCTGGCGCTAAAGGGGTTACCCGCATCATCACTGCCGGTGACGGTGGCGGTGAACTCGGTGTCCACAGCCAGGTCGCTGCCCGCCACGCTGACGCTAAAGCCCAAACCGCCACCCACCAGGGCAATGACCTGGGTGGTGTATGTCGTGCCGTTGATCACCATGGTCACGGTATCACCGATGGCGGCATCGCCACCCACGGTACCGGTGACAGTGACATCGCCTGCCGCCTCCTGGGCATTGAGGATGTCATCGCTGGTGATGTTGTCCACCGTGATGGTGGCGCTGGCGCTGGTGTCAACCGTGTGGGTCGAGGTGGTGCTGGCGCTAAAGGGGTTACCCGCATCATCACTGCCGGTGACGGTGGCGGTGAACTCGGTGTCCACAGCCAGGTCGCTGCCCGCCACGCTGACGCTAAAGCCCAAACCGCCACCCACCAGGGCAATGACCTGGGTGGTGTATGTCGTGCCGTTGATCACCATGGTCACGGTATCACCGATGGCGGCATCGCCACCCACGGTACCGGTGACAGTGACATCGCCTGCCGCCTCCTGGGCATTGAGGATGTCATCGCTGGTGATGTTGTCCACCGTGATGGTGGCGCTGGCGCTGGTGTCAACCGTGTGGGTCGAGGTGGTGCTGGCGCTAAAGGGGTTACCCGCATCATCACTGCCGGTGACGGTGGCGGTGAACTCGGTGTCCACAGCCAGGTCGCTGCCCGCCACGCTGACGCTAAAGCCCAAACCGCCACCCACCAGGGCAATGACCTGGGTGGTGTATGTCGTGCCGTTGATCACCATGGTCACGGTATCACCGATGGCGGCATCGCCACCCACGGTACCGGTGACAGTGACATCGCCTGCCGCCTCCTGGGCATTGAGGATGTCATCGCTGGTGATGTTGTCCACCGTGATGGTGGCGCTGGCGCTGGTGTCAACCGTGTGGGTCGAGGTGGTGCTGGCGCTAAAGGGGTTACCCGCATCATCACTGCCGGTGACGGTGGCGGTGAACTCGGTGTCCACAGCCAGGTCGCTGCCCGCCACGCTGACGCTAAAGCCCAAACCGCCACCCACCAGGGCAATGACCTGGGTGGTGTATGTCGTGCCGTTGATCACCATGGTCACGGTATCACCGATGGCGGCATCGCCACCCACGGTACCGGTGACAGTGACATCGCCTGCCGCCTCCTGGGCATTGAGGATGTCATCGCTGGTGATGTTGTCCACCGTGATGGTGGCGCTGGCGCTGGTGTCAACCGTGTGGGTCGAGGTGGTGCTGGCGCTAAAGGGGTTACCCGCATCATCACTGCCGGTGACGGTGGCGGTGAACTCGGTGTCCACAGCCAGGTCGCTGCCCGCCACGCTGACGCTAAAGCCCAAACCGCCACCCACCAGGGCAATGACCTGGGTGGTGTATGTCGTGCCGTTGATCACCATGGTCACGGTATCACCGATGGCGGCATCGCCACCCACGGTACCGGTGACAGTGACATCGCCTGCCGCCTCCTGGGCATTGAGGATGTCATCGCTGGTGATGTTGTCCACCGTGATGGTGGCGCTGGCGCTGGTGTCAACCGTGTGGGTCGAGGTGGTGCTGGCGCTAAAGGGGTTACCCGCATCATCACTGCCGGTGACGGTGGCGGTGAACTCGGTGTCCACAGCCAGGTCGCTGCCCGCCACGCTGACGCTAAAGCCCAAACCGCCACCCACCAGGGCAATGACCTGGGTGGTGTATGTCGTGCCGTTGATCACCATGGTCACGGTATCACCGATGGCGGCATCGCCACCCACGGTACCGGTGACAGTGACATCGCCTGCCGCCTCCTGGGCATTGAGGATGTCATCGCTGGTGATGTTGTCCACCGTGATGGTGGCGCTGGCGCTGGTGTCAACCGTGTGGGTCGAGGTGGTGCTGGCGCTAAAGGGGTTACCCGCATCATCACTGCCGGTGACGGTGGCGGTGAACTCGGTGTCCACAGCCAGGTCGCTGCCCGCCACGCTGACGCTAAAGCCCAAACCGCCACCCACCAGGGCAATGACCTGGGTGGTGTATGTCGTGCCGTTGATCACCATGGTCACGGTATCACCGATGGCGGCATCGCCACCCACGGTACCGGTGACAGTGACATCGCCTGCCGCCTCCTGGGCATTGAGGATGTCATCGCTGGTGATGTTGTCCACCGTGATGGTGGCGCTGGCGCTGGTGTCAACCGTGTGGGTCGAGGTGGTGCTGGCGCTAAAGGGGTTACCCGCATCATCACTGCCGGTGACGGTGGCGGTGAACTCGGTGTCCACAGCCAGGTCGCTGCCCGCCACGCTGACGCTAAAGCCCAAACCGCCACCCACCAGGGCAATGACCTGGGTGGTGTATGTCGTGCCGTTGATCACCATGGTCACGGTATCACCGATGGCGGCATCGCCACCCACGGTACCGGTGACAGTGACATCGCCTGCCGCCTCCTGGGCATTGAGGATGTCATCGCTGGTGATGTTGTCCACCGTGATGGTGGCGCTGGCGCTGGTGTCAACCGTGTGGGTCGAGGTGGTGCTGGCGCTAAAGGGGTTACCCGCATCATCACTGCCGGTGACGGTGGCGGTGAACTCGGTGTCCACAGCCAGGTCGCTGCCCGCCACGCTGACGCTAAAGCCCAAACCGCCACCCACCAGGGCAATGACCTGGGTGGTGTATGTCGTGCCGTTGATCACCATGGTCACGGTATCACCGATGGCGGCATCGCCACCCACGGTACCGGTGACAGTGACATCGCCTGCCGCCTCCTGGGCATTGAGGATGTCATCGCTGGTGATGTTGTCCACCGTGATGGTGGCGCTGGCGCTGGTGTCAACCGTGTGGGTCGAGGTGGTGCTGGCGCTAAAGGGGTTACCCGCATCATCACTGCCGGTGACGGTGGCGGTGAACTCGGTGTCCACAGCCAGGTCGCTGCCCGCCACGCTGACGCTAAAGCCCAAACCGCCACCCACCAGGGCAATGACCTGGGTGGTGTATGTCGTGCCGTTGATCACCATGGTCACGGTATCACCGATGGCGGCATCGCCACCCACGGTACCGGTGACAGTGACATCGCCTGCCGCCTCCTGGGCATTGAGGATGTCATCGCTGGTGATGTTGTCCACCGTGATGGTGGCGCTGGCGCTGGTGTCAACCGTGTGGGTCGAGGTGGTGCTGGCGCTAAAGGGGTTACCCGCATCATCACTGCCGGTGACGGTGGCGGTGAACTCGGTGTCCACAGCCAGGTCGCTGCCCGCCACGCTGACGCTAAAGCCCAAACCGCCACCCACCAGGGCAATGACCTGGGTGGTGTATGTCGTGCCGTTGATCACCATGGTCACGGTATCACCGATGGCGGCATCGCCACCCACGGTACCGGTGACAGTGACATCGCCTGCCGCCTCCTGGGCATTGAGGATGTCATCGCTGGTGATGTTGTCCACCGTGATGGTGGCGCTGGCGCTGGTGTCAACCGTGTGGGTCGAGGTGGTGCTGGCGCTAAAGGGGTTACCCGCATCATCACTGCCGGTGACGGTGGCGGTGAACTCGGTGTCCACAGCCAGGTCGCTGCCCGCCACGCTGACGCTAAAGCCCAAACCGCCACCCACCAGGGCAATGACCTGGGTGGTGTATGTCGTGCCGTTGATCACCATGGTCACGGTATCACCGATGGCGGCATCGCCACCCACGGTACCGGTGACAGTGACATCGCCTGCCGCCTCCTGGGCATTGAGGATGTCATCGCTGGTGATGTTGTCCACCGTGATGGTGGCGCTGGCGCTGGTGTCAACCGTGTGGGTCGAGGTGGTGCTGGCGCTAAAGGGGTTACCCGCATCATCACTGCCGGTGACGGTGGCGGTGAACTCGGTGTCCACAGCCAGGTCGCTGCCCGCCACGCTGACGCTAAAGCCCAAACCGCCACCCACCAGGGCAATGACCTGGGTGGTGTATGTCGTGCCGTTGATCACCATGGTCACGGTATCACCGATGGCGGCATCGCCACCCACGGTACCGGTGACAGTGACATCGCCTGCCGCCTCCTGGGCATTGAGGATGTCATCGCTGGTGATGTTGTCCACCGTGATGGTGGCGCTGGCGCTGGTGTCAACCGTGTGGGTCGAGGTGGTGCTGGCGCTAAAGGGGTTACCCGCATCATCACTGCCGGTGACGGTGGCGGTGAACTCGGTGTCCACAGCCAGGTCGCTGCCCGCCACGCTGACGCTAAAGCCCAAACCGCCACCCACCAGGGCAATGACCTGGGTGGTGTATGTCGTGCCGTTGATCACCATGGTCACGGTATCACCGATGGCGGCATCGCCACCCACGGTACCGGTGACAGTGACATCGCCTGCCGCCTCCTGGGCATTGAGGATGTCATCGCTGGTGATGTTGTCCACCGTGATGGTGGCGCTGGCGCTGGTGTCAACCGTGTGGGTCGAGGTGGTGCTGGCGCTAAAGGGGTTACCCGCATCATCACTGCCGGTGACGGTGGCGGTGAACTCGGTGTCCACAGCCAGGTCGCTGCCCGCCACGCTGACGCTAAAGCCCAAACCGCCACCCACCAGGGCAATGACCTGGGTGGTGTATGTCGTGCCGTTGATCACCATGGTCACGGTATCACCGATGGCGGCATCGCCACCCACGGTACCGGTGACAGTGACATCGCCTGCCGCCTCCTGGGCATTGAGGATGTCATCGCTGGTGATGTTGTCCACCGTGATGGTGGCGCTGGCGCTGGTGTCAACCGTGTGGGTCGAGGTGGTGCTGGCGCTAAAGGGGTTACCCGCATCATCACTGCCGGTGACGGTGGCGGTGAACTCGGTGTCCACAGCCAGGTCGCTGCCCGCCACGCTGACGCTAAAGCCCAAACCGCCACCCACCAGGGCAATGACCTGGGTGGTGTATGTCGTGCCGTTGATCACCATGGTCACGGTATCACCGATGGCGGCATCGCCACCCACGGTACCGGTGACAGTGACATCGCCTGCCGCCTCCTGGGCATTGAGGATGTCATCGCTGGTGATGTTGTCCACCGTGATGGTGGCGCTGGCGCTGGTGTCAACCGTGTGGGTCGAGGTGGTGCTGGCGCTAAAGGGGTTACCCGCATCATCACTGCCGGTGACGGTGGCGGTGAACTCGGTGTCCACAGCCAGGTCGCTGCCCGCCACGCTGACGCTAAAGCCCAAACCGCCACCCACCAGGGCAATGACCTGGGTGGTGTATGTCGTGCCGTTGATCACCATGGTCACGGTATCACCGATGGCGGCATCGCCACCCACGGTACCGGTGACAGTGACATCGCCTGCCGCCTCCTGGGCATTGAGGATGTCATCGCTGGTGATGTTGTCCACCGTGATGGTGGCGCTGGCGCTGGTGTCAACCGTGTGGGTCGAGGTGGTGCTGGCGCTAAAGGGGTTACCCGCATCATCACTGCCGGTGACGGTGGCGGTGAACTCGGTGTCCACAGCCAGGTCGCTGCCCGCCACGCTGACGCTAAAGCCCAAACCGCCACCCACCAGGGCAATGACCTGGGTGGTGTATGTCGTGCCGTTGATCACCATGGTCACGGTATCACCGATGGCGGCATCGCCACCCACGGTACCGGTGACAGTGACATCGCCTGCCGCCTCCTGGGCATTGAGGATGTCATCGCTGGTGATGTTGTCCACCGTGATGGTGGCGCTGGCGCTGGTGTCAACCGTGTGGGTCGAGGTGGTGCTGGCGCTAAAGGGGTTACCCGCATCATCACTGCCGGTGACGGTGGCGGTGAACTCGGTGTCCACAGCCAGGTCGCTGCCCGCCACGCTGACGCTAAAGCCCAAACCGCCACCCACCAGGGCAATGACCTGGGTGGTGTATGTCGTGCCGTTGATCACCATGGTCACGGTATCACCGATGGCGGCATCGCCACCCACGGTACCGGTGACAGTGACATCGCCTGCCGCCTCCTGGGCATTGAGGATGTCATCGCTGGTGATGTTGTCCACCGTGATGGTGGCGCTGGCGCTGGTGTCAACCGTGTGGGTCGAGGTGGTGCTGGCGCTAAAGGGGTTACCCGCATCATCACTGCCGGTGACGGTGGCGGTGAACTCGGTGTCCACAGCCAGGTCGCTGCCCGCCACGCTGACGCTAAAGCCCAAACCGCCACCCACCAGGGCAATGACCTGGGTGGTGTATGTCGTGCCGTTGATCACCATGGTCACGGTATCACCGATGGCGGCATCGCCACCCACGGTACCGGTGACAGTGACATCGCCTGCCGCCTCCTGGGCATTGAGGATGTCATCGCTGGTGATGTTGTCCACCGTGATGGTGGCGCTGGCGCTGGTGTCAACCGTGTGGGTCGAGGTGGTGCTGGCGCTAAAGGGGTTACCCGCATCATCACTGCCGGTGACGGTGGCGGTGAACTCGGTGTCCACAGCCAGGTCGCTGCCCGCCACGCTGACGCTAAAGCCCAAACCGCCACCCACCAGGGCAATGACCTGGGTGGTGTATGTCGTGCCGTTGATCACCATGGTCACGGTATCACCGATGGCGGCATCGCCACCCACGGTACCGGTGACAGTGACATCGCCTGCCGCCTCCTGGGCATTGAGGATGTCATCGCTGGTGATGTTGTCCACCGTGATGGTGGCGCTGGCGCTGGTGTCAACCGTGTGGGTCGAGGTGGTGCTGGCGCTAAAGGGGTTACCCGCATCATCACTGCCGGTGACGGTGGCGGTGAACTCGGTGTCCACAGCCAGGTCGCTGCCCGCCACGCTGACGCTAAAGCCCAAACCGCCACCCACCAGGGCAATGACCTGGGTGGTGTATGTCGTGCCGTTGATCACCATGGTCACGGTATCACCGATGGCGGCATCGCCACCCACGGTACCGGTGACAGTGACATCGCCTGCCGCCTCCTGGGCATTGAGGATGTCATCGCTGGTGATGTTGTCCACCGTGATGGTGGCGCTGGCGCTGGTGTCAACCGTGTGGGTCGAGGTGGTGCTGGCGCTAAAGGGGTTACCCGCATCATCACTGCCGGTGACGGTGGCGGTGAACTCGGTGTCCACAGCCAGGTCGCTGCCCGCCACGCTGACGCTAAAGCCCAAACCGCCACCCACCAGGGCAATGACCTGGGTGGTGTATGTCGTGCCGTTGATCACCATGGTCACGGTATCACCGATGGCGGCATCGCCACCCACGGTACCGGTGACAGTGACATCGCCTGCCGCCTCCTGGGCATTGAGGATGTCATCGCTGGTGATGTTGTCCACCGTGATGGTGGCGCTGGCGCTGGTGTCAACCGTGTGGGTCGAGGTGGTGCTGGCGCTAAAGGGGTTACCCGCATCATCACTGCCGGTGACGGTGGCGGTGAACTCGGTGTCCACAGCCAGGTCGCTGCCCGCCACGCTGACGCTAAAGCCCAAACCGCCACCCACCAGGGCAATGACCTGGGTGGTGTATGTCGTGCCGTTGATCACCATGGTCACGGTATCACCGATGGCGGCATCGCCACCCACGGTACCGGTGACAGTGACATCGCCTGCCGCCTCCTGGGCATTGAGGATGTCATCGCTGGTGATGTTGTCCACCGTGATGGTGGCGCTGGCGCTGGTGTCAACCGTGTGGGTCGAGGTGGTGCTGGCGCTAAAGGGGTTACCCGCATCATCACTGCCGGTGACGGTGGCGGTGAACTCGGTGTCCACAGCCAGGTCGCTGCCCGCCACGCTGACGCTAAAGCCCAAACCGCCACCCACCAGGGCAATGACCTGGGTGGTGTATGTCGTGCCGTTGATCACCATGGTCACGGTATCACCGATGGCGGCATCGCCACCCACGGTACCGGTGACAGTGACATCGCCTGCCGCCTCCTGGGCATTGAGGATGTCATCGCTGGTGATGTTGTCCACCGTGATGGTGGCGCTGGCGCTGGTGTCAACCGTGTGGGTCGAGGTGGTGCTGGCGCTAAAGGGGTTACCCGCATCATCACTGCCGGTGACGGTGGCGGTGAACTCGGTGTCCACAGCCAGGTCGCTGCCCGCCACGCTGACGCTAAAGCCCAAACCGCCACCCACCAGGGCAATGACCTGGGTGGTGTATGTCGTGCCGTTGATCACCATGGTCACGGTATCACCGATGGCGGCATCGCCACCCACGGTACCGGTGACAGTGACATCGCCTGCCGCCTCCTGGGCATTGAGGATGTCATCGCTGGTGATGTTGTCCACCGTGATGGTGGCGCTGGCGCTGGTGTCAACCGTGTGGGTCGAGGTGGTGCTGGCGCTAAAGGGGTTACCCGCATCATCACTGCCGGTGACGGTGGCGGTGAACTCGGTGTCCACAGCCAGGTCGCTGCCCGCCACGCTGACGCTAAAGCCCAAACCGCCACCCACCAGGGCAATGACCTGGGTGGTGTATGTCGTGCCGTTGATCACCATGGTCACGGTATCACCGATGGCGGCATCGCCACCCACGGTACCGGTGACAGTGACATCGCCTGCCGCCTCCTGGGCATTGAGGATGTCATCGCTGGTGATGTTGTCCACCGTGATGGTGGCGCTGGCGCTGGTGTCAACCGTGTGGGTCGAGGTGGTGCTGGCGCTAAAGGGGTTACCCGCATCATCACTGCCGGTGACGGTGGCGGTGAACTCGGTGTCCACAGCCAGGTCGCTGCCCGCCACGCTGACGCTAAAGCCCAAACCGCCACCCACCAGGGCAATGACCTGGGTGGTGTATGTCGTGCCGTTGATCACCATGGTCACGGTATCACCGATGGCGGCATCGCCACCCACGGTACCGGTGACAGTGACATCGCCTGCCGCCTCCTGGGCATTGAGGATGTCATCGCTGGTGATGTTGTCCACCGTGATGGTGGCGCTGGCGCTGGTGTCAACCGTGTGGGTCGAGGTGGTGCTGGCGCTAAAGGGGTTACCCGCATCATCACTGCCGGTGACGGTGGCGGTGAACTCGGTGTCCACAGCCAGGTCGCTGCCCGCCACGCTGACGCTAAAGCCCAAACCGCCACCCACCAGGGCAATGACCTGGGTGGTGTATGTCGTGCCGTTGATCACCATGGTCACGGTATCACCGATGGCGGCATCGCCACCCACGGTACCGGTGACAGTGACATCGCCTGCCGCCTCCTGGGCATTGAGGATGTCATCGCTGGTGATGTTGTCCACCGTGATGGTGGCGCTGGCGCTGGTGTCAACCGTGTGGGTCGAGGTGGTGCTGGCGCTAAAGGGGTTACCCGCATCATCACTGCCGGTGACGGTGGCGGTGAACTCGGTGTCCACAGCCAGGTCGCTGCCCGCCACGCTGACGCTAAAGCCCAAACCGCCACCCACCAGGGCAATGACCTGGGTGGTGTATGTCGTGCCGTTGATCACCATGGTCACGGTATCACCGATGGCGGCATCGCCACCCACGGTACCGGTGACAGTGACATCGCCTGCCGCCTCCTGGGCATTGAGGATGTCATCGCTGGTGATGTTGTCCACCGTGATGGTGGCGCTGGGCGCAGTGGTATCAATCACCACATCTTGGGTAACGGTTTTGCTGTTGCCGGCCACGTCGGTGACGGTGGCGCTGACAGGGTAAATGCCGTCAGGCAGCACAGTACCGGTCAGGTCGACACTCCAGTTACCTTGCGCATCAATCACTAAGCCGTTGGCGGTGGTGTAAACCACACCATTAATGGTGACGGCTAAGGTGCTGTTGTCACCTAAATCGACGGTACCTTTGAAAATCAGAGTGTTGTCGTTGGTGATAAAGTCACTGCTGGAGCTGCCGGTGTCTTGGGTGATGGCGGTGATGGCCACGGTGTTACCGTCGCCGTCTTGGTCAATCTTGGTGTCAATCACCACATCTTGGGTAACGGTTTTGCTGTTGCCGGCCACGTCGGTGACGGTGGCGCTGACAGGGTAAATGCCGTCAGGCAGCACAGTACCGGTCAGGTCGACGCTCCAGTTACCTTGCGCATCAATCACTAAGCCGTTGGCGGTGGTGTAAACCACACCATTAATGGTGACGGCTAAGGTGCTGTTGTCACCTAAATCGACGGTACCTTTGAAAATCAGAGTGTTGTCGTTGGTGATAAAGTCACTGCTGGAGCTGCCGGTGTCTTGGGTGATGGCGGTGATGGCCACGGTGTTACCGTCGCCGTCTTGGTCAATCTTGGTGTCAATCACCACATCTTGGGTAACAGTTTTGCTGTTGCCGGCGACGTCGGTGACGGTGGCGCTGACGGGGTAAGTGCCGTCAGGCAGCACAGTACCGGTCAGGTCGACGCTCCAGTTACCTTGCGCATCAATCACTAAGCCGTTGGCGGTGGTGTAAACCACACCATTGATGGTGACGGCTAAGGTGCTGTTGTCACCTAAATCGACGGTACCTTTGAAAATCAGAGTGTTGTCGTTGGTGATAAAGTCACTGCTGGAGCTGCCAGTGTCTTGGGTGATGGCGGTGATGGCCACGGTGTTACCGTCACCGTCTTGGTCAATCTTGGTGTCAATCACCACATCTTGGGTAACAGTTTTGCTGTTGCCGGCCACGTCGGTGACGGTGGCGCTGACGGGGTAAGTGCCGTCAGGCAGCACAGTACCGGTCAGGTCGACGCTCCAGTTACCTTGCGCATCAATCACTAAGCCGTTGGCGGTGGTGTAAACCACACCATTGATGGTGACGGCTAAGGTGCTGTTGTCACCTAAATCGACAGTACCTTTGAAAATCAGGGTGTTGTCGTTGGTGATAAAGTCACTGCTGGAGCTGCCGGTGTCTTGGGTGATGGCGGTGATGGCCACGGTGTTACCGTCGCCGTCTTGGTCAATCTTGGTGTCAATCACCACATCTTGGGTAACGGTTTTGCTGTTGCCGGCCACGTCGGTGACGGTGGCGCTGACAGGGTAAATGCCGTCAGGCAGCACAGTACCGGTCAGGTCGACACTCCAGTTACCTTGCGCATCAATCACTAAGCCGTTGGCGGTGGTGTAAACCACACCATTAATGGTGACGGCTAAGGTGCTGTTGTCACCTAAATCGACGGTACCTTTGAAAATCAGAGTGTTGTCGTTGGTGATAAAGTCACTGCTGGAGCTGCCAGTGTCTTGGGTGATGGCGGTGATGGCCACGGTGTTACCGTCACCGTCTTGGTCAATCTTGGTGTCAATCACCACATCTTGGGTAACGGTTTTGCTGTTGCCGGCCACGTCGGTGACGGTGGCGCTGACAGGGTAGGTGCCGTCAGGCAGCACAGTACCGGTCAGGTCGACGCTCCAGTTACCTTGCGCATCAATCACTAAGCCGTTGGCGGTGGTGTAAACCACACCATTGATGGTGACGGCTAAGGTGCTGTTGTCACCTAAATCGACAGTACCTTTGAAAATCAGGGTGTTGTCGTTGGTGATAAAGTCACTGCTGGAGCTGCCGGTGTCTTGGGTGATGGCGGTGATGGCCACGGTGTTACCGTCGCCGTCTTGGTCAATCTTGGTGTCAATCACCACATCTTGGGTAACGGTTTTGCTGTTGCCGGCCACGTCGGTGACGGTGGCGCTGACAGGGTAAATGCCGTCAGGCAGCACAGTACCGGTCAGGTCGACGCTCCAGTTACCTTGCGCATCAATCACTAAGCCGTTGGCGGTGGTGTAAACCACACCATTAATGGTGACGGCTAAGGTGCTGTTGTCACCTAAATCGACGGTACCTTTGAAAATCAGAGTGTTGTCGTTGGTGATAAAGTCACTGCTGGAGCTGCCAGTGTCTTGGGTGATGGCGGTGATGGCCACGGTGTTACCGTCACCGTCTTGGTCAATCTTGGTGTCAATCACCACATCTTGGGTAACGGTTTTGCTGTTGCCGGCCACGTCGGTGACGGTGGCGCTGACAGGGTAGGTGCCGTCAGGCAGCACAGTACCGGTCAGGTCGACGCTCCAGTTACCTTGCGCATCAATCACTAAGCCGTTGGCGGTGGTGTAAACCACACCATTGATGGTGACGGCTAAGGTGCTGTTGTCACCTAAATCGACAGTACCTTTGAAAATCAGAGTGTTGTCGTTGGTGATAAAGTCACTGCTGGAGCTGCCGGTGTCTTGGGTGATGGCGGTGATGGCCACGGTGTTACCGTCACCGTCTTGGTCAATCTTGGTGTCAATCACCACATCTTGGGTAACAGTTTTGCTGTTGCCGGCCACGTCGGTGACGGTGGCGCTGACGGGGTAAGTGCCGTCAGGCAGCACAGTACCGGTCAGGTCGACGCTCCAGTTACCTTGCGCATCAATCACTAAGCCGTTGGCGGTGGTGTAAACCACACCATTGATGGTGACGGCTAAGGTGCTGTTGTCACCTAAATCGACAGTACCTTTGAAAATCAGAGTGTTGTCGTTGGTGATAAAGTCACTGCTGGAGCTGCCGGTGTCTTGGGTGATGGCGGTGATGGCCACGGTGTTACCGTCACCGTCTTGGTCAATCTTGGTGTCGACGCTGCCGTTATCGCTGGCTTTTCCTGTGTTACCTGCAGGATCTGTGACTGAAGCATCTGCAGTGTAGCCACCTTCAGCGATAGGATTGGTCACATCAACTGCATAAGTTCCATCTGGGTTAACCGTAGTTGTAAGAGTTTGTTGTGCTCCCGTACTGTCGGTAACAACGATAGTGATAGTACTACCTGGAGGAGCATCGGTTGTACCAGTGATAGTGGGCGTTGTATCTTGCGTGTCATCGGGTGCACTCACAGTGATCACTGGACCTGTAGTATCCAGAACTGCGGAATCACTGCCTTCTGGTGAGGTATTGCCTGCTGCATCAGTTATGGTTGCAACGACAGTGATTGTTTCACCTTCATCAGGAGCTGGAAGCGTTAGATTAACAAATCCATTATCTATGTCTTCCTGCGTTAGGATGTAATCAACACCATTAACTGTGAGCGTATCTCCCGCATTCGCGCCAGTACCCTCCAAGCCAATAGTGACGTTTACTTCGGTTGCTCCACCAAGTTCTTCATTACTGATGAAGCCGTCATTGTTAGTGTCTGTAGTGATAGTGACACTAGGACCGCCATTTGCAACCGGAGTGATATTAATCGTTAATGTTGCGGTTGAGCCAGTATTGGTGGTGTAAGTAATGACGGGTACTTGGCCATTCCAGAATTCGTTAGGCGTAAATGTGTAGGAGCCGTCGGCATTGATGACTAAGCTACCGCCTTCTAAAGTAACTGTGGTGCCTGCTGCAACCGTTTGACCGTTGACTGTAAAGCTGGTCACGGACAGTTCATTGTCCACATCGCTATCGTTATCTAGCACGTTACCAGTTGCTACCGTATTTTCATCGACAGTATTTGTGTCGTTGGCAAGAACTGATGGGTCATCCACTGGGGTGACATTAATGGTTAAGGTGGCGGTTGCACCAGTGTTGGTGGTGTAAGTAATCACCGGTACTGTGCCATTCCAGTTGGCGTTTGGCGTGAAGGTGTAAGAGCCGTCGGCGTTGATGATTAAACTGCCACCTTCTAAGGCAACAGTGGTGCCCGCAGTCACGGTATTGCCGTTTACGGTGAAGCTGACAACAGACAAGGTATTATCAATATCACTGTCATTGCTAAGGACGTTACCGGTGGCAACGGAATCTTCAGCAACGGTATTGGTATCGTTAACCAAGACTGATGGGTCATCCACAGGGGTGACATTAATGGTTAAGGTGGCGGTTGATCCAGTGTTGGTGGTGTAGGTGATGACTGGTACTTGTCCATTCCAGTTGGCGTTGGGCGTGAAGGTGTAAGAGCCGTCGGCGTTGATGATTAAACTGCCGCCTTCTAAGGCAACAGTGGTGCCCGCAGTCACGGTATTGCCGTTTACGGTGAAGCTGACAACAGACAAGGTGCTGTCAATATCACTGTCATTGCTAAGGACGTTACCGGTGGCAACGGAATCTTCAGCAACGGTATTGGTATCGTTAACCAAGACTGATGGATCATCCACTGGGGTGACATTAATGGTTAAGGTGGCGGTTGCACCAGTGTTGGTGGTGTAAGTAATCACCGGTACTGTGCCATTCCAGTTGGCGTTGGGCGTGAAGGTGTAAGAGCCGTCGGCGTTGATGATTAAACTGCCGCCTTCTAAGGCAACAGTGGTGCCCGCAGTCACGGTATTGCCGTTTACGGTGAAGCTGACAACAGACAAGGTACTGTCAATATCACTGTCATTGCTAAGGACGTTACCGGTGGCAGCGGAGTCTTCATCTACGGTAATGCTGTCGTTAACGAGCAAGGATGGGGAGTCTGTGGCAATTGACTGTTCGGGAGAGTCGGGTGCAAATGCGGCTAGTGTTTGTCCAGAAGTGCTATAACCTGATGTGGCGAGAGCTTCTGAACCATCACGAGCAAGGCTAACATAGCCAGAGTTACCATCACTGGCTGGTGCATTCCCTGCTGCGGTTTCAGGTAAATTTTTAGTTGGGTCTTCACCTGAAGCAATAAGATCTTGTAATGCTTGAATTTCATCAGGTGTGGCTTCACCTGTTACTGGGGCAACAACCGCAGCAGATGCTGGATTGACTTCTATTTCATTAGACAGCTTGGTGCCATCATCGAAAGTGATTTCATAAGTCGCGTTTTCGCCGATATGGAGAACTGCACCCTTTGGGAGTTGTTCGCCATCCTTAGCGGGTTGATTTGAACCATTAACCTCGACTTCGATTTGCCCTTTAACAAGTTTCAGCAAACCTTTCTTTGTTGTAATGATCGATCCCATAATTAGCTCCCAACAGCCAAAGTGTGTTAATCCGAAGATGCACAAATTCAACAAATATGCTGAATTGTGATACAAGTGGCTAAATTTTAGCTTGGCCGCGTGTGTAAGTCAATTTTTTGACGCGCCGGAATGGCTTGCTATAACTGGATTTTAAGGGGTGGAGTACGAAAAAATGGCACTTAAAAGTGACAGAACTAGATGTAGTATCTTAAAACGCAAAAGAAACTGCATTTAGTGTCTCTTAACTATCAAAATAAACATATTAATAACAAATTATTCTTAAGATCGGGTTTAATATTTTATAAATGATGTGCGGCAAGTATGTTCAAGGTTGAATGAGGAGGGACCGCAATCCGCCTAATGGATTGCGGTTGATAGAAATTATAGGTTTACTGCCTGACGATAGCTTTGGTTAGCATGACCTTGTTCGCCAAGTTGCTCTTGAATACGTGCTAACGCCAGCCAAGAGTCTTTACTCGGAGCAAGACGACAAACATTCTGCCAGCGGATTTTGGCTTCTTTCATATCCCGGGTTTGTTGGTAGAGTAGCGCTAAACACCGTTGGTAATCAGCATTGTTCTCATGGGTGATTTCATGCTTGAGTAATTGCTTGCGGATCTCTTCGTCATGGGCGGTGACGATCTGTGGGATCACTTCTAACAGTGCAGACTCTGGCGAGCTACGTAGCTTTTTCGAGAGTAATTTAAGCGCTTGGTCTTTACGATTGAAGCGGCATAAGCCCATGGCATAAATCGCTAAAAACTCAGACTGGTTACGTTCATCGCGTGAAAGCCATTGCCAGCATTGTTCTAGGGCTTCTTCCCCTTTTAGACTCGCCGCTTTTAATAGGGCGCAATGGGTTTCAACATTCAGCGTATTTAACTTTGCATCCTCTAAGATCTGGCGTTTCTTCAGTATTGGGAGCAATAGCTTAAGCGCTTCCCAATCTTCCTGGGCGCGATATAACTCGAGGGCGAGTTTCAGCACAGGGGCTTTACTCTTGCTAGTTGGGGCTAACTTATCGAGCTCGGCTCTGGCTAAGGCTAATTCACCTTGTTTAAGTAAATAACGGGTACGAGTGGTTGCTACCGCATTGGCCGTCATAGGCTGCGCTTCTGCGCGGGCAAGATATTGATCTCGTTCGGCAATTTTATTTTGATGTTGAGCAGCACGTGCAGCGGCTAACAAATTTAATGCTGGCAGTTCACCGTTGTCGGCCCCTTTAATCATGGCGCGTTCTGCCGCAGGCCAATCTTCTTCGGCAATCGCGAGTGCGCCCATCAAAGTGTGTTTCTTGGCAGACCGGCGACGCCAATGCTGCGGGATAAAACGGCTACGAAGCAGCAGATTAATCACAGTGATCACTAACCATTCCAGCACTTGGAATAGCGCATAAAACACGATTAACATGACGATGCCAAAAACTAAACTGGTCTCAAGCTGGTAATCACCCGCGGCAATATACACATAGCCAGTATTGCCAACAATCCAGGGGCTGATACACAGGCCTAAAAGTATAATACCAAGAAATATTAATGCCTTAATCATAGCTGCGGTTCCTCTGAAGAGGTGAGTTCACCATAGCTGGTTAACTGTAATAACAGCGGTTTAGCGGCAAAGGATTTTAGCGTAATAGGGTCAAGATCGAGTGTTGCCAACTTGTCGATTTCGGCAATGGCCTCGCTAGTTTGATGCGCTTGAACATCAAAATAGGTTTGGATCCACTGGCGCGCCATCATCAGTGATTGATGATAAGCGGCTCTATCATAGCGATAGAGTGCCAGTTGTGATTGCAGCAGTTTATGGCGGATATTCTCAATCAAATACCATTGTTGCTCTGGAGCAAGTAGGGTTGGCGCATCGGCGGTGCGATGACGAATAGTAATAAAATCTTGAGTCAACGCCTTCCAGGTTTTACTCAGATTACTTTGCCAATCGTTAAGATCGCCGGAAATGGTCGTATCTTCAGCCGTGCTTGCTTCAGCATCGGCACGATTTAGCGGCAATTTGTCAAGTTGGTCTATTAAGGCATCGAGTGCTAATACACCACCTTCAATATCCAAACTCTTAATATTGGTGGTCGCCGCAATATCCTTTGCCAATGCCTTACGGATTGGCAGTAAGGCGGGGTTGTTCATCGCGGCAATAGTTTCATCTGCGGATTTTAATAAATCGGTTGCCGTACGTGGATCTTTTTCGAGCCAAAGCTTACGTCCAGCCATGTTTACTAGATATTCGGCTTCTGAGGCCATCCAGTGGGTTGGGCTGCGCTGGGCCAGTTTCTCTAGTCTGTCCTGTAACTGGTTTTGATCTGTGGCAAGCTTAGATAACTCTTGGAAGGTTTTTGCATCTGAGAGTTGTTGTTGCTCAAGTTGTGCAAGACGCTGATTTGGGACGAGTAAAGCCTGTTGCAACTGATCTTGCAGGGCTAGATTTTTCGTCTCTTGCAGTTGAAGCTGTTGCTGCATTTGTTGATATAGCAAATAGCCACCACCTATGGTGCAAACGGTCAAGCCTAAGGCCAGTAGTACACCAAAACGAATAGCCCATGAGCTACGATTCACTTGCACCACTTGGCGAGCAGCTTGGGTCGATTCGGGTTTACTGGCTTGCGACTTAGTGTCGGCAGGTTTGACTTCTTGTTCTTCAGGCTTGCTCGCCTGTGACTCAGAAGCTTGGTTGTGTGGTGCAGCGTCATCGGTATTGACCGATGTGGCGAGAACTGGGATAGCCTGTGACTCTGGGCTTTGGGCGTCGTGCTTGTTGTTATCCATTTAACAGTCCTTAAAATCATGCTACTGCCGAAATTCGAGTAAAATCGGGCTAAATAGCACTTAGAGTTTAAGGGCGTTTAGCACGGCTTTGCTGTTGGCGGCATTGGCATTGGTGACTTGGGTTATACCAAAGGCATGAGCTTGAGCTTCTACTCGGTTACTGGGGACTATGATATGACATGAGCGCAGCCATGCAAATAACTCTTTTGGCACTAGATTAATCAGATTATCCAGTACTTCACCACTCGTCACGACAATAGTATCTATCCCTAAGTCTCGCCAGTGTTGGCTAACCGCGGCGCCATCGAGTGGTGGGCAAGCGCGTTGATAGACTTCCCAATAGCGCAGCTTCGCGCCTCTGGCACTCAGTTGCTCAGCGAGGGCTTCACGACCACCGACACCACGAATGATAGTGATATGTTTGCCTTGGATATGTTGCAGTGCAGGCAATGTCAGCAAGCCTTCTGTTTGCTGACAATCATCCGGTGCTTCGAGAGCTTCAATTCCCTTCTCTTGCAGTGCTTCCCACGTAGCATGACCTACGGCGAAATAAGATACGCTTGGCCAGTCTTTAACTTGGGCTGTATCGACTTTAAACGCAGCATCAGCAAAGCTGACTGCATTGGCGCTGATACAGATAACCATATCGACATGGGCTAGGGGATGCGAAGAGTCAGGCGGCAGCGGAGGCGTGGCCTCAACGCAGAGCAGTGGCGTCACGCAGTGTTCGATGCCTCTTTCATTCAAGGCATCGACCATTGACTGATTGCGCCCCTCGGGGCGCGTCAGTAAGACTTTCATCGTCTTAGGCTTTGGCGTAAACAGCGTCGAGGATGCTTTTAGCGCCTTTGCTCAGTAGTTCTTCAGCAAGGGCAACACCGAGTTGCGTCGCTTCGGTCTTTGGACCTGTGATCACGCCTTCGATGATTTCGCTACCATCTGGATTACCAACGAGGCCGCGCAGTGTCATCTCATCACCATCGATTTCGGCAAAGGCGCCAATAGGAACTTGGCAACCACCTTCGAGGCGAGTATTCATGGCGCGTTCGGCAATAACTCGGTAGCGCGTTTCTAAGTGTTCTAATGGTGCCAATAATGCTTTAACGCGTTCATCGTTAGTGCGGCATTCAATACCGACAGCACCTTGACCGTTTGCGGGTAAGGATTCTTCCGCAGAAATAAAGCTGGCAATACGTTCTGATAATTTCAGGCGAATTAAACCCGCCGCAGCCAGGATAATCGCATCGTATTCGCCGTTATCGAGTTTCGCGAGGCGAGTACCCACGTTGCCACGCAGATCTTTGATAATCAGGTCTGGGCGTGAGGCGCGCAGTTGGCACTGACGGCGTAGGCTTGAGGTGCCTACCGTGGCACCGAGTGGCAGCTCACTGATTGACTTATAAAGGTTAGACACAAAGGCATCGCGTGGATCTTCGCGTTCACAAATCACTTCCAACCCTAAGCCTTCGGGGAAATCTACTGGCACGTCTTTCATCGAGTGTACGGCGATATCGGCTTGGTCTTCGAGCATAGCGACTTCGAGTTCTTTCACAAACAAGCCTTTACCACCAACTTTCGCTAATGGCGTGTCTAAGATAACATCGCCCTTAGTGCTCATTGGCAATAGCTCCACCACAATACCTGGGTGAACGCGTTCTAATTCTGCTTTAACAAATTCAGCTTGCCACATGGCCAGCGGACTCTTGCGGGTAGCGATACGTATGCGGTTTTCAGACATGCCTAGTTTCCATCCGAGATCTTAGTTGCGCCAATGCTAACATTGGCTATTCGTGAATGTAAGGAAGGCGTATCGATTCTTTGAAGTCGGCGGCGTTCTAAATTGGCTTAAAGTGTGACGAACTTCTCATTTGGTTGCTCAACTTTGCAAAAGTGTTAACATGAGCACACTTCTTACTCGTGCTTAAGTGTCGTGTTCTTGGATGGATCAGCAAGGTCAATTTCCTGATATTGCAGAAAGACTTAATCAAGTTCGTATCGCACGAGCTTTAGCCTTGTTGTCGCCGCTTCAAAAGCATTTGTTCCGTTTGATCCCCTTCCTTATTCAGCAAAATAGCGTCCAGTATCCTGGCTTTGTCGATGCCGACACACCGTGTGGGATCCAAGGTTATCGTCATGATTCACTTGAGGCGCAGGCCTGCGATGTATTTAAGCTCCCCTTTATTGCTAATGAGGTTGAAAATCCAGCCTTTGAAGGCGTTTACGCTATGGGTAGCACGGCCAGTTTTGGCCAGAATGCCAAGAGTGATGTGGATGTATGGCTAGTGCACCATGCACAGCTGTGTGATGAGGACTTAGCCTTAATCAAATTAAAAGCCGAGCGTTTAACCGCTTGGTTTGCCGAATATCAATTTGAGGTGAACTTTTACTTAGTTCACCCGCTGCAATTTTCTGGCGATAAATCGCAGCGTTCCGGTTGCCAATCGTCGATGGCCCATGAGCACAGCGGTAGTACGCAACATTGGTTATTGCTTGAGGAGTTTTATCGCAGCCAAATTCGGTTAGCGGGTAAAACCATCGCATGGTGGCCCGATGCCAAGCTTAATCCTGAGCTGTTGTACCTAGGTAATGTGCACGAGCTGCCGGCGAGTGAGTACTTTGGGGCGTCGCTGTGGCAGCTCTATAAAGGCCTTAATAAACCCCATAAGGCGTTGATAAAAGTACTGCTACTGGAAGCCTATGCGAGTGAATATCCCCATTCGCAACTGTTGTGCGACAGGTTGTGGCAAAAGACCTTAGCGGGGGATTTTTCCACCTCTAATGATGCTTATTACGCGATTTATGAGGTCATCGAAGCCTATCTGTTAAAGCAGAATGATAATCGTCGACTCGAGATTGTGCGCCGCTGTTTTTATCTCAAATGTGGTGTGTATTTGAGCGTCGCGGACCAAGGCAAAGACTGGCGCTACGCCAAAATGCAAAAGCTAGTGCAAGAATGGCAGTGGCCCGACAGCTTAATTTCGACCTTAGATGACTGTGAGCATTGGCACAGCGGACAATTGAACTGGTTCAATGAACAGCTTAACGAGTTGCTGCTGGCGAGTTACCAAACGCTGCTGCGCTTCGCCTCGACCCATGAGTTAAATGAGGGACTCAGGATTGAAGAGCTGGGGATGCTCACCCGCAAGTTGCACACTTACTTCAGCCAAGATGAAGATCAAATCGCTAAGTTAAATCTGCTTTGGAGTCGCTCGGTCGCCGAATCTGAAGTGACCATGGTGTCTAGCACTAAGGAAAACCAATATTACCTTTATCGCCAGGGGCCAAAGCCGCAAAATCTGTTGGGCGAATCGGCGATATGTAAGGGGAAAACTCCCTCGGCATTGATGATCTGGGCCTGCTTGAACGGCGTGTCGACGCCAGAAACCAAATGGTATGAGTTTGGCCAGAGTAAGGTTAAGTCTCGGCGCCTAACCGAGGCGGCGCGGCGGCTCTTGAACTTTATCGACCACGACTGGCGGGTATCGAAACTTGACCTATGCCAGCCTTGGCATTTTAGAAAGCTGATTTTTGTTCTTAATCTCGACTGCGACCCTACCGTCCACTGGCATGGGCAAGAGATGATGGTCGATGTGATGAATGCCAACGTGTTTTCATTGGGCCGTAAGAAGGAAAATATGCTCGGCGCCCTCGATGCCATCTGTCTCAATAGTTGGGGAGAGTGGCAATGCCACCGTTTTGAGGGCGAAACCGCAGTATTGCAGGCGCTATCGTTTGTCACGCCGGGATTAAGGAGAGCGACCCATCCGGTGGATATGGATGTGATTAGCTGCTCACAAAAACTCAGGCCTCAGCTTAAGTTAGCGGTGAAAAACCTGCTGAAACAAACCGTGCGCCTATGTCAGCAGGTGCAACAATCGAGCACTTTAGTGCAGCCGCTGCAAATCAGTCATACCCGTTATGGGATTTTCTTTAACCCATTAGGGATGGCGTATCAGGACTTGAGCGATGCAAAATCCTTCTATCAGCAGCTGTCACGCAGTCATCTGGTGCAATTGCCTCGGCCCGAGTTGGGCGACGATCCCTTTTCGAGTATGCCGAAAATTATTCAGAACTTTGCGGCTAAAGGAGCGATTCAATATTTCCTGCGCCAGCGGCCCGAAAGTCTGGATGTGTTTATTCTCGATGAAGATAATCAGCTCAGCCATTATGTGCAGCCTGGCTCGAATATGATGGAGTTGGTCAACAAAGTGAGTCATCACTATGTATTTGATGAGTATTATGCTTCGAAGGCGAGGTTTAACATTCCGCAGTTTTTCCATCTAGTGCGGGTTGCGGGCGAGTTGACTGTCATGCCCTTTGGGGTCGATATCAATAACGCTAACGTGGAGTTTTAAGCGGGAATCGCTCCCGCTTGTTAAAGCTGCACGCGCTTATTAGAAGCTCAGTGCGATACCGCTCTGGCGAAGGATTGAGTCCTGTACAAAGGGCATAAACTCGCCACCATTACGGCCATCAATCCATTTACCATCAACAAAACCAAAGTGATAGCCACCGAAACGGGTCGCAACCCAAATCTCATGCAAAGGCTCTTGTTTGTTGATAACAATTTTCGAACCATCGACAAATTCCAGCTGTAACACGTTACCGCTGGCATCAATATCGACATCGGCGTCTTGTTCATCAATTGCGGTTTCGATAGCGGTCTCTATCGCTTGGAACATGTCATCGGCGAGCTGGTGAAATTCTGTATCTGTCATGGCCATGCATTTCTCTCCTTTGCTTTCGTCAAGATGGGTGCGATTATAAGGCTATTAGTCACCAGATGCACAGATGTTGAGAAAAATGAGACTGTTTTTATTGTTATTGCTTGGTAGCCTATTCATTACAGCATGCGGTCAAAAAGGCCCCCTGTATAAATCCTCTCCCGCAGAGGTGAGTCAGCCTACAGAAATTAAGGCGCCGAAGAGTGAAGCGACCCCTGCCGACCCGGCGGAGCCTCAAGCTGAAACTGAAAAAACACAATAATAATCAGCATAATTACAACAAAGCGCAGTAAGGAATCGGACATTGGATCACTTTCTCTACCAAGACAATACCCTGTACGCCGAAGGCTGTCGGGTCAATGATTTAGCCCAGCAGTATGGCACGCCACTGTATATCTATTCCCGTGCGACGCTCGAACGTCACTGGCATGCGTTTAACAATGCGGTGGCCGACTATCCACATTTAGTATGTTACGCGGTGAAAGCCAACTCTAACTTAGCCGTGCTAAACGTCTTGGCTCGTTTAGGCAGTGGTTTTGATATTGTCTCGGGCGGTGAGTTAGCGCGGGTGATTGAAGCCGGTGGCGACCCGGCCAAAGTGGTATTTTCGGGCGTGGGTAAAACCGTTGCCGAAATGGAACAGGCACTTAACCTCGGTATTTATTGCTTTAATGTCGAATCGAGCGCCGAGCTTGAACAGTTAAATCAGGTTGCAGGCCGCTTAGGTAAAGTTGCTCCCGTGTCACTGCGGGTGAATCCCGATGTCGATGCCGGTACGCATCCTTATATTTCGACGGGTCTTAAAGAGAACAAATTTGGTATCGCCATGGATGAGGCTGAAGTCGTATTCGCCCGTGCCCATGCGCTACCACATTTGCAGGTAAAAGGGGTCGATTGCCATATCGGTTCACAACTGACAGAGATCCAACCTTTCCTCGATGCGATGGACAGAATGTTGGCCCTTATCGACCGTCTGGCCGAGCAAGGCATTGTGATTGAACACTTCGATGTGGGTGGTGGTTTAGGGGTGACCTATGACGATGAAACTCCGCCGCATCCTGATGTTTACGCCGCAGCCCTGCTCGCACGTTTAGGCGATCGCAAGCTCAAGTTAATTTTCGAGCCGGGTCGCGCCATTGCCGCTAACGCGGGCATTTTCGTCACTCAGGTGCTGTACCTTAAAGAAAACAGCGATAAACGTTTTGCGATTGTCGACGGCGCGATGAACGACTTAATTCGCCCCGCACTCTATAGCGCTTGGCAAAATATCATTCCGGTAAATCCAAGGGATGAACAAGCGCAAGTATTTGATATCGTAGGGCCAGTGTGCGAAACCGGTGACTTTTTAGGTAAAGACAGAGCTCTCGCGATTGCGGCAGGGGATTTATTGGTTGTGCGCTCGAGCGGTGCCTACGGTTTTGCCATGGCCTCTAACTATAACACTCGTCCCCGTGCGGCCGAGGTGATGGTCGATGGTGACAAGGCTTATCTGGTGCGTGAGCGAGAAAAATTAGCGCAGCTCTGGCAAGGTGAGCAACTCCTGCCGTAAACTAGAAAATTATATTGATTCAGGCGCTTGGCTAGTTAATGGCGGCGCCTAGGCTTAAAGGATAAGTATCTTGATCCAATTCACTAAGATGCACGGACTGGGCAACGATTTTATGGTGGTCGATGGTGTCACGCAGAACGTGTTCTTTTCGCCTGAGCAGATCCGCCGTTTAGCCGACCGTAACTTTGGTGTCGGTTTCGATCAACTTTTGCTGGTTGAGCCGCCCTATGATCCCGATTTGGATTTTCACTATCGTATCTTTAATGCCGACGGTGGTGAGGTCGAAAACTGCGGCAATGGCGCCCGTTGTTTTGCGCGCTTTGTTCGTAATAAGGGTCTGACAAATAAGAATAAAATTCGTGTAAGCACCTCTGCGGGTAAGATGACTCTTCGCCTCGAACGTGACGGCACTGTCACTGTGAATATGGGCGTGCCTGTGCTCGATCCTAGCCAAATTCCTTTCAAAGCCAAGAAGGCCGAAAAAACCTATCTGCTGCAAACGTCGCAACAAACCTTTTTATGTGGTGCGGCGTCCATGGGCAACCCCCACTGCGTGCTCGATGTGGAAGATGTTGCTAACGCGAATGTCGCCGAGGTTGGTGCACTGCTCACTAAGCATGAGCGTTTTCCGCGCGGGGTAAACGTCGGCTTTATGCAGGTGGTGAACTCGGGCCATATCAAGCTTAGAGTTTACGAGCGTGGTGCGGCCGAGACCTTAGCCTGTGGCACTGGTGCTTGTGCCGCAGTGGTGGTAGGGCAAATCCAAGGCAAACTCGACCAACAGGTACGTGTCGACTTGCCGGGGGGCACCTTAACCATCAATTGGGAAGGTGAAGGCAAACCCCTGTGGATGACGGGGCCAGCGCAGCACGTTTACGATGGACAAATTCAGTTATGACCGAGCCTTTGATGCCGCAGACCGATCTTCCCTTCGATGAGTTGATTATTCGCGAGTACCTACTCGATAACCCAGACTTTTTTAATCGTTATCCCGAGCTGTTACTTGCGATGCGTTTACCCCATTCGGAGCGCGGCGCGATTTCCTTGGTCGAGCGTCGTCAAGAGTTACTGCGCCAACGGGTTGGGCAACTCGAAGAAGAAATCACCAGTCTGCTGGCGATGGCAGCGCGCAATGAAAAGATATTCCTCTTTAATACCGAGCTGTCTTTTAAGTTACTCAATTGCGTTAATTTAGAAGCCCTTAAAGAAGTGCTGGCCGATAGTTTAAAGACGCAGTTTAATTTTACCCATGTGCGCCTGATCAGCGTGTTAGATGCCGATGTGGAGATGCAAGCGATTTGGGCACAGCGTCTGCGTAAGGATTACTACTTTGGCCGCTTAACTCAGCAGGAAGCGAAACGCCTGTTTGGTAGCGAAGTGGGCTCAGTCGCGTTAGTGAAGTTAGCCGATCAGATCCCGATGATTTTTGCCGTTGCTAGCCAAGATGCGGCGCATTTTCATCCGGATATGGACAATATGTTGCTCGAACAATTGCGCCGATTACTCGCACATATGCTGGCCAAGCTTTAAGGTACATGGTTCGCCTTGCCTCAATTCCATAATGATGAGGAGCTGGAGATGACCCCGCAGTGTCAGTCCTATTTGCAGCAGTTTGAAACCTATATGCAGTCAGAGCGCCAGTTATCGGCGCATACGGTTCGCAATTATATGTACGAGTTGCAGCGGGGGAGTGAGTTACTGCCCGAGGGCGTTGATTTGCTCAATGTGGGTCGTGAGCATTGGCAACAGGTGCTGGCTAAGCTGCACCGCAAGGGCTTGAGCCCGCGCTCGCTATCATTGTGGTTGTCGGCCATCAAACAGTGGGGAGAGTTTTTATTGCGCACAGGCGTGATTGAACTCAATCCCGCCAAGGGCCTGAGCGCACCCAAACAGGCCAAACCGTTACCTAAGAATATCGACGTCGATTCTATCTCGCATCTGCTCGCGATTGAGGGTAATGATCCGCTAACCCTGCGTGATAAAGCCATTATGGAGCTGTTCTACTCCAGCGGGTTGCGTTTGGCGGAACTGGCGGCACTGGATTTATCCAGTGTGCAGTACGACCAGTATGAAGTGCGCGTGTTAGGCAAAGGCAACAAAGAGCGCATCGTTCCCGTTGGGCGTTACGCCATAGAGGCCATCGGTGCTTGGCTTAAGTGTCGTAAACAAATTTCCTGTGAAGATAACGCATTGTTTGTCACAGAGAAGGGCAAGCGTTTATCCCATCGCAGCATTCAGGCGCGGATGAGCAAGTGGGGTCAGGAGCAGGCGCTTTCTATGCGGGTGCATCCCCATAAGCTACGCCATTCCTTTGCGACGCACATGCTGGAATCCAGTGCAGATTTACGGGCGGTGCAGGAATTATTGGGCCACGAAAACCTGTCGACCACGCAAATTTATACCAGTTTAGATTTCCAACACTTAGCTAAGGTGTATGATAACGCCCATCCTAGAGCGAAAAAACAACAGGATAAATAATGCGTTGTTATCTTAGACCCCAGAATATCCGTGCGATCAGCTTCGATCTCGACGATACCCTATACGATAACGAGCCTCATATTCTGAATGCCGAAGCCGAGCTAACGCAGTTTTTGCATCAGGCTTTTCCGCTGACTCAGGCTTGGCAACCGCAGCAATGGCGACTGCTCAAGTTGCAACTGATACAGCAAAATCCGGCCCTTGCCCATGACACCTCTGCGGCGCGAATTGCGACCCTGCACAAAGGCCTTTTACTGCTCGGTTATAGTGAACCTGAGGCAAAACGGGGCGCGCAGGAAGGTTTGGATTGTTTCTATTTTCATCGCAGCCATTTTCAGGTTTCCGACGAAGTCTTGGCGCTGCTCACGCGCTTATCGGCCCATTTTCGGTTGATTGGTATCACCAATGGTAATGTGGACGCACAACGCATTGGCTTGAGTGACGTGTTCGAATTTGTGCTGCATCCTGGTAGTGGTGTGCGGATGAAGCCTGCTAAAGATATGTTTTCACAGGCCTGTGAAAGGCTGGATATAGGCTTAGACGAACTGCTGCACGTGGGTGATAGTATGAATGCTGATGTTCGCGGTGCGCGCTTAGCGGGCTGCCAGTCGGTCTGGCTGAATCCGAGTTTTGGTCGCGTGGCGTCGCTGCCGATAGCAGCCCTATTACCCCATATGGAAATTGCGACCCTCGATGCTCTGCTGGAGATCTTGCTGCCTTAATTTGGTTTAGGAAAGTTGAGCTAAGTTATCCACTGAATTAAGCGATAGCTTAAGGTGATAAGGATCAAAGATTGCTTCACGGCTTTGCCGTAGAGTGTTCGATATCTTTCACTCGGTTGTTACGCCATCACTGTCAAGGAACTGCTATGGTGCGTTTAAGTCTGTTGCTCCTCTTGAGTCTATCGTTTATTGCCCCTGCGTCGGCGCACGAAATCCACTCCGGTGGTGGTTTTATGGCGGGCTTTAACCATCCCGTTTTGGGCTTTGATCATCTCCTTGCCATGTTGAGTGTGGGTATGCTCAGTACTCAATTGGGCGGCCGAGCCATTTGGACTGTGCCCTTAGCCTTTGTGTGTTTTATGTTGGTCGGTGGCATTTTAGGCCTGTATGCGATTCCGGTGCCCTTTGTCGAAATTGGCATTGCGCTATCTGTCTTATTGCTTGGGCTAGCGATAGCTTTTGACCGCCAACTTCCGCTGTTGTTTGCCATGGCCTTTGTGGGCGTGTTTGCGATTTTCCACGGCCATGCCCATGGGATGGAAATGCCCGAACTCGCCAGTCCCATACTCTATGCCTTCGGTTTCTTGTTTGGCACTGCGGTCATTCATCTTGGTGGGGTCATGTTAGGATTAGGCATGCAGCGCCTGACGGGCCAGCGCCGCTTAATGCGGGTATCGGGCGTAGCGATTGCCGCTATGGGTGGATATTTACTCGCTGGCTTTTAATGGCTTAACGCGCCTTGAGTTGCTTAGTGCAATGATGGGCGCGGCGCAGCATTTGTGTGACCTGTCTTCGGCTGGCGTGCATGTCGGCATCTCCAACGCGAAAATAAGTCCCAGTATAAGGATCTGTGCCGATAAACACGGGCTTAAGGTGCTCTGGTGCGAGTGGCACGCGAATCCTTATCAGCTTTTTATTCATAATTTCAATTAGCTGCACATCAGAAATCGCCAGGATATTATGGCTGGTGCGGCTTGGATCATCGAGGATTTCCCAAAATTCCTGCAACACGGGCAGGGGATTCGGAATGCCTTCAATGGTGAAATGACCATGTTCTTCACGCACCCCGAGGATAATCTCGCCACCTAAGGTGTTAGCGAAGGAGCTATAGGTCGCCCAAATATCTTCTGGGAGCTGACCTTGACCATCGCGGCCCCGCGCGAGTTTGAACTCCACTTGGGCGGACTCATGAAGTGAACCAATATCATCGAGTGCGAATGTTGGGTATGTCATGGCGGCGGCTCCTTGCGTAGCACACCACTTTTTGTAACACGCCAAAATAACAAAGGCCAGCAGTTGTGCTGGCCTTTGTTGTGAATCAGCAGTCTGTACTAGGCGAGTTGTAGCGCCTTAGGGAAGAGAATGTTGTTCTCTAAATGGATGTGTCGGTGCAAGTCTGCCTCAAATTCGACCAGAGTCGCGTAACAAACGCGCCATGTGGTGCAGGCGTATTCCGGCGGCGTAAAGTCATTGGTTAACTCGTGTAGCTTTTGCAAAATTTGCCCAGCTTCTTCGTGCTCGTATTGCATCGCATTGATGGGGTTGCCTATATGCCCAAAACAACCTTGCACTTGTTCACCTTGGCTCATGGCGCGGATCGCGGGGAAAAGGATCTTTTCTTCCTTCATCAAATGCGGCATTAAGTCTTCAATTAAGGCGCGCACCCAGCCAGCGAAAGGAATAATCTCGGCATAATGCTCACCATGGGCGCGTACCATTTTCTCTGAATATTCGAGCAATAACGGCGCCTTAGCGCGAACATATTGATGGTGGGTGCGCTCGATATAATCGATCAACTGGTCGAGTGGCAATTGATTGAGTTCATCTTCTTTGGCTCCCGAGTGGGAAACGGCCTCCAGTGCGGCGACGACTTGCTCAGGATTGGCCTCTGCTCGCTCGCAGGCATTGGCGAGTGCTCGACCACCCCCGCAGCAGAAATCGATACCAAATTGGCTAAACACGTGGGCGCGGCGAAAATCTTCTGCGACCAATTCCCCCACTTTGCGTTCAAGCCATGGGGTGATTGAGGCTGACTGTGCTTCAACTGGGTTTTCGGATGAGAGATGGGCAGATAACATAGCAACACTCCAAAGCGAGAATAATTTTACATGCATAATATTTGCAGCTTTATATTGGCGCAATAAATCCTGACTAAATTAGTCGGGCATATCACATTTCATGCTGTGAAATATCTCTAAGGGAGTAGCAAAGTTGCCTTAAGGTCAGCACAATTCAATTACTTTGCTGTGGCGGGGAATGGTCGCTAATAAAGCAAAAAGGCGAGTCATTGCTGACTCGCCTTTTCAATACAACAGCTTAATCCTTGCGGATTAGTTCATGCCGTATTAACTAAATAGTCGTTTTCTATTGTTTTTGGTTTGTTAGGTTTGAAACTATAAGTGCATGTAATTGTGATTGTTTGGTGGGTTTTTGTGCGGGTTTGTATTGGTGTTGACTCATTCTTATGGTTAACTAGGGGTACATATGGGGGTACATATGTGGGTGCGTGTTGGTGTGCATATTCTGGGTCGGATAGAGCCTATTTAAGGAGCTTTTTTCGAAAGAGATTTGTAGGTTGATATTTACCCTGAAATTTAAGCTAATAATTAAGAGTCATTGATGAAGCTTTACGACAAAAATATTCGAGCGGTTTTAAATAAAAATCACCCCAAAGCATTTGAGCTTTCAGATGGTAGAGGGCTAGGGGCGAGAGTGAGCCCCTTAGGTAAAGTTCGTTGGCAATATAGGTACAAAATTGATGGCAAAAATTACAGGATGGATTTAGGAGACTATCCAGAATTATCTTTAGTTAAAGCTAGGGAGATGGCACATCAATGTCGTGAATGGTTAGCGAATGGAAAAGATCCTAAAATCCAACGCTCTATTGGACGAGAAAAATCATTTAATCCCATCACTGTTAAAGATGCGCTTGAGTATTGGTATACGGAACAAGCTGTTACTCGTAGGAAAAACCATGAAAAGCATCGGGCACAATTTGTTAAGCATATCTATCCGTATATAGGGCATTTGCCTATAACAGATTTGGAAACAAGACATTGGATTGAATGCTTTGATCGTATAAGTAAAGGTATTCCGAGTAAGCAACGTCCGGCACCGGTTGCCTCGGGCTATGTTCTGCAGAACATCAAACAGGCTTTGATTTTTTGTAAAAATAGGCAATTTGTGCACACTACTGCGTTGGACTCCTTAACAATTCAAGATGTGGGGAGAAAGCAAAATAAAAGGGATAGAGTTCTCAGTCAGCGTGAACTAGCTGATTTCATCAAACTCCTTAATTCCGATGTATTACCAGAGTATTACGGCAACTTATTTAAACTATTGGTTATTTTTGGTGCTAGAACCCATGAAGTTAGGGAGTCTACTTGGTCACAATGGGATTTCGAGGAAGGATTATGGACTGTTCACTCGCGGGAGAATAAAAACAAAATGGTCAAGATCGTTAGGCCAATTCCTGATGACTTGAAAGAGTTCATGGTGAAACTGAAAGGCAATGGTAAATCTAGTGATCTCATTCTTGGAAAGTTTAAAGAAGATGCGACTGTCAGCGCTTATGGTGGCTCTTTATGGAAGAAACTAGGACATTCTGAAAAGTGGACTTTGCATGATTTACGTCGAGTTATCTCAACCTACATGAATGACTTAGGCGTTGCCCCTTACGTTGTTGAGCAGCTATTAGGGCATAAATTGGGTGGGGTTATGGCTATTTATAATCGCAGCCAATATATCCCCGAGAAAAAGATAGCCTTAGATATGTGGGTTGAACGTTTAAAATTGCTGGTGGATAAGCCTGATAATGTGTCCATTTTGAAACGGAAAGCATAAATATTAATCTGTTACGCCCCAACTTATTATTGAGAGGTTTTATGTTTTTGTTAACGAAATCCCGATACCGAATGTGGTGGTCATTCGAAGGAGTGGCCACCCGAATAGTTAGTCCAGTTCGGGAGTATGAAAGTGAAAATTTCGAAGCGTGCAATTCGTCGCCATCATAATGTGCGTCTCAAAAAATATAGGGCTATTTATTGGGGAGGTAGGCCAAAACAATCAACCCAATTTCTTGGGATTTGTTTGGGGACTCCATGTATTTGCTCCTGCTATATGTGTGGTAATCAACGCTACTACTGGGGGGCTAGCTTTCAAGAGCAAAGGCAAAAACTAAAGTATTCATAGCGCAAGCTTTTATCTGCCAGCAGTAAGTTATCAATGTTAGAGGTGAACACATGATCATTGACGCGCTAGGTTTAACAGAGCACATCATTATAACTGTAGATACCGAAGAGGCATTTAAGATTGCGCCATATCGAGCGCAAGATCCTAAGATAGACGCTATGTTGAAGCGAGTTATGATTGGTGGCTGTGATGTTTACGGTATAAGCATGATTGGTAACGGTAAAGCTTCACCATGGGCAATTATCAATCGATTACGTGAGCTTGGTTATGATGTTGAAGCTCAGGGATACGTAGAGCCCATAATAGATGAAGATGATGAGTTGCCTGAAGGGTTGGTGTTTTAGTTAAGATTGAACGAAGACCACTTTGCGGTGGTCTTTTTGAGTGGTGTTAGAATGTTAATTTTGGGGCGTTATTCTTAAGCCATTCTTTACATTCCGCGTAATCAGGCATTATCCGCTCTACTTCTTTCCAAAATAGTGGGGAGTGGTCTAGTTGCTTTAGATGGCACAATTCATGGACAACCACGTAGTCGACAATGCGGTTAGGAGCCATAACAATAATCCAGTTAAAATCTAAATCACCTTTAGGATTGCAGCTACCCCAACGGCTTTTGAAGGTTTTGATATTGACGGATTTAGGGGTAACTCCCATAACTTTTGCATAACGCCGAACCTTTTCCCTGAGTTTGAGTAATGCACTGCGTTTATACCAGCCTATAAGTGCTTCCCTTACTAAGTTTGAACGGACTGAACCTTCGGGGACAATAACGACTAATCGTCCTTGCACCAGCTTTACTGGCTCAAAACTGCCTGCATGTACCTTTAAGCGGTAATTGCGGCCAAGGTATGGCATTGCCTCACCAGAAACAAACTGCTTTTCTGATGAGGTAATTAGTACCTTGTGCTGGGCTATCTTATCGATAATCCATTGGTGTTTTTCTTGTAATATTCGCTCGATTCGTTCTATGGGTAATGCCTTGGGTACGACTACACTAACCATGCCTTCTTCAACTTTTATGGAGGCTGTTTTGGCCCTCGCTGTTCGGGTAACGCGGGCTTGATAACCTTTAGCTTGAATGAATTCAGCTTGTTTCATACTCATGGTCACTGCTTATTAAACTTGTGTTTTGCTAATTCCATAAATCTATCTTGCAGGTTAGATATCAACTCTAAGTTACTAAATGATGCATCAATAACGGCGCGTTTTATCTCTTTTTTCAACCGTTTTATCTCATCCCCCTTGTTAAAAAAGTCGACTATCTGCGTAGCTTCATCAAACATTGCGACAAGGTTTTGAGTAATCGTCTTTATCTCAATTAACTGGTGCTCGTCTATGACTTCAAAGTCGCTTGTTTGGGTTACTTCAGCAGTAAGTATGTTGTAGAAGGCAAACTCAGTTTCGGAAAGTCCTGCATCTTTTGCGGCTCTACGACGGTCTATCTCAATTGTGTCGACCATAGCCAATAAAAGCTCTAATTGCTGTTCCCATTGTCCAGCAGTCTTCTCGATAATGTCTCTGAGTCTTAGGCTGAGTGATTTGTAATACTCTGGGTCTTCCTCAAGCTTGACGGTAATATGGTGCTTAATCGCGCTTTCAATTTCAGAAGCTTTAGATTCAGTCGATTTTTCTGGTCGAATACTTTCTTTAAAATTTGCGGCAAGTAGGTCAATAGGCGGTATTTTGGGATCAACGCCTGTACTTAAAATATGTTCATCCACCAGCTTACGGACTTTAGCGCCGATATCAGTCATATCTAAACCAGCATCACGGTACTGGTTTCGCGCGGAATTATGGACTTTGCCCAACAGTTTCATATCGGCTAAAAATGGTGCGGCGGCAACATCGGGCAGAATGATGTTCATTTGCTTTGCAAATCGCTTAAATGCCATATCAAACTGTGCTCGAACAGTTTCCTCTTTGAGTGCCAGTACATAACTATCAACGTCTTTATTCTTGATATGTCTAAAAAATGAAATGGCGAGGGTGTGTGTAGCTTTTAGCTTGGGAATTTCATCTTTAAGGCTTTGATACGTGCCTTCTACATCATCATTGCTGAACATTTCCATCGCTTCGATAAGGTGGTTCGACAGCCCAAAGTAATCGACAATAAAGCCGCATTCTTTCTTTGCATAGGTACGGTTCACTCTAGCAATGGCCTGCATCAGCGTATGGTCTTGTAGTTTACGATCGATGTACATCACCTGTGCTATCGGTGCGTCAAACCCTGTCAGTAGCATGTCTTTCACGATTAAGAATGCGACAGGGTTTTCCGATAATGGTTTAGTAAAGTCTTGGATAATCTTCTTTTGCTTTGTCTTGTCGGTATGAACAGCAATATAAGCTTCATCGTTGTGATCACCCGAGATAATCACTTCACTAGGTGGCGCACCTAACTCATCTAAGGTCTTTTTAAATATGGTGGCCGCATGGCGACTACCCACCACTATCATGGCTTTAAAACCGTCTGGTTGTATGTGCTTTCGGTAGTGTTCAAGTAAGTCCATGCAAACCCAGCGAATGCGGGCAGGTGCTTCGCGAACTGCGCGCTCAACACCGTATTTTTGTTTAATCTCCCGCTGTTCTTCTTTGCTATAGCTACCAAAGTAAGCCTCAAACAGTTTGTCTAATGACTCTCCAGCGACTTCGGTCTTTACTTGGCGGCCTTCATACAAAATGCGAACTGTTGCGCCATCATCCACCGCTTGATTGATCTTGTATTCATCAATATAGCCCCCAAAAGCTTTATCCATTTTTTGGGTTTTTAGTAGTGGTGTGCCTGTAAACCCAATTTTAGGAGCGTTAGGTAGGGCAGCGTTAATGGTCATGGCAAGGCCGCCAAACTGAGTTCTATGGGCTTCATCGGCAAGAACGATAATTTTGTCACTCGGGTTTAAGTTAACAAAACCTTCGTTTTCATTGTTAGCACTCAGCTCTTTCTCTAGGTCTAAGAATTTTTGCACCATTGCAGTCACAAGATCCGAGCTGTCTTTTTTCAGCAGTGCTTTTAGCTCCGCAACTGAACCCGCGTTATAAATTGTTTCGCCTTGGGCGGCGCGGAAGGTGCTAGATAGTTGTTCATCTAACTGAGTACGATCAGTAATAAACACAAGTTTGTATTGCTTAAGCACAGGATCTCGGCGCATTTTAACAGCAAGCATGACCATGGTCAGCGATTTGCCGCTGCCTTGGGTATGCCATACCACGCCCGACTTCTCTTTGCGGTCTTGACCTGTTTTAAGGCGCTCAATGACTTTATTTACGGCTCTATATTGCTGGTAACGTGCCACCTTCTTAATCAGCTTGCCTTCAACTGGCTCAAATATAATGAAGTTTTGCAGTATATCGAGGAAGCTAGCAGGGCTGAATATACCTGCAATCAAACGTTGTTGTGCTGTTACCGCAGTGATTGCATCGTAGTTTGAGCTGGTGGTGGTGTACAGTGCTGGGTTATCGCTAACTTGCATATCGTCGAGGCTATTACGGCTAAAGGCCTGAGATAAATTCTGTTCGCTTAATGTGGTATCGGTAAATGGATAGGCATCTTTCCAATCAGCATAGTGAGATGCATTAGAGCTAATTGTGCCTACTTTGGCCTGATCGCGACAGGTCGATACCATCAGCTGGTTATACCAAAAAAGCCGCTGTGCGCCTTCATCATCGACGCTATTACGTAGGTTGGCATATCGGCGTAGTTGGTTAATCCCTTCGCTTATTGGTGCTGAGATGTAGGGGGATTTACATTCGATCACTGCCAGCGGTAAGCCATTAATAAAGCAAACAATATCAGGGATGATATTTTGGCTTACGCCTTCGACTTTAAACTGTGAAGTACAGATAAACTCATTGGCTGCAAGGTTATCAAAATCAATCAACTTAACGGTTTGGCCTTTACGCCCTTTACCAACGTCTTGCTCTACTGAAAGATAATTCACTAAGGTTTGATAGATGGCCTGATTGTATTCCATCAAGCCGACAAAGTTTGGATGGGTGATATCACGGCAAACCTTGCGCAGGTTTTCATCGTTGATCCAAGGGTTAATTCTTTTAATGGCGGCTTCGAGCCGTCCCATCAGCACGACATCCCGTAGATAGGGTCTTTCATGGTATTCAGGTGTGAGTTTAGCTCCCGCAATGTACTGCCAACCTAATAGCGATAATTGGGCAATAGCGGGTAACTCGACCTTATGTAGCTCATCCTGATCCATATCCATCCCTTTACCAGATGATTAAAGACATCTTTTGTATCTGATTTTTATACGATTGATTTTGATGCAATCATGCAGGCTCTTATATTACAGAGGCATAGCACAAATAACAGCTAACAAAATCAATTGAATACGGGGCAAATTCAAAAATATGTAAATTTGGACGATTTCCCCCCCACTGCAAGCCCCAAAAGCTCAGGCACAATCTCTTTTGTTGGTAGGGGCTCCTGCCAACGTAACCCTAAATTGGAGAAATAACATGAGTAATAAAACCCCAATGACCCCACAAGCAGCCGCTCGTATTCAAAGCTCAACTGCAACTCAAAACGGAGGAACTGTAGCTAAGGGTAGTTTTGCTGCAAAAGCGCAGAGTGCAGCGGCAAAGAATTCTGGCAATGGTAAGCAGGGAGGTAAGTAATTATGTCTAAACATGATGATGATAATCATAGCAATCAGCTTAATCCCAACAATGACGCTTACTGGCAGAGTCGAGGTGAAGATGAGCGTCCAGACGATTGGCAAGAACAGCTTGATGATGAATGAAAGGTTCAAGTTGTTGACGCTAAATCACCACTAAAGTTAACGACATTACAGCGTTCAACCAAAAGGTGGCGTCTCCAAAGTTAATAGGTAAAAGGCCATGGGGATGAAATGGCCTTTTATTTTTTGATAAGTGCTGAATGATAGTGTTCAAAGTATGTAGGGTAGTTAGCAAGCACACTCTTTATTATTGGAATAACCTGTTTATCTGGTTGTAATGCTAAAAAATCATCTACAGCTCTAGCAATTCGAAAATAGTCAATGATTGGCTCAGGGTTATAATCACCTAATGATATTACTAAAGCTTCAACAAACAGCCTCATTTTTTCATTGGATGGTATGTTGATGCCTTTTCGCCAATCTTTGAGCCGATTGTATTGTCGGTCGTTGAGCAGTTCATCACTTTCTCCTGAATCTTCTATATAAATAAAGGTAGCTATTTCTCGCCAGCCTAAAACTGTGCCATGATCAGCTAACCGCTGTTTTATTGCCTCCAGCATGGCACTGAAACAGGTATAGGCATAACTTTCATGCGAGTAAATGTCTAATGTTGTTGAAAAAATTCCTTTATAATTATTAAGCTCAATATTTCCATCGTGTCTGTGCTCATACAGAGCAATTCCTATTTCAAAGTGGGCAATTGCGCTAAGATAAAAGTCAAATATCAGGTGATAAACAGCTCCTATGAGTAATGTCGCATTTTCATTTTGTAGATACTTGGGGTTGTCTGGGGTGGCTGCGAATTCGCTATAAATATTGAGTGTTTCAACTGAAACTAAGCTTTGGTGTTGCCATGTAGTTTGCTGAGCTTGCCAAATGGCATTGCTATCGTCCTTGTTCATTTTCCCTTGTTTAATCTGTTGCTTTATTTCTTTCATCATACAGTAATCGGCATCTGCCCGTAATTGCAGAAAATCAAGCAAGGTATTCAGTTCTGTATCATAGGTTGATTGTTTAAAACCATTCACCAAAGGCCACCAAATGCAAGCGTTTGAGCCTACTTTTCCGGCTTTGATTGTTTTTAAAAGCAACGAGAATGATTGAAGTTTTTGATATGGTATTGGTAATTTTTTAACCCAAGAAGTGAGCTTGTTAATGCTGGGTTTTGCTACGCCTTCAGTAGCCAAATTTGAACGTGAGCTTCTGCCAATGTTTAAAAGTATGCCGCTTTGTTTTTCAATGATTGGGACTACTTTTACAAAGTTATTGGGTAGCTTAAGTAACCCTGTAACGGTAGTTGGCGAAGGGAGAAACACACTCTCAAACTTTATGGATTTAAGCACATATTTACCATCCTTGTTTGGCTTAAACATACTCTTCCTTTAGCTTACTACGGGTTATACGAGCGGTTTGCGCCCAAGGTGAATGGGCAATACTACTTGATGACACCGTCGCCTGTGATAGGGATAAATATGAACTAGATAGGCTTACTCTTTCAATAAAATAAAGTGTTCAATCAAGCGGATCATCAGTTCTTTTTGGTCTGGCAAACTTTCGGCCACCAGCAAAGCTAAAGCCACTAAGGTCGTGTCATTAATTTGCTCGCTCACGGGTTTAGCTAACAGATGCTGATTTTGCTGTAAGTACCACAAAAAGAGAAATGAACCTGTGCGCTTATTACCATCGGCAAAGGGATGATTTTTGATGATGAAATACAATAGATGGGCGGCGCGGCTAGCCACATTCGGGTAAAACCATTCGCCACCAAACCCTTGTTCAATGGTCGCAATGCTGGAAGCTAAGCCATTGCCCCGTAGCTGAGCAAACAAGTCAGTCGCTTCACCTTTTGCTATCAGATTCGTTTTTAAGGCTGCAATTGCGGCTAATACCTCATCAAGCGCCAAAGGCTGCATCTGTTGCTGTTTGTGGGTGATTTCCGTCAGGCTTTGCTCATCATAGCCTTGTAGTAGCGACCAAGAGCGGGCGTACTCGGCAATTACGTTCACAACCGCTTGACCGTCTGGATTGATCAGGGCTTGGTTGGTTAAGGTCTTTGAAAGGAGGGCTAATGCTTGGTTAAACTCAATACCACGCTGTACAAGGCGTTGCTGGTTTAGGGTGTAACCTTGGAGTAAATGCTGCTTTAAGGTATTGGTTGCCCACTGGCGGAACTGCACACCGCGTTTGGACTTTACCCGATAGCCAACAGAAATAATCACATCAAGGTTAAAGTATTGAGTTTGGTAGGTTTTACCATCATCAGCAGTACGTGCAAATATTGCACATACTGAATCCCGCTCTAGTTCGCCCTCTTTAAAGACGTTGTTGATATGCTTAGTGATCACCGAACGCTCACGGTCGAACAATACACAAATTTCCGCTTGGGTTAACCAAACCGTCTCGGTATCGACAGCCACAGTCAGCTGTAACTGACCGTCTTGACTGATAAAAATATCATGTTGTGATAGTTGGTGATCCACTGTTTATCCTCTTAACTCAAGGGGCTGTACTGTTGATGTTGCGTATCTTTGCTACAGCGGTCAATGCTTTGTCGTCCCTTGGGATTAGACAACTGAATCGTTATCGACCTTAACCCGCACTTTGCCCGTCAATAGATCCTGCATAAGGGCTTTTTTGTTATCTTGAACTTTAGATAGTTTCTCTTGCTTTATTGCTATCCAACTATCCAAAGAATCCAATGTTTTTACTATCTGATGCATTTCCTCTATTGGCGGAATTGCTACTTTAGTATTGCGAATTGACATTAAATTCAACCCAGCTTTAGCTCCAGAATCATTATTGGCTGTAAATTGTTTCTGGGAGTTTTCATATGAAAGAAAGTGCCCTACCCAGCGTGAAATTTCTGGATTATTCAATCTAACTAGAGATATATGCTGATTTACATATGCTTCGCCTAAGTCATCATTAACAACAGCAATAATTCCTAAGTCAGCAGTTATCGAAATTAACACATCTCCTGTTTTGACTAATGTCCTTTTTCCTTCTGCGGAATTGGGGGGCGTAACATGTACGACATCTTTAAATCTAAAATTTATATGTTCACGAGTTAGGTTACCAATTCGAATAAACATAGCCCCTGATTTAGAGTAATACTCAGCCCAACCTCGAGAGCCACTCGTTATGAACGATGCTAATTCTCCCAGTGAGCTAACTTCCCAGTTTTTTGGGATTCTGCCAACGGGGGAGTCTTTAAATTCGATGTGGGGCACATATTTATCACCGTGCTTGGTGCCTACACCATTCGTGAGCAGTGTTTGCATCATGGCGGTTTTAAGGTCTTTAAGCTTATCGATTTGTGCTTGAGTCTTTTCAATCACCTCATCCACTGACGTCAAAATCGCAGCAATCTTTCGCTGTTCAGAGAGTGGGGGGAGAGGCACTAAGTGCCTTCTCAATGTACTAATGCTAATTGCAGGCTGAGCTGTTTCTGTTAACAGTTTACCAAGTTCACCATTTAGCTGCATGAAATGTAAATGGCTAACTAAAAAATAATTTGACGCAACATCTTTATTAACAGTCATTTTTAAAGAGTTACCAGCGAGAATACCCACAGGATGACCTTTAGGTATGATTGCACATGCACCAGCATTCATACCAATTTTGGCCATTAATATATCGCTAGGAGCTGCTGAGCTTCTAATTTGCTCCTGATATTTTTCTTGGTCTACAAATACATAGTTCTTTTTAATAAATCGATTTGACGTAACGAAACCACTTTGAAAAACGGGTATACCAGTCTCTCTATAGTGCTCTGTTTTTAAATTACTACCAAACGGACCATCTACAACACCGTGTTTGCCATTACAAATATCTGAGATGCTAATCAAACACCACTCTTCTGGAACCAAATTACTCATAACCTAGTTCCTTCAGGTAGCCCTGCATCTCTTGCTCTGCTTCGGCTACTTCTGCATCAAGCTGATGCAATGATACTTGGTACTTGTCCCACCAGCGCTCTAGTTGGCCGACAATTGCTCCTGCATTGTCGGCATTCCCGCCGTCCATGGCGGTCAGCCCACTAGTTTCACTATTTACTAGCTCTGTACTCTCTATTCGCTCAAGGCTGTTTTCAACAAGCGGGCGGATCTGTTCTTTGGTTTCGATTTCGGCTTTAAATGCGTAATAGCCATCATTAGCTTTATCGAACACAGCCGAAACATCGAAGCCTTTGAGGATCTCTTGTTGAATGTATTCATCTTCCACTTCACGCACCGGAATACCGCCGTGCAATATGGCGCGTACATCGAAGATCTCTGCTGGTGGCGAGGTGTCGGCGTAGCGGCGAATATTGAGGTTGTAATCGTTGTCTGCGATCTCGCTAAGCTCAACCACTTTTGAGTAGCGTGACAGCTCGGTGTAATTGTCAAAAGTCTCGACTATCTTGGCGATATCTTGTGGGCGCAGTTTGTTTTGGTTCTTGCCTTCTTCAAACTCAAGCTCGCTGTTGATGAACAACACCTTTCCTCTACGAGCTATTGGCTTCTGCTTGTTGATGATAAGCAAACACGCAGGAATGCCTGTGCCATAGAATAAACCTGAAGGTAGGCCGATCACCGCTTCTAATAAGTCGTCTTCGAGTATGCCTTTGCGAATATCTTTTTCGCTTGAGCCTCGAAACAGCACACCATGGGGCATTACAACGCCGACCATGCCATCATCATTGGTACTGGCGATCATATGCTGCACAAAGGCTAGGTCGCCAGCATCTTTCGGTGGGGTGCCATAGGGGAAGCGGCCAAATTTATCCTTATCGCAGTCTTCTTTGCCCCATTTCGATAACGAAAATGGTGGATTGGCAATCACGCGATTAAAGGTCATTAGACTGCCATCGAGCGTATGCTTAGGCTCGCGCAGGGTATCGCCCTTGCGAATGTCGGCACTTTGTACCCCGTGCAAAAACATGTTCATCTTACAGATTGCCCATGTATTGAGGTTCATCTCTTGGCCGTATAAAGACAGGTTAGCGGCATTCTCGTTATGGGTCGCAAGATAATTACGCATTTGGATCAGCATACCGCCCGAACCCACTGTTGGGTCGTAAATTCGCATGCCTGCATGGGGCTTTAGCAATGCCACCAGCAGTTGCACCACTTCGCTCGGGGTATAGAACTCACCACCTTTTTTACCCGCACTATCGGCAAACATTTTAATCAAATATTCGTAGGCGGTGCCGAGTAAATCGGGGCGTTCGAAATCACTATTGCGCAGGCGGTACTTGTTAAAGTGGCTGAGCAGGTCGCGTAGCTTATTATCGGAGAGCTTGTTTTTAATGTTGAAGTCAATAGAGACTAACACGCCCTCAAGGTTTGGGTTGTGCTCTTCAATGGCTTCAGCGGCGGTATTGAGCGCCTCACCTATGTTGTGCTTTAAGTCTTTAAGCGCTGACCAGCGGGCAACGTCAGGAATATAGAAGGTGCTGTCGTACTCATCTTCATCACTGGCTAAGGCTTCGGCCTCGACTTGGGTTTTACCTTTGGCAAGGTAGTATTCGATCACCTGTTCACGGGCTTCATCGAATGAATCCGATAGACGCTTAAGGAACATCATGCCGAAGATGTAGTCTTTGAACTCTGATGCATCCATATTGCCGCGAAGAATATCCGCCGTTTCCCAGAGGAAAGACTCTAACTGTTGAAGAGTGATTTGATTTGGCACTGGTTTTCTCTAATGAATTTGGTAAGCACTGTGGGTTAAGTGATGCTGATAAAAGTACCCTGTGCATTGATGCGCCAAAGTGTACTGATAAGGGGGGGAGGGTACAACGCTATGATGCGGAAATATGCGCTGTGCGGCAAAGTCGTACCGTTGGTGCTTGATTGCTTCTACTTTTACTCTATGAATTTGATTTTACAAACTGTAAACATGGCTTGTTGTTAAAATGTTAACCGTATCATTGTTTTGGATCTTATGCAGGTTTTAGTTGAGTTTTCCTCACTCTTTGCCAGTGTATAATTTTGTTTTACATGCATTTTTGTTGGCGTCTGGTTTTGGGCTGATGTTGTTGTGATCCACTCATAGCTGATCCACGTTTCAGCGTGAGATCCACTTCGGTTTCTGTCTAATTGTTTTAAAATTGTTAGTGTTTTCATGCTCTGCTTGAACTCGTTTGAAAGCGTTTTACTTTATTTGGGGTGAGTTCTTTACTGTAATTCTTGGCAAGGTAGCTGATCCTGTGAATTGCAGACTCAACACTTTTAAGCCCGTTGCGTTCAATTTTATAGCTTGCCGACTCAGGTAACCATGCTGAAGTGTCTGGATGCAAATAGCATGCTTTCTGAACCTGTTGAAATGCGCCCCAGCCTGACTTGGCTTTATGCCCATTGAGTAGAATGAAGCAGTGATAATGCGCTTTGTCGCTTCTTGGTGTTTGTTCTCGTACCCAAAATAACCATGCTTTAGATTGGTACTTCTTATCTAGGTATCTCAACAGGGTTTTGCGGTATTTGCTGATTACGCTGTTATTGGGTGTTTCGGTATAGACTCGTAGATCGAATCTGACGAGTAGGATTTTAGAATAGTGACTCAGAGCTGTTAGCAGTTGATCAATCGCTGCACTCATAATGCTGGAGCTGATGCCGTGTTCAAAGCTCATCACTTTAAATAAGGTTTCTTGATATAGAAAATCTTCTAAGGGAAAGCGAAGAGCGGAAATATTATAAATAACCTGCTCGTAGTGAGGGTTGTAAAGTGGCGTAAAGCGAGACCTACCATAGTATTGCAGATGCTTAGACTGCATTTTTTTGCTGGTTAAACGTGATTTAGAGCCTGCATTCGTCAGCATTTAATCGCACTCGGTTGAGCTTTGTCGCAGTTTGTTGCGTTTACAGGCCAAAAGAAGGCGGCAAGTGCCGCCTTGGTTAGCTATTACTTAGTGCCGTTTAGCCAGTTGATATAACTTGATTCAGACCAACCAATAGTTCGATTTTGACTTTTGATGGGTTGAATAAAGACCTTTCTTTTTACTCGTCTGTACAGTGTTGTTCTATCTATGCCGAGTAATTGGCACATTTCAGTGATTCGGATTATTCGCTCCATCGGTCGCTGCTGGTTGAGCAATTGGGCAAATTGAGTTCTTTTACTCGGTTTCATACCTCGCCCCCTCAGTAACTTGTTCGGATAGTTCTCCGCCAGAGTGAACCCATTGCATCAGTTCTGAAAGACGCCAACCGACAGAACGATTTCCAAGTTTTATGCGTTTAGGGAAACGGTTAAGTCTTTCTAGCTGAAAAGCTTGTGAGCGGCTGATAGACGTGATTAGTTTACGCTCTGTTTCTCGTACTATACGGTCTTGAATGGCTGAATTTTCGATACTAAAGAGGGACATAGATGCTCCTATAGATTGTCTCTGTTTGGCTTAGGAGTATCTTGCCTGTTTGCAATTGTGATTTCGGGGTAAAAACGAAATTTGATTTTTACCCCAAATTTAATCCCTTAAATATCCTGCATTTTAGTGCCTAACGCCCACGTATTTTGCCTGATATTCGCAAATAGTTGCATTAGATGAGATTCGTTGCTGAGAATCTTGCGATAAAACGGTGCATAGGTTTTTTTATATAGCTCGATTCTAGGCTCTTGTTTAGATTCTTCCCCAAGCAGTAATTCACTCAATACATTTTGTGTAAATTCCAGCTTTTGCCAATTATCTTCATAAAAAGGGATATGGTTATAGCAATACATCATGAGATCAAGGTAGGGGATCAACTTATAAGTCAGCAGTTTTTTGAAGGTTTTCTCATTTGCTTGAAAATTGTCAGGCGTTTGGGGTTCTGGGATTGATAGGGTTTTGCGCAGCTGATTAATCAGGAACTCACAGTCACCCAATATCGCTTTATTGGGTTTAGTTAAGTCTATACCTAACACGGTTAAGTCTCGAACCTGCCCCAGCAAAGGCACGAGTAGTTGCGGCTCTAAGTCTAAGTAGTCATCACCACTGCGGAGTTTAATCTCTTCAGTTATCCCGAGAAGATCAACATGGTTCAATGCGATGACTGTCGGAAGGTCTGGTTGTGTAACCGGATTCGAATTGATGATGACATAACCCTGCTGGATCAGTTGCCACCGTTTACTGTCAGTCAGTTTTCTACCATTAGGAAAAGTCGGTGTGTTGTGAAGGGTCAACCTGAGTTCTAGCTCATTAAGAAATTGCGCAGCAGTGAGATCAGCAAGGCAATCATAGTTCTTAATTGAAAACCAATTAGGCCATTTGGGATGGTCTGATGTTTTAATTCGTATTGAGTTAGCTGCGGATGTTTGCATCGATATAAACTCGGCAAGGAATTATCTCGGGGTACACATGGGGGTACATATAATGCGAAAAGGGGCTAGCCATAGCAGGCTAACCCCTTTCATAACAATCACTTAATCTAAATGATTAGTTCATGCCGTATTTCTTTAATTTTTTACGCAGAGTACCACGGTTGATACCTAGCATGTTTGCTGCGCGGGTTTGGTTGCCGCGAGTGTGTTGCATGATGATGTCAAGCAGAGGTGCTTCAACTTCACTTAGCACCATTTCATACACTTCTTGTGCTTCCTGACCGTCCAACTGTGCGAAGAAGTTAGTTACGGCACGCTTAACAGCGTCACGTAATAACTGGGGCTTGATAGTGCCGTTTGCGGTTTCGATTTTGCCAACGGTAAGCTGGTGAACTTCTGTGTTAGTTGTCTGATCAAACATTCTATTCTGCTCTTTATTAATTCTGTACTAATTCATCAAAATAATATTCCACCAGGGAATACTGTTCTGCAGCGGTTTCCAGCTGATTAAAGTCAGCCCGGAACTGGCGCTGATCCTCTTGGTCTAGGTACCATCCAATATGCTTTCTGGCGAAGCGGATACCCTTATATTCACCATACAAATCATAAAGTTTGGTGAGGTGTTCCAGCATCACTTGACGCTGTTCAGTCACCTCAATGGGCGCTAGCTTATTACCCGTATCCAAGTAGTGCTGGATTTCTCTGAAAATCCAAGGCCGTCCTTGAGCACCCCGTCCTATCATCAGAGCATCGACACCGGTATAGTCCAGCACGAAGCGGGCTTTCTCCGGACTGTCGATATCCCCATTCGCGACAACAGGAATCGAGACATTCTGTTTAATTGCTTTGATGGTGTCGTACTCGGCGTCGCCTCTGTACATGCATTGTCTCGTGCGGCCGTGAACGGCGAGCGAGGCGATACCACAATCCTCAGCAATCTGGGCGATTTGAACACCGTTCCTGTGTTCAGGCTCCCAACCTGTGCGAATCTTTAACGTGACAGGCACCTCTACTGCAGCGACCACGGCTTGTAAAATTTCTTTCACTAAGGGTGGATTTTGCATTAGGGCAGAACCTGCCAGCTTTTTATTCACTTTTTTTGCCGGGCATCCCATGTTGATATCAATGATGTGGGCACCTTGTTCGACGTTGAACTGGGCGGCCTGCGCCATTAACTCTGGATCTGCACCTGCAATTTGCACTGAGCGAATACCTTCCTCGCCGGAATGCGTCATACGCTGGCGGCTCTTATCTGTGTCCCAAACTTCAGGATTCGATGAAAGCATCTCCGACACCGCTAAGGCTGCACCATAACGAAGACAGAGATTACGGAAAGCTTGATCGGTGACACCTGCCATTGGTGCCACGATCAGCTGATTCTTCAGTTGATAGGGTCCAATCTGCATTTACTGTTTCACCTTAGCTCTTCAAAGGGGCGCTATAGTAGCCCTTTTTATTGGCCGTGAAAAGGTCAATAAATGACCTAGGAGCAATTTTTTTTCTTGACTTTTTAGCCTTGAGAAGTCATCGACAAAATAAGCCTAAGCCAGTGGTGGCGCATGTTGCGCCACCCTTTAGCGTTATTTGCGCTTACCTGTCAAGCGGCTCCAATCTTCTTTGTGAGCCGCTTCGTCCATGTCGAACCATTGGCTATAGAAGTCAGAGATTTCTTGCGCTTGCTCTTTAAGCAGTCCTGAGAGGGCTAATTTACCGCCAGATTTGACGCGCTCGGCGATAAGGGGGGCAAGTTCACGCAGTGGGCCTGCGAGAATATTGGCAACTAACACATCGGCCTTAAGATCGGCGGGTTGATCTTCTGGCAGATAAAGTGCTAATTGGTCGGCAACATCATTACGCTCGGCATTGGCTTTAGAGGCTTCGATGGCTTGATAGTCGATATCGATACCTGTGACCTTTTTTGCGCCCAGTTTCAGCGCCGCCACGGCGAGAATGCCTGAGCCGCAGCCAAAGTCGATCACTTCTTCGTTGCTGAGATCTAAGCTATCTAACCACTCTAAACACAGTGCTGTCGTTGGGTGAGTGCCTGTGCCGAAGGCAAGGCCCGGATCTAAGATCACGTTCACTGCGCTTGGATCGGGAACTTCACGCCAGCTTGGGCAAATCCATAGGCGTTTACCAAATTGGATTGGGTGGTAGTTATCCATCCACTCGCGAACCCAGTCTTTATCTTCAATTTGCTCGATTTTGTGGCTGAAGTGCTCGCCTAAAAACGGCAGGGTTTTCAGCATCTCGATAGTCGGTGCGAGATCTGTGTCAGCCTCGAACAGGGCAACCACTACGGTATCTTGCCACAGAGGGGTTTCGCCCAGTTTAGGCTCAAAAATCGGGGTGTCTTTACCATCTTCAAAGGTAATAGAAACGGCGCCTTCTTCCATAAGTAAGTCGCTGATGGTTTCAGCATCGTCACTGTTAGTGTTAATGCGAAGTTGGATCCAAGGCATGGGTAAAATCCTGTGGCTAGGTTTAAAAAATATCGCGCTATTGTATACCCAAACTGCGCTAATTTGCAGAATTCGATGGCAATTAAACGTTAGCGATGGTGAGGAGGTGGGTTGAGGGATTTGCGCTAGCAATCTAGGGGTTTTGGGTAGTAAATGAAGTTTATTTCAGCATGGACAAGGAGTTAGCTTGTCAGCTGTTGGTTGTACGCAAAATCGAACCGCTCGTTTCGATTTTTAATATAAAGCCATGAAATATAATGGTTAATTGGTTTTACCTTTGTTTGGTTTTTACGACTTTTTTGTGATCCTCTTCTAAGAGTTGACGCTTATCCCGTGAGTTGCCTCACGCTTTAAATCTGTGACACTCAGCCGCGTTTTTTGTTGCTGCTATGGTGTAGTTTGCAAAGAGGCGTCAACAAACCATTAAAGGGTAAAAGCAAGATGACAAGCGTAACGCGCGTTCACACTAGCGTGAAAACACAGGGGATAGGTCACCCTTGGTCGGCTAAGGCCGATAGATTACAGAGCGCGACTGGTATTATGCTGGGCTGCTTTCTGTTGTTACATATGCATTTCGAGTCGAGCATTCTGCTGGGTAAAGAGGCCTTTTACTATGTGGTGCAGTTGCTCGAAGGCGGTATGTTTAGCAGTACGGGCCATGGCTTTCCGATTGTCACTAAAGTCTTCTCAGTGTTTATGCTGCTCGTGGTGATTCTACATGCAGCCGTTGCTCTTAGACGGTTTCCGGCGCAGCTTGGGCAGTGGCGAGCGTTGCGATCACATTTAGGTGGCATTAAACATCGCGATACCCATGCTTGGTTTTGGCAGTTGATCACGGGTTTTATTCTGTTTTTCCTGGTGCCAGTGCACCTCTTTACCATGATCTTAAATCCTGAAATTGGTCCACATTTATCGGCCGAGCGTGTCTATCACGATAATGCTTGGTTGCTCTACGCCCTGTTGCTGCCCGCGGTCGTCATCCACGCCATGATTGGTTTATACCGAGTGGCGGTTAAGTGGGGCATCACGACCCAGCGCTCCGGCTTACGTAAGCTTGCTAAGGTATTGATTATCTATTTGTTATGCCTAGGTGGTGCGAGCTTAGTCTCCTATATGTTTATCGGTAGTGAGCTAAGTGTGCCGGTGCAGCCTTATGTGCCCCATTGATTGAAATCCAATTCTGCTGCGTTTATCCCTGATGGATTTGGGCGCAGCAGGATTTTGTTTCGCTGCTAATATTTAAGCATTCGATTAATTATTCGCCTCCTAGTTGATCTAACTCAGGTTTTTTGATGGATTTGTGAGCGATATTAATTTTCGAGGACAACTTATTAAGCAGGGCTCTCAGGAGCCTGCGGCGCGAGGCGAAAGCAATGGCAATCAAACTAAGTATAAAAAAATGGAGTGCGTGGCTGGATTTAAGCCAGAGTTTGTCGGGTGTCATTCTGGCGGTGTTTTTGTGGACCCACTTAGTGCTGGTGTCGTCCATTTTATTGGGTGGCGATGCCATGAACTGGGTGGCTCGCACTATGGAGCTAAGTTTTCTCTCCAGTGATGGCCATGGCTATCCCTGGGTGGTGACTTGTATTGCCGTCGGTATTGCCGCCCTTGCATTGGTGCATGTGATTGTGGCACTGCAAAAGTTACCCATGAGTTTGCGCCAGCAAAGAGCGCTCAAACAACAGATGCAAGTGATCAATCACAGTGATACTCGCCTCTGGCGTTGGCAGGCCATTACGGGCGTGGTGATCCTGTTATTGCTGCCAGTGCATCTGTGGCTTATTGGCTCGGCGCCAGAAACCATAGGCCCGCAGGGCAGTGCAGAGCGGATTTGGAACCAAGGCGTGTGGATGGTGTATCTGCCGCTATTGCTGACGGTGGAGTTACATGCAGCCATCGGGATTTACCGCGTAGCACTGAAGTGGGGGGCGGCGCGGGATCTCAATAGTCGCAGCCGTTTACGTAAGATTAAAACCATTGTGAGTATCGCGTTTGTCACTGTAGGGATTGCCTCCTTATTGGCATTTTTACCCCACGCGAGTTAGCGAATATAACAAAAGTGTGTTGTCCTAAAACAATAACAGCAGTACCCGTTAAGGAGCAGGCGTGAAACTGATTTATACCGATTCATTAGTGGTTGGTGCCGGATTGGCTGGCCTGAGGGTGGCCATTGCCTCTAAAGAGCGCGGGTTAGATACCTTAGTGCTATCGCTTATTCCCGCTAAACGTTCTCACTCTGCGGCGGCGCAGGGCGGAATGCAGGCAAGCCTTGGTAATGCAGTCAAAGGCATGGGCGATGATGAAGACGTGCACTTTCAAGATACGGTGAAAGGATCGGACTGGGGCTGCGATCAAGAAGTCGCCAGAATGTTTGCCCATTGTGCGCCTAAGGCGGTGCGTGAATTAGCCAACTGGGGCGTGCCTTGGACACGTGTAACCGCAGGCCCGAGGGATGTCATTGTTAACGCACAAAAAGTCACCTTGCAGGAAGCCGAAGAGGCTCACGGTCTGATCAATGCCCGTGACTTTGGTGGTACCAAAAAGTGGCGCACCTGCTACACCGCCGATGGTACCGGTCACTCCTTGCTCTATGCCATGGATAACAAAGCGATTTCGATGGATATTCCTGTCCACGAACGCGTCGAAGCGCTCTCGATTATCCATGACGGTCAACGCTGTCACGGGGTGATTGCCCGCTGTTTAATCACGGGCGAGTTGCGTGCCTACGTCGCGAAATCGACCACTATCGCCACCGGTGGTTATGGCCGGATTTATGAAGTCTCAACCAATGCAATTATCTGCGAGGGGATAGGTCAGGCGTTGGCGCTCGAAACGGGCGTTGCGACCCTTGGTAATATGGAGGCTGTGCAATTCCACCCCACGGCGATTGTGCCCGTGGGGATTTTAACCACAGAAGGTTGCCGTGGCGATGGTGGCTTGCTGCGGGATAAAGACGGTTATCGTTTTATGCCAGACTATGAGCCAGAGAAGAAGGAACTGGCGTCGCGGGACGTGGTGTCTCGTCGCATGACCGAGCATATGCGTAAAGGTAAGGGCGTCGATAGCCCCTATGGCCCGCATTTATGGCTCGATATCACCCTACTTGGGCGTAAGCATATCGAAACCAACCTGCGTGAAGTGCAGGAGATTTGCGAAAACTTCCTCGGGATTGATCCCGCGAAGGACTGGATCCCTGTTCGTCCAACTCAGCACTATTCGATGGGAGGGATCCGCACTAAAGCAACGGGCGAAAGCCCGCAGCTTAAGGGCTTATTCAGCGTCGGCGAAGCGGCCTGCTGGGATATGCATGGCTTTAACCGCTTGGGCGGTAACTCGCTCGCAGAAACTGTGGTGGGCGGCATGATTATCGGCAAATATGTGGCTGATTTTTGTGAGAATAATAGCCTTGAAATCGACACTCAGCTTGCCGAAAAATTTATGCGGCAGGTGCAGACTGAAATCGACACCTTAGTCGATGGTGAAGGCCATGAAAGTCCCTTTGTACTTAAACGCGAAATGCAGCGGATTATGATGGATTACGTGGGGATTTTCCGTAACGGCCCTGAGCTTGATAAAGCGGTGACTGAGCTAAAGGCGCTGCTTGAACGCTCACGTAAGCTCGGAGTTAAGTGTAAGAAACGCCATGCCAATCCTGAGCTGGTAGAAGCGCTAAGGGTGAAGCGGATGCTCAAGGTAGCGTTGACCGTTGCCTGTGGCGCAGCAGCGCGTACCGAGAGCCGTGGTGCCCACGCCCGTGAGGATTATCCGCAGCGTAATGACAGAGACTGGCTCAACCGTACTCTCGCTAGTTGGCCCGATGCCGAGGCGTTGGCCCCCGTTTTAAGCTACGAGCCGCTAGATGTGATGAAGATGGAGCTGCCGCCGGGATACCGGGGTTATGGTATCGATAATGCTATTGCTCACCCCGATACCGCCAAACGCGAGCAACAAATTACCGAGATTTTGGCTGGGCTGGGTGACGATGCCGATCGTTATCAACGCCAAGCGGCGCTGATGCCATTCGAGCTGCCCCCGAGCTTACAAGCTAAAAATGAACGTTTAAGCGATACCTTACAAAGACCATCAGCCAATGTGCTAGGAGAAAAATCATAATGAGCCAAGGTCGCCAGTTAACCTTTAATATTTTTCGTTATGATCCACAGGAGCCAAACGATAAGCCGAAGATGGTGCGTTATCAGCTCACCGAAACGCCGGGCATGACGGTATTTATTGCACTCAATAAGCTCAGAGAAGAGCAAGATACGTCGTTGCAGTTTGACTTTGTCTGTCGGGCGGGGATTTGCGGCAGTTGTGCCATGGTAATCAATGGTTTCCCAACCTTAGCTTGCCGCACCCTAACCGCCAAATATCCCAAGGGAGAAATCACCCTAATGCCATTACCTGGCTTTGAATTGATTGGTGATTTATCGGTTAACACGGGTAAGTTTATGCGCGAACTCGCCGAGCGCTTGAAGCTGTGGTTACACCCCAAAGCGAATGATATCAGTATCCATCGCCTCGAGGAGCCTATGGCGCCAGAGGAAGCGGCAAGGCTCTATGAATTAGAGCGCTGCGTCGAGTGCGGGGTTTGTGTATCAGCCTGCGCGACCAAACAAATGCGTGAGACCTTTGTTGGGGCCGTGGGGATGATGAAAATCGCCCGCTTTGAACTCGATAGCCGCGATGCGCGCACGGCTGAAGATTTTTACCATGTGATTGGTAATCAGGACGGCGTGTTTGGTTGTATGACCTTGCTCGGCTGCCAAGACAACTGTCCGAAGGATTTGCCTCATATGCAGCAGATAGCCTATCTGCGCCGCAAAATGGCGATGACCTTAGTTTAATTTCTGTTAGCTGTTTGATTCAAAAAGCAAAGCGCCTGATTAGGCGCTTTTTACTTGGTGAGGTTAGCAGGCATAGGCCTTGTAAATGCTCGCCTTGTCCATGATAGCGTTTGAGCTAGTCACAAAGTCGTTAAAGTGCGGGCTTGCCATATGCGCATCCAAGGCTGCTTGGGATTGCCACACCTCATACATCCAAAACTGATCGGCATCCTCTATGGATTGGTGCAGCGTGTATTCTAAGCAACCGGCCTCGGTCAGGGTTGCTTTAACCAGCTGCTTAAGGACGTGAGACAAGGCTTTGCCTTGGCCAGAACGAGCTTGAATTTGCGCAAAAACTGTCACTTTCATTGGCTAAATCCTTCGAGCACGATTTTACCTATGGCCTTACCCGACTCTATTTGTGCATGGGCTTTAAGCAAGTTTTGCGCATTAATGGCGCCATAGTGTTCGCCAAAGGTACTTTGAACTGTGCCTGTATCAATCAGCTCGGCGATACGATTGAGCAGATGATGCTGGGCAATCATGTCTTCGGTTTGAAAGAGGCTGCGGGTAAACATGAGCTCCCAATGTAGTGACAGGCTTTTAAGTTTAAGCTTCATCACGTCCAGTGGGCCGACGGGATCGTCAATGAGTGCCAGTTTACCTTGGGGTCTGAGGACTTTTACGATTTCGTCAAAGTGCTTATCGGTTTGGGTTAGGCTAATCACATGGGTGACATCAGCAATATCCCACTTCGCCAGTTCCTGCGAGAGTGGCTGTTGGTGATTGATGACCTGATTCGCGCCTAACTTTTTTACCCAAGCGGCGGATTCGGGGCGTGATGCTGTGCCAATTACCTCGGCGCCAGTTAGCTTGACCGCCAGTTGGGTGATGATAGATCCTACACCTCCAGCGGCACCGATAATCAAAATTCGCGCATTCGTGGCCGAGCCATCCTGAGGTAAGCCTAAGCGATCAAACAATAGCTCCCAAGCCGTAATACTGGTTAGGGGCAGGGCGGCAGCCTGGGCATTGTTTAAGGTTTGCGGTTTATGGCCCACAATGCGCTCATCGACTAACTGATATTCGGCATAACTGCCGCTGCGGCTAATATCGCCGGCATACCAGACTTCATCGCCCACCTTAAACAGGCTCACCTTGTCCCCCACGGCTTTAACGACTCCGACCGCATCCCAACCGAGGATTTTATATTCCCCTGCTGGAGCTGAGCTTGATGCGCGGATTTTGGTATCGACGGGATTAACGGATATGGCTTTTACCTCAACTAACAGGTCAAAACCTTGCGGTGTAGGTTCGGGTAAGGTGATGTTTTGTAATGCATTGGGTGCATCGACGGCTCCCGCGGTTTGATAACCTATGGCTTTCATCTTGATTCCTCGCTTGCGGCTGGTGTCTGTACTTGTCAATGGCAACTATTGTGTGGAATATTAAAGCCTAGATAAACGGGGTAAACTTTGTAATTTTTTCAAAGGATTTTTGAAAATCATGCTGCTGAATGATCTCGCACTATTTGTTCGCGTTGCCGATTGCGGCAGTATTTCGGCTGCTGCGGTTGAAATGGAACTCTCGGCAGCATCGGCGAGCGCAGCGATTAAACGGCTTGAAAAACAACTCGATACTAGCCTATTTGTACGTACGACCCGAAGCCTGAGATTAACTGCTCAAGGTGAGCGCTATCTTATCCATTGCCGCCGTGCTTTGAGTGATCTCGCCCTCGGGGAACAGGCGATTGCCAGCGATAAAGGTAAAGTCTCTGGCACCTTGAGCCTGTCGGTTTCATCCGATTTTGGGCGTAACTTATTTGTCCCTTGGCTCGATGACTTCCTGTTAGATTTTCCGCAGCTACAAGTACGGCTGCATTTGGGCGATAACATCAGCAGCTTTTACCACGATAAAATCGATGTTGCGGTGCGTTACGGTAAACCGCAGGACTCCAATCAGGTCGCATTTCCGATTTGCTGCGCCGACCGATTACTATGCGCTTCACCTGAATATCTCGCCAAGTTTGGTAAACCCGAGACCTTAGAACAGTTAGCGCAGCACAATTGTTTGTTTTATAAACTCGATGACCGCACCCATGATCAATGGCAATTTGAGCGTGATGGTCAAGAATTTAAAATCCGCGTGACGGGTAATCGCAGCGCCAATGATGCTGAGATTGCGCGACGCTGGGCTGTGGCAGGTAAGGGGTTAGTGTTCAAGTCGAGCTTAGATCTGGCGGAGGATATTATGGCGGGGCGCCTTGTGCCCTTGCTGCCCGAATATCGGGGTGAATCGGTCAACTTATACTTAGTGTGCCCTGGGCGTGAGCATGTCACGCCCGTGGTGCTGCTGCTTCGTGAAATGCTCAGGCAACAGACTCAAGCCTTAAGCCGTGCCCTAGCGACATACCTTAAGTCTGAAACGCAGTTTAAATAACAATTGAATGCGGGAATCTAAGGGAGTCGCTGGGGCTTGATAAGTGGATTGCCTTCGTGATTTCCTCTCTGAAGAGAGCTCAACGCTCTGTGATTTCATCTTGCACTGCCAAACTCGGCGCAATAAAAAAGCCGCATTAAGCGGCTTTTTTGAAAGATTTGACCCTAAACCTAGATTAAGACTTAGCGCGTTTCATCGCGGTGAAGAATTCTTCGTTAGTTTTAGTCATCGCCAGTTTATCGATCAGGAATTCCATTGCGCTGACTTCATCCATTGGATTTAAGATCTTACGTAGGATCCACATCTTTTGCAGTTCATCAGGCGTGGTCAGTTTTTCTTCGCGACGAGTACCACTGCGGTTGAAGTCAATCGCTGGGAATACGCGTTTTTCAGCGGCCTTGCGTGACAGATGCAGTTCTTGGTTACCAGTACCTTTGAACTCTTCGTAAATTACTTCGTCCATTTTCGAGCCGGTATCAACCAGTGCGGTGGCAATAATTGTTAAGCTGCCGCCGTTTTCGATGTTACGAGCCGCACCGAAGAAGCGCTTAGGACGGTGCAGGGCGTTTGCATCCACACCACCGGTTAACACTTTGCCCGATGATGGGATAACAGTGTTGTAGGCGCGAGCCAAACGAGTGATAGAGTCGAGTAAGATCACAACGTCTTTCTTGTGCTCAACTAAACGTTTGGCTTTTTCAATTACCATTTCAGCCACTTGTACGTGACGGCTAGCTGGTTCGTCGAAGGTCGATGCAATCACTTCACCTTGAACTAGGCGTTGCATCTCGGTCACTTCTTCAGGACGTTCATCGATCAGCAGTACCATCAACACCACTTCTGGGTTGTTGTAGGTGATTGACTGAGCAATGTTTTGCAGTAATAAGGTTTTACCCGCTTTTGGTGGTGCGACGATCAGACCACGTTGACCCTTACCGATAGGTGAGCATAAATCCAGAATACGGGCAGTGATGTCTTCAGTAGAGCCATTACCACGCTCCATGCGCATACGTTCTTCTGCGTGGAGTGGGGTTAAGTTTTCAAAGAGGATTTTGTTGCGAGAGTTTTCAGGTTTATCGAAGTTAACTTCGTTAACTTTTAGCAGGGCAAAATAACGTTCACCTTCTTTTGGTGGGCGAATCTTGCCAAAAATCGTGTCGCCCGTTCGCATGTTAAAGCGGCGAATTTGGCTTGGTGATACATAAATATCATCCGGGCCAGCTAAATAAGATCCATCTGCACTACGTAAGAAACCGAATCCGTCTTGGAGTATCTCTAATACACCGCCACCGAAAATGTCTTCGCCGCTTTTGGCGTGGGCTTTAAGAATAGAGAAAATAATGTCCTGCTTGCGAGCGCGGGCCATATTTTCGAGTTTCATATTTTCGGCTAGCGAGACTAGGTCGGATATCGGCGTGTCTTTTAATTCAGTTAAGTTCATGTTGGGGATCTTGTGTTACGCGACAAAGCTTACCGCGATCAATCAGTAAAGTTTGTGATTCAGGATAGTGATTGACGAGCGAGAAGTGGTTTAGTTAGAAAGAATCTGGTTATTAAAGTAGCACTAACAAAGCGGGGCGTCCAGAAATTTAGGGGTATTCCGGCACAATTAATTAAAGCTTGTGCCGGAGGTCACTCATAGCGACAACAAATTAGATTTGTGCGTCGATGAACTCTTTTAATTGAGTTTTTGACAGTGCGCCAACTTTAGTTGCCGCTAATTCACCGTTCTTGAATAACAGTAAAGTTGGGATACCACGAACGCCATATTTCGCTGGAGAAACGTTGTTTTGGTCAACGTTTAATTTAGCGATAGTCACACGACCTGCGTACTCTTCGGCAACATCGTCAAGGATTGGAGCGATCATTTTGCATGGACCACACCATTCAGCCCAAAAGTCTACCAATACTGGTAAATCAGCCTTTAATACGTCGTTTTCGAAGCTGTCGTCGCTCAGGTATATAATTTTATCGCTCATGATGTTCTCCAGTTTGGTTGCCATTGCTGGTTTGTTAATGGCTTACCATGTATATTGGGGCTGAAAAATAGCTTTTCAAGTTACCTTTTTACAATGTGGCTATTTCAAACGATCGAGTATCTTATTGCAACCCCAAATGGTATGCTTGCGCTATGAGCCAAACACATTTATCTAATCAAAAATTTGCCGACCTTCCTCTGCATCCAGAGGTTAAACAGGCACTTGCCGAAAACGGCTTTGAATTTTGTACGCCGATCCAGGCGTTATCATTACCCGTATTACTTCAATCAAAAGATATCGCTGGCCAAGCCCAAACGGGCACGGGTAAGACAATGGCGTTTTTGGTTGCCACATTTAACCATTTATTGTCGACGCCTGTTCCTGAAAACCGTCAGCTAAATCAGCCGCGCGCCATCATTATGGCTCCAACCCGTGAGCTGGCGATTCAAATCGCGAAAGACGCTATTCTTCTAGCTAAACACAGCCACTTAAAAGTTGGCATTGTCTATGGCGGTGAAAGCTATGATGTACAGCGCAAGACGCTCGATCAAGGCGTCGATATTCTGATTGGTACGACTGGGCGCATCATTGATTATGTTCGTCAAGGGATTATCAATCTCGGTGGCATTCAAGCGGTGGTGCTAGATGAAGCCGATCGTATGTTCGACCTTGGTTTTATCAAGGATATTCGTTTCCTGTTCCGACGTATGCCCAGTGCCGATCAGCGTCTGAATATGCTGTTTTCGGCGACGCTTTCGATGAAAGTGCAGGAACTCGCCTACGATCATATGAATGATCCTGTGAAAGTCGAAATCGCCCCCGAAGAAAAAACCTCCAAGAACATCAAAGAAGAAATTTTCTATCCTTCCCAAGAAGACAAAATGCGTTTGCTGCTGACGCTGATTGAAGAAGATTGGCCAGAGAAGGCCATTGTTTTTTCAAACACTAAGCACAGCTGTGAAAACCTATGGTCTTGGCTTGAAGGGGATGGACATCGCGTTGGTTTGCTGACGGGCGATGTGCCGCAGAAGAAGCGTATTCGCATTCTCGAGCAATTTACCCAAGGCCAATTAGATATTCTGGTCGCGACCGACGTTGCCGCGCGCGGACTGCATATTTCCGATGTTTCCCACGTCTACAATTATGATTTACCTGATGATTGTGAAGATTACGTCCACCGTATTGGTCGTACTGGGCGTGCGGGTAACAAAGGTGTATCGGTCAGTTTTGCCTGTGAAGAATATGCCCTGAATTTGCCTGCGATTGAAACCTACATCAATCACTCTATTCCTGTGAGCAATTATGACCGTGATGCCTTGCTGGAAGATATTCCGCCGCCGGTCAAAATTCATCGCAAGCATCCTGCGGGAGCACGCAATTTACGTGAACGCTCAGGTGCAGGGCGACCACAAGGTGCCCATCGTAGTGGTGGACGTCCACCTCGCCATGACAGGACGCGTAGACAGCCTTAAATGCCAACACCCGCTTATGCCGCCATTACTTTAGGCTCTAATAGCTTTAATATGCTGATCGCTAAGACAAAAGGCGGTCAGCCACACATTATTGCTAAATACAAACGTAAAGTAAGGTTAGCCGAAGGCATTGGCGAAGATGGTCATCTAACCGCAGAAGTGATGCAGCGTGGCCTAGATTGTCTAGCAATGTTTGCCCAAATGTTAGCGCTGCATAAAATCCATCCTAATCATGTCGCTGTAATTGCCACCGCGACACTGCGTTGTATCCATAATGCCGATGAGTTTAATCAGAAGGCGATTCCGCTTTTGGGTCATCCGATTGAGATTATCTCAGGTATGCGTGAGGCCGAGCTGATTTATCAAGGTATGGTGGCGACCACTTGCGGCCAAGGTCGACGTTTAGTGATCGATATTGGTGGCGCCAGTACCGAGTTTATTATCGGTGATGGTCACCAAGTTCAGTTTAAGACCAGTTTGCCTATGGGCAGCGTGACCTTTAACCGTCGCTTCTTTAACAACGCTCCGTTGCAAGAGCTCGATTTTGACGATGCCAAGCAGGAAGTGTTGGACGTCTTAGGTGAACATAGGCAAAGGTTAAAAGACTTAGGATGGCACTGTGTGGTGGGGGCTTCTGGCGCGGTGCAATCTGTGGTTGAAGTCTTAATGCACCGTAAGCAGTCTGAAGTCATTACCTTAGCTGTGCTGAATCAGCTTAAAGCGGAAATCCTTGCCGAAGAACATGCCAGCCTTATGGGGATTATCGGCCTTAGTGCCGAGCGCGCACCGACATTTGCTGCTGGAGTGGCGATTTTACTCGCGCTCTTTGAATTCTTGGGGATTGAGCAGTTGGCGCTATCAGGCGGCGCACTGCGTGAGGGCGTGTTAGTGATGCTAGCACAGCGAATTTTAGAAGAAGCGATTTAACTTCAAATCCATTTTAAAAAGATAAAGGCCGCCAAGTGTACACTTGGCGGCCTTTATGATTTAGCGACTCGAGATTAGTTTAAAATCTCGACTAAATCTTTTTCGAGCGAGACGGTTGGACGTTCAACGATACGGCCAATTTCTTTACCCTGTTGTAGCACGATAAAGGTAGGAATACGTTTAAATTCGTATTTTGCCGCCAGTCCTTCAGGATCTTGTTTGCTGCGATCAACCCCAATATAAGTCACTTTGATATTGGGGTTAGCCACTTCTTCCATAATGCGAATAAAGCGTGGTGTTTCGCGATGGCAGTCTGGGCACCAAGTGCCGATGATGACCACGATTTCGGTTGGCTCAGCGATATTTTTAAGAGGGGCTAAGGATGCGGTATCCACCTGATAGCTCTTGTAGCCCTCAGCAAACTCATTGAGATCTTTTACTAAATGTTGCGCTTCAACTACACCGGTTAAAATCACTTCTTGTTTCTCCTCGCTGCAGGTGGCAATCAAGCCCTGTTGTTGCTCTTCAAAGCCACAGCCGCCATTTGCTAGTACTTGGCAACTAAAAAATAACGCGGTTGTGGCGAGTAATGCTTTAACGTTATTGTGCATGATATGCCCTCGAAATCGAAGAAGAATAATGAGTTTGCATTCAAACACTAATTTGCGCTTTCTAAAAGTTGCGGATGAATTTGCTGCAACCCAGATCACGTAACGCTAATGTAAAACCTAAATCTTGCCTGCAAAATAGCGGTTTTGTTACTCGGTTTGGGCTAATAATTTACTAAGGATCGGTTTATTGGCTTCTGGGAAGTCGTAATGGCTTAGCTCATGTTTATTGACCCAAGCAATCTGTTGCCCTTCAAGCCCTTGCGCCTCTCCCGTAAATTCACTGACAGTGTGAATATCGAGTAACACTTGTTTATCGGGATAATCGTAGCTTAGCGCCATAAAAGGCTCGCTTGCGCTGACGATTAGCGCGACTTCCTCTTTTAGCTCACGAATTAAGGCTTGGGTGACGGTTTCGCCCTGTTCGACTTTGCCTCCTGGAAATTCCCACTTACCGCCTTGATGTAAATGCTCGGGGCGCTTAGCGAGTAGGATTTGCCCGTTAGGGTTGAGGATAATGCCGACGGCAACATGAATGCGTTTTGTCATAAAATTCTGCTTATAAAGGGCTGATTATTGAGTATTACTCTTTGAAAAAGCTTTCTTCGTCGTAACCGAGTTCATCTAATGCGTCGAGGTCAAACTCAGATTTGACTGGAATAGCATGTTTTTCGGAGGCCCAATCGCCGAGGTCAATCATCTTGCAGCGCTCGCTACAAAAAGGTTTGAATTCCGATTGAGGAACCCATTCTACTGGGGTTTTGCAAATTGGACAGTTGACGGTTAACGGCATAATAGACTTCTCCTTAGCAGTCGACTGAAATAACAAGGGAATCGCTGAGTATCAAAAGTATGCCAGTAGGCAAATTTTGGCCTTAACTCGGCAGCAGCTTAGAGGTCGTTAGTGTAAAGGCTTCAGGCACAGGTCGCTAGTAGGAATTCGATGCTGCGGTCGGAGTGACGCTGCTGGTCGAATTGGACAAAGTGGATGGCGTAGCGATTGCGATGACCACTGATGGTGGGGTAGCAGCCTTGGGCGGCATCGACTTTTACTCGCACTAACGAGAGCGCTTGAGCACTATCACCTTGGTAAAAACCGGCATGGGCGGTGGCGTTATCGAAATGGGCGGTACTGCGAGTTAACTGAAGCAAGAGCATGATGGGAGTGAGAAGGGGATCAAAATGGCTGATCCAAGCTTGGTAATCTTGTTGTCTTTCTTCCCAAGGTTTGGCGAGCCAAAAATGCAGCTGGGGAAGGTCGAAGTTACAGCAGGCGCCCGGCATACCAAAACGCTGTCGCAGAGCCGATAAAAAACGGTCTTGTTTGAGTTGGCTGCCGCAGCGCTCGGGACGCTGTAGTGGCTCTCTGGCTTGCATTAATGCTTGAATGTAAAACTCAATCTGTTCGCTATCGACATGCTCGAGCTCTTGCCATTTGCTTAGTTGTAGCAGATTGCGTTCGATATCTTTAAGGACTTCATTGCGATAGTCGCAACGCTCCGATAATTCGCACAGGGAGAAAAGAGGGTAGAAACATCTATGCTGGTGGTCGTGATTTAGATTATTACCGAGCTGTTTATTGAGATATTCGAGCCGCAAGTAGCTACGGATTTTCTCATTTAAAGGCTGTTCATAAACTAAGTCAGTCATGGGCGTCGTGATTACCGGATAATTGTAAATAGCGCTGGTGCAATGCTTGCACCTCTTGCTTTAGTGTTGATATCTCTCCCTGATTATCAATTACGTCGTCTGCTCTGGCGAGCTTGTCACTGCGACTACATTGGCTATTAATGATGTTATTTACCTGAGTAGCATCGACATTATCGCGTTTTACGGTACGACTGATTTGCAACTCCGGCGAAATATCCACCACTAAAGTCCGATTGACTAACCTATCTAACCCGTTCTCAAATAGCAAGGGTACAACCATAATTACATAGTCAGAGGTCGCATTTTCGACTTGTGACAACATTTCTTGGCGGATCATAGGGTGGAGCAACTGATTCAACCATTGGCGCTGTTGTTCATCGCTAAATACCCGCTGCCGCAGTTGTGCCCGGTCAAGCTCACCTGCTTCAGTTAATACTTCAGTGCCGAAGTGAGCGATAATGGCTTCGAGCCCTTTTGAGTCTTTTGCTACTACTTCGCGAGCCACGATATCGGCATCGACTAAATCGACACCTTCTTCGGCAAATAAATTGGCAACGGTAGTTTTTCCGCTACCAATGCCACCCGTTAGACCTACAACAAACTTGGACATAAGATTCCTGTATAGATAAGGCACTTAATCGATTTGGATTATTCTGACCGATATTGAATGCGAACACTGAAGAAAAATACTGACAGTGTTTCTATAGCGTACTTAGATACCAATCGACTATAGGTTGTCCCCATATTAGGGCTATCCAACCAGCGGCAGCAATATAAGGCCCAAAGGGGATTGGGTTTGCGAGCTGATTACGTTTGAGCACGATGAGCGTGATGCCGACAAGGGCGCCAACTAAAGAAGACAGTAAAATAACTAGGGGGAGCATTTGCCAGCCTAGCCATGCGCCAAATACGGCGAGCAGTTTAAAGTCGCCATAGCCCATACCTTCCTTACCAGTGAGTAGCTTAAACAGCCAAAACACCGACCAGAGACTCAAATAGCCCGCTGCTGCACCGATAACAGCATCGGTTGGAGTGGTAAAGGTCTGGTTGAGGTTAATGAGTAATCCTAGCCATAGGAGTGGAAGGGTCATCTGGTCTGGCAGTAGCATCTCATCCAGATCGATACTCGTTAATGCAATCAATACGAAGGTTAATATCGCAGCAAACACAAATTGCCAGCTAGGACCAAAATGCCAAGCGAGTGTTGCAACGAGTAACCCTGTTATTAACTCAATAATCGGATAACGTGAGGAGATTGGTGCATCGCAGGCGGCGCATTTTCCCCTGAGCATTAACCAGCCCACAATCGGCAAATTATGCCAAGGTTTGATTGCGGTCTTACATTTAGGGCAGGCAGAACCTGGTACCACTAGATTGTATTTTTCAGGGTAAGTATCTATTGGCTTATTGAGCTTTTCGATACCAATCTGCTCTACTACATCTGCATGATATTCCTGTAGATATTGATTGCACTCCAGTTGCCATTCGCGCTTCATCATCACCGGAAAGCGGTGAATGACGACATTTAAGAAGCTGCCAATAGTGGCGGCAAACACAAAACTTAATGCAATAAACAGCCAAGGGCTCTGAGCTAGAGAGTGGCTTAAAAGAGAAATAAAGTCTGACATTAGTAGTTCTTATTCTTACTCATTAAATCAGTTAGTTGGATTCACAATGTGAAGCTTAACCCACAACGTTACCCATTTGGAAAATTGGTAGGTACATGCCGACAATTAAACCTCCGACTAAGGTGCCGATTACGACCATCATAATGGGCTCGATAAGGCTTGATAAGCCATCCACGGCATCATCAACCTGCATCTCATAAATATTAGCTACTTTATTGAGCATATTATCGAGTGAGCCAGATTCTTCACCAATCATCACCATTTGGATCAGCATATCGGGGAAAAGCCCTGTAGTGCGCATGGCGACATTCATTTGCATCCCCGCCATGACTTCTTGGCGTACTTTCAATAGTGCCGATCGATAAACCGCGTTGCCAGAGGCTCCAGCCGCTGATTCCATACCATCAATTAAAGGCACCCCTGCCGCAAAGGTAGTGGCTAAGGTACGGGAAAATCGTGCCATGGCCGCTTTATGTAATATCTCGCCGATAACGGGAATTTTAAGCACAAGCTCGTCTATTCGGTCCCTAAACATTTGCGAATTGCGGTGGGCACGAATAAATGACCAAATACTAATAATGATAGCAGCTAAGAAAATATACCAAGAGCTCTGTAAAAAGCGTGAAATACCAATAATGAATTGGGTAAAAGCGGGGAGTTCGGCACCAAAGCTTTTAAAAATATCTTCGAATTGGGGGACAACGAATAGTAGTAATAGTGTTGTCACTAATATTGCCACCACTACAACGGCAGCAGGATAAAACATTGCTTTTTTAATTTTGGATTTTAAGGCTTCGGCTTTCTCTCTATAGGTTGCAATTCGGTCGAACACTGCATCGAGGGAGCCTGAGTGTTCACCTGCTGCGACTAAGTCGACATAGAGATCATCGAAATAGCGTCTATGGGGGCGTAGTGAGTCTGACAATGGAATACCCGATTGTACTTCTGACAATATAGTACCGAGTAGCTCGCGCATTTTTTGCTTTTCATGGCCACGACCGAGCATTTCTATAGTGGTAACTAAGGGGACACCTGCTGCCAGCATAGTTGCAATTTGGCGGGTCACCATGGCGATATCCATAGGTTTGATATCGGGATTTCGAGCGAAAAGAGGAGATGCCTTTTTGCGGACAACTTTAGGATTAACCCCTTGGAGTTTTAGTTGGCTTTTGACCTCGGCGACACTGGCGCCTTTTAATTCGCCACCGGTTTTTTTACCGTCGCGGTTTAAGCCTTTCCATTCAAAGGTATAGATCTTAGGTTGGCTTTTTTGCTCGTTCTTTTTGGCACGAGGCTTTTTTACTGTCGTTGCCGTCGCCATAGATAGTCCCTATTAGGCATTAATTAGCTATAAGTTTATTGTCACTAGATTAGTATATATAGCGAAACAAAAAGTGGTTATATAAAACCGTTAAGCGAGCTATGTAGCGTAGCCTAAAAACTATGTGTTTTAAAAACTGGTGACTCGGTTTACTTCGGCAACACTGGTAACCCCTTGGATAACTTTAAGTAGGCCTGATTGACGAAGGTCACGCATCCCCTGTGCTTTGGCTTGCTCGGCAATTTGTAATGAATTGCCGCCTTCCATAATAGTGCGGGCGATTTCATCGGACATTTTCATCACTTCGTAAATACCGACCCGTCCTTTATACCCGCCAGAACAATGCTCACAGCCCACAGGCTTGTAAGTGGTAAAGCCCTGGGTTATTTGCTGTTCAGTAAACCCTAGACGCTGTAATTCATGCTCGGGAATATGCTCTGCCTCCTTACATTCAGGGCAAAGTCGCCGAGCAAGTCGTTGAGCAATAATAAGATTAACAGAGCTGGCGATATTATAGCCGGGTACACCCATATTTATTAAACGGGTTAAGGTTTCCGCCGCCGAGTTTGTGTGTAAGGTTGATAATACTAAGTGGCCAGTTTGTGCAGCTTTAATGGCAATTTCGGCGGTCTCAAGGTCGCGGATTTCCCCTACCATAACGACATCAGGGTCTTGACGCAAAAAGGAACGTAGCGCTGAAGCAAAGGTTAAACCTGCTTTTAAATTAATATGAACTTGGTTTACACCTTCAAGGTTAATTTCAACCGGGTCTTCGGCGGTAGAGATATTACGCTCGGCAGTATTGAGGATATTTAAGCCCGTATAGAGTGAAACGGTTTTACCTGAGCCTGTTGGGCCTGTTACCAAAATCATTCCTTGGGGTTTTGCCAGCATCTCAAGGTAGAGCTTTTCTTGGTCGGGCTCATATCCTAGTTTTTCAATGCCGAGCTGTGCGGAAGAGGAGTCTAATATCCGCATTACGATTTTTTCGCCCCAAAGCGTCGGTAATGTACTTACCCGAAAGTCGATTGACTTAGTGCGGGATAGTTTCATTTTAATCCGCCCATCCTGAGGGACGCGGCGCTCGGCAATATCGAGTTTCGACATTACTTTTAAACGAGCAGAAAGACGCCCTGCTAGGCTAATGGGCGGTTCGGAGACTTCATGCAAAATACCGTCGATACGAAAACGGATACGATAGCGTTTTTCATAGGGCTCAAAATGCAAGTCAGAAGCCCCTTTACGAATGGCGTCTGTAAGGATCTTATTAATGTAAATAACAATAGGCGCATCATCACTGCCATCACCAGTATTCTCCTCTGGGCGCTTATCGGTATCGGTAATCTCAATACCCGCTAAAGCAGCTTCGTCCATACCGCCTAGATCTAAACCAGTGATATCTTCTTCTAATACCTTTTCAAGGGCTCTAGCGAGCTTATCTTCTTCAACCAGAATAGCTTCGGCATGCAGTCCTGCACTAAATTGAAACTCTTCGAGGGCGGCAATATTGGTTGGATCTGAGGTGGCTATATAGAGGCGATTACCGCGTTTAAACAGGGGCAAGCAGCGATGTTTTTCTATGAGTTTTTTATTAATAAATTCTTCGGGGATGGCACTGATATCAAATTCAGCTAAATCGAGCAGCGGGGTGCCATATTCCTCATAACACAGCTCGGCAATGCTGCGGGCAGAAATTAGCTTGGTTTGAACTAAGGTCGAAACTAAGGCTTGTTTAGATTGTCTAGATTTAGCGATAGCGCTAGCTATCTGCTCTTCATTCAGCAGACCTTTACGAATAAAAAGAGTGGATAAACCTAGATGAAGACCTGTGGTTGGCATTTTTAACCTAAAATATTCGGGAGCGTGATGCTCCCGAACTGGATTTATTAACAAAGACCAGCAACTTTGCAACTACCTGAGGCAGCCCAAGTGATTGAATTGTTAGCAGGAGTACCTGTAAGGATATAAGTGTATGATTGGGTGCCGTCACCAAACGTTGGCTCAGAAGTAACAGTGATAGTATAAGGCCCAGCAGGATTTGGGATTTGGTTGGGTGGAGTGTTTACAGTATCGGATGGATCATCCATCAAAGCAGCATCAATATCTACACTTGCAACTGAAGGTGCCGCAGCCCAATTAGTTGAAGATTCATCTAACTGTTCACAGCCACCGCCCGTCTGATAGCAAACATCAACAGCTGTTTTAGCGGGAGTAGCTGCAAGTACTACCTCGCTAAATTTTGCTCGTTGAGTATATGTTTTGTAGGCAGGTAATGCGATTGCAGCCAAAATACCGATAATGGCAACTACAATCATTAACTCGATCAAGGTGAAACCCTGAGCTTGCTTGTTTAAACCTTTATTCATTGCTTTCATTTCTTTCTCCAGCTTACGCAGTATTAATTAACAAGTTAACTTGTAGTCACCCAATGATAAGTAAAAATGTTTATTTTACAGTCACTTTTACTTATCTGTTTTACTTTTTAGCTTTAGTCACTGTGGACAGTGCTTACAACCGTTAAGCCTATACTATGTTGGCTGATAAATCGATTCAAACTGTAACAATTTACCAACATACCATCTTGTATAGGCGATCGTTTGATGTATCGTCAAATATTTTGCTGTTTAAGGTTATTAACAATGTGTTCTTTAAATGTGGCTAATCTGCTATTGAGGTCGCAAGCCGCACCAAATTACACTGATTTCTTGCTCTGGTTTCGCGCATAAAGGGTTCAATTTGCCCAAAACAATCTCACCCGTAACAGACATACCTAACTCGCTATATCTAACTCTTTTTGGCTCTTTTTGGCTCTTTTGGCAAGAAGCTATGTGTCATGAATAAGCACTTCACCTATCCCTTGCGCCAATCCTTTGCTGCCTTTCTGTATCCCTTCATGCAGTGAGTGAGATACAAAAATTCCATGTCTTTAGTGTGTCTAGCATGCCGCTATTTCCACTTCTGTAAAAGTTAGTACAAAGTTAAAAAAAAGGGAACTGCTTTTTGGTGGAAAACACTCATAAAATGATTGTTTTGTCTAAAAAATTGACATTAAAACGTATTGCGTTCTAACAAAAAATTGACATCGATACAAATGTTGGCGTTATTTAACTTTGTGTCAAAACTGTGACGTGATTTTAGCGATAATTGAGTTAGATGAGGTTTGGCGATAAACGCATTAGTTTTTAGTACTCTTTGATTGATAAAAAAGGAATGGATATCGTATAAGGTGTTTTAAATCAATTTGTTGAAGTGTTGTTTTGTTGTATCCAACATCTAGTTCTGGACAGTGTAAGGCTAACACTTTGTCTTTCTTGTTTATAATTTGGCGTAATATTGAAGCTATTTTAGCCAGTATTTATGAATTAATAGCGAAAGCGGCTAGCTTGTTTCCCCTCAGTGAGCTATATACCCCAAAAAATGGTGGTGTTTTTGTGTTTTAAAAAATGCGAAAAACGAAAATATTATAGCCATATGCCGTTTTATAGTTCGAGAAAATAACACGATAAGTGCCGAGAGTGCTTTGAGCAAAATCAATAAAGAAAAGTCAGTAAAGAATAGCTAAAAACGCTGACAAAACTCGAAGATAAAAGCGGCTTAGTGTTAAGCCGCTTTTGGTTGGGATACTCAAAGTTGGATATCTAGTGGAGCAAAGTGCTACTGATAGCCCAAGCTTGGACCCAATGAGACTAAGACTTGAGTCTGAGTGAGAGATCGAGGGCGCGAACGTGCTTTGTGAGTGCGCCGACGGAGATATAGTCAACCCCAGTTTTGGCAAATTCTGCCAAGGTATCTAAGGTGACATTGCCCGAGACTTCCAGCTTGGCACCGCTGCCTTTAGCCTTGTATTGATTATTGAGTTCGACGGCTTCAACCATCATTGTGATGTCAAAGTTATCTAACATGATGATATCTGTGCCTGAATCAAGCGCTAGTGCGAGCTCTTCTAGGGATTCGACTTCAACTTCTACGGGTTTATTCGGATGTAAGCTGCGCGCAGCATCCACCGCTTGGCGAATGCCACCGCAGGCCATAATGTGATTTTCTTTAATTAAGAAGGCATCAAACAAACCAATTCGATGGTTTTTACCGCCTCCACAGGTGACCGCGTATTTTTGAGCCGTGCGAAGTCCTGGGATGGTTTTGCGAGTATCGAGTAAGCGTGTGTGAGTGCCCGCTAACTTATCCACATAATGTTTTGTCAGCGTTGCCACTCCTGACAAGGTCTGAATAAAGTTCATTGCAGTGCGCTCGCCCGTAAGGATAGTGCGGGCTGGGCCTGATAGTTCACATAACACTTGGTTTGGTAGCACGAGATCGCCATCATCAACATGCCAGTGCAGTGCGACTTCGCCACCTAATTGATTGAAGACTTGTTCGGCCCAAGCTTTTCCGCAAAAAACTCCTTCTTCGCGGGTGATTAAGGTCGCTTCGGCATATTTATCAGCAGGAATAAGTTGGGCAGTAATATCGCCGTAGGCAATGGCTTTGCTGTGCTCGTTGATCTCGGTTCCACCAAGGTCTTCATTGAGGGCAGTTTTTACGGCGTGACGAATATCGTTCTCTAGCATGATTGGGTCCTTGCATTCTTGCATGCCAAAGATGGCGTGCTTGAAATTGCTTGCTTGCATTTAGGGCTAAGATTACCACCTAGTGCGGGTGATAAAAAGTCACAGGGAGTGGGCCGATTGAGATTATCGTGCTAACTGATGATGGTTTGGGGCGTGGCTGGTTATTTAACCTTTGTCATTGAATTGCATATATTCAGTCACTTAATGCTGTTAGAGTAGTGGCATTATGCCTGTAATATAGGAAGAGCTTATGCGCTTTGATGCCGGATGGTTGTCCTCGGCTCGACGCTGTGAGTCACCGCATTTTAACCGTCGTCCATTTGGGGAAATTAGCCTGTTGGTGATCCACAATATCAGCCTGCCTGCGGGATGCTTTGGACTTCCCTATATTGATCAATTATTTCAAGGGTGTTTAGATACTGAGGCCGATGAAAGTTTCGCCGATTTAGCGGGGCTGCAAGTGTCAGCACATTTTTTAATTCGCCGCGATGGTGAATGTGTGCAGTATGTCAGTTGTGAAGATAGAGCTTGGCACGCAGGCGTATCTCGTTATGGCGAAAGGGAAAATTGTAATGATTTCTCTATCGGGATCGAGCTTGAAGGCACAGATACTGAGCCCTATACTGCGGCCCAATATCTGCAGCTTACAGAGTTGACTCTAGCCTTATTAGCGCAGTATCCGGCATTAACAGCGCAGCGGATTGTGGGGCATTGTGACATTGCACCGATGCGCAAGACGGATCCAGGACCAAGCTTCGACTGGGAAAGGTATTTAACAAAGCTTCGCGACTTCTAGAATCTAGGATGTTGCTGCGCAACTGCTAGGACGCTCGCAAGCTCGCTCTAGAATCTAGGGCCTAAAAGGGCGAAGCCCGCTCTGTTTGTTTCTAGCCTGTCCTGCTTTTATACAAGGAGTATTACCGATGGCATTATTTTCATTACTGGTCGCCATTCTTGTGGAACGATTAAAGTTCCTTCCCGCTTCGTGGCAATGCGATCGCGTGCTGCAATCCTATCAATCCACTTTCTTTGGTGACAAAGCCTCGTTAACCAATACCAGTATGTTGCTCGCCTTAGTGTTGCCAGCCTTGGTCGTGCATGTTTTGGGTTGGGTTGCCTCTGGCATGTTCTGGGGGCTGTTAACTCTTGCCCTGTGGGTGGTGGTGGCAATTATTTGCTTTAATCATCAAAAACAGCGCGATAGCTTTAAAAAGTATATGCAGGCGGCGTGTCGCTCCGACGTGCAAGCCTGTTACCACTATGCCGCCGAATTAGATTGCAGTGAGTGTTTAGATGCGGTGTCTGAAAAAGACTTAGGCGCCAAGGTCGGGCAGAGTGTTGCTTGGATTAACTATCGTTATTACGGCGCAGTGGCATTATGTTTTATCTTCCTAGGCCCAGTTGGTGCTGTCTTATATTGCACCGCACGTTTTTATGCCGAAGAGAATGTGCGTAAATCCCTTAACCTACCGCTTATCGAAGATATTATGTTTGTCCTAGATTGGATCCCGAGCCGGGTATTTTCCTTTGGCTATGCGCTCAGCGGTCAGTTTAGTGAAGGGCTCTCGGCTTGGCGTGACCATGCCTTAAACATTAATGCGAGTGCCAGAAGGGTTGTGACAGAAACGGCGTTAGCTTCTCAGCCGCTGCCAGAGGAGTCGAGTGCACCAGTTTGTGTACAATCGACCTTGGCATTATTAGTCTTAAGTAAACGCAACTTTACTCTGATGGTTGCTGTGCTGTCGCTATTGACCATTTTTGGCTTAGTGACCTAACGCATCTTCATTATTTAGGGTTGGGCGTGTTGACGTTTCGAGATTAGATTTTGTTCGTTTTGGCAAGCACGTGCTCGCGAAACGAGGAATGAAGTGTAGTTATTCTACTCAAATGACGAGCGACAAAGAGCAAGGGCTTGCCAGGCGAACCCTTCGGGCAGCATTTGGCTGGCGTTTCTACTGCGTTATCGTCCGTTTATGTAGAATAACTACACTGCACGGACTTTGCCTTGCATAACAGCCAGCCAAATTGCTGCAAAAACAACCCTGAAACGTCAACACGCCCGAATTAATCAGGAATTGGTTCGCGACCGCTGCCAATTCCTTTTTTGTTTTTGGACGCGGGTAAAACGTCCTTTTGACGAGTTCACAAAATGGGATCCTCAGACTGTTTTTCCGAATGACTTTCGGTGAAAATGCCGTTTACTCAGAGGCTTATTTGGCATCAGCTATTCAATGTCAAATGGTCTGACCCCATAGTGATATTTTTAGGCTATGCTCTCACATCGTGAGCGGTTTTGAATGGGATCACCTTTTAAGGTCGATTTTCAATCTAGACATCAAAAGTGTGATTTGATAAAGTGCGCTCACTCATAAAAATTGGTAAGACCAATTTACAACGGAGCTGAGCGCCTAATGGCCTATAGTAAAATTAATCAGCCAAAAATTTCTGATGTGATCATGGCGCAACTCGAGCAGATGATCCTCGAAGGCAGTTTACAGCCGGGTCAGAAATTACCGCCGGAGCGCGAACTGGCCATCCAGTTTGAAGTGTCTCGCCCTTCACTGCGTGAAGCCATTCAAAAGCTTGAGGCGAAAGGGCTATTAATGCGTCGTCAAGGCGGCGGTACTTATGTCAAAGAACAACTCTGGCAGAGCCTTGCCGATCCTATCGTTGAATTAATGACTGCCGATCCAGAAAGCCAATACGACTTGCTGGAATTCCGTCATGCGACCGAAGGCATGATGGCCTATTTTGCCGCATTACGTGGCACAGACGCCGATATGCAGAATATCAAGCGTATGATCCTTGAGGTGGAAGCCGCCACCAATATCGAACAACAAGCCGCTGCGATTGTGCGTTTCTACCGCGCCGTCGCCGAAGCGTCACACAATGTGGCTATGTTGCATCTCGTACTCAGTTTAACCCCTGTGCTGCATAAGAATGTGGCGCAAAACCTGGAGCTTTTAAGCCGCCGCGAAGAAGCCTCCACTATGGCCAACGATCACAGACGTGCTCTGCTCGCTGCTATCGTTCGTCGTGATCCTGAAGCCGCCAGAGAAGCCTCGAATGAACACTTAAGTTACATCGAAGAGGTGATGTTATCTGTGCGGGAAGAAGATAGCCGGTTGCAGCGAAGTTTGCGCCGTTTAAAGAGTGGCGCTTAAGTTCCCGACTTTAGCACTCGCTAAAGCGGAATATGCCGCAAACACCATTCATCATCATGTATATAGAGAAGGACAGTGTCATGTCTGAAGATATGCTACAAGACTTAGATCCGTTAGAGACTCAGGAATGGGTTGACGCCCTGCAAGCTGTATTAGAACAGGAAGGCCCTGAACGCGCCCATTTCTTATTAGAGAAACTGATCGATAAAGCCCGTCGCAATGGCACGCACTTGCCTTACACTGCGACCACGGCCTATTTGAACACCATTCCAGCGGGTCAAGAGCCGCACATGCCAGGCAACCAAGAGATGGAACGTCGCATTCGCGCCATCATCCGTTGGAACGCCTTAGCTATGGTTCTGCGTGGTTCTAAGAAAGATTTAGAGTTAGGCGGCCATATTTCGAGTTTCGCGTCGAGCGCAACCATTTATGACGTGTGCTTCAACCACTTCTTCCGCGCGCCAAACGAGAAAGACGGCGGCGACTTAGTATATTTCCAAGGCCATATCGCCCCAGGTATCTACGCGCGTTCATTCTTAGAAGGTCGTTTAACTGAAGACCAACTGGCTAACTTCCGTCAAGAAGTGGATGGCAAAGGTTTATCTTCTTATCCGCACCCTAAGTTGATGCCAGACTACTGGCAATTCCCAACGGTTTCTATGGGGCTGGGTCCAATCCAAGCGATTTACCAAGCTCGCTTCTTAAAGTACCTGACTGACCGTGGTCTGAAAGATTGTTCTGATCAAACCGTTTACTGCTTCTTAGGTGACGGTGAGTGTGACGAGCCAGAAGCCTTAGGTGCTATCGGTTTAGCTGCCCGTGAAGAATTAGACAACTTGGTCTTCATCATCAACTGTAACCTGCAACGTCTGGACGGCCCAGTACGCGGTAACGGTAAGATCATCCAAGAACTGGAAGGCGAATTCCGCGGCGCTGGCTGGGAAGTGGTGAAAGTGATTTGGGGTCGTTACTGGGATCCATTATTGGCCCGCGATACCAGCGGTAAGTTACTGCAGTTAATGGAAGAAACCGTTGACGGTGAATACCAAAACTGTAAAGCCAAAGGTGGCGCTTATACTCGCGAACACTTCTTCGGCAAATACCCAGAAACCGCCGAAATGGTGGCGAACATGTCTGATGATGACATTTGGCGCTTAAACCGTGGTGGTCATGACCCAGTTAAAGTGTACGCGGCATTAGACCATGCGCGTAAGACTAAAGGTCGTCCAACTGTGATCCTGGCGAAAACCGTTAAAGGTTACGGCCTAGGTGATGCGGGTGAAGGTAAGAACATCGCCCACAACGTGAAGAAAATGGGTATCGAGTCTATCCGTTACTTCCGCGATCGTTTCAATATCCCAATTCCAGACGATCAGTTAGAAGATCTGCCGTTCTACCACCCAGGTCCAGATTCGGAAGAAGTGAAGTACATGATGAGCCGTCGTGCCGAGCTGCATGGCAGCGTGCCACAACGTCGTGAGAAGTTCAGCGAAGAGCTGGAAATTCCATCACTGAAGATTTTTGACTCGATTCTGCAGGGTTCTAACGGCCGTGAAATTTCATCTACCATGGCGTTTGTTCGCGTACTGACTGCACTGTTAAAAGACAAGAAGATTGGCAAAAACATCGTGCCAATTATTCCTGACGAAGCGCGTACCTTCGGTATGGAAGGTCTATTCCGTCAAGTGGGTATTTATGCTCACGAAGGCCAAAAATACGTTCCGCAAGACTCTGACCAAGTGGCTTACTACCGTGAAGATAAGTCAGGCCAAGTGCTGCAGGAAGGTATTAACGAATTAGGTGCTATGTCATCTTGGGTATCGGCTGCGACCAGCTACTCAGTGAACGATGTGCCAATGATCCCATTCTACATCTACTACTCTATGTTCGGTTTCCAACGTATTGGCGACATGGCTTGGGCTGCAGGTGATATGCGTGCACGTGGCTTCTTAGTCGGTGGTACTTCTGGCCGTACAACGCTGAACGGTGAAGGTCTGCAGCATCAGGACGGTCACAGCCACGTACTGGCTAATACTATTCCTAACTGTATTACCTACGATCCAACTTACGGTTATGAAATTGCCGTTGTGGTACAAGATGGTATTCGTCGTATGTACGGCGAGAACCAAGAAGATATCTTCTACTACCTGACCACAATGAACGAAAACTACGAGCAACCAGCCATGCCAGAAGGCGCGGAAGTTGGCATCGTTAAAGGTATCTACAAGTTAGAAACTGTTGCTGGCTCGGGTAAAGGCAAAGTTCAGTTAATGAGCTGTGGCACTATTCTTGAGCAAACCCGCAAAGCGGCTCAAGCACTGGCAAAAGACTTCGGTATTACTGCCGACGTATTCAGCGTAACCAGCTTCAACGAACTGACTCGCGATGGTCAAGCGGTTGAGCGTTGGAACATGCTGCACCCAACTGAAACGCCAAAACAAGCGTATATCAGCCAAGTGATCTCCAGTGATGCGCCTGCAATCGCAGCGACTGACTACATGAAGATCTACGGCGAGCAGTTACGTGCATACATGCCAACCGATTACAAAGTGTTAGGTACTGACGGTTTCGGTCGTTCAGACAGCCGTGACAACCTGCGTCACCACTTCGAAGTGGACGCTAAGTTCATCGTTATCGCGGCACTGAAGTCACTGGTTGATCGTAAAGAGCTGCCTGTTGATGTGTTAGCGAATGCCATCAAGGAATACGGCATCGACGCTGACAAGATCAATCCACAGTACGCGTAAGAGGCAATGAAAATGGCTGAATTAAAAGAAGTTTTTGTTCCTGATATCGGCGGCGATGAAGTACAGGTTATCGAAATCTGTGCTTCTGTGGGCGATACCTTAGCAGCGGAAGAGTCGATTCTGACCGTTGAAAGCGACAAGGCGACCATGGACATTCCTGCGCCGTTCGCGGGTGTGTTAGCCGAATTGAAAGTGGCCGTCGGTGACAAAGTAAGCGAAGGTACCTTAATTGCGATGATGCAAGCAGCGGGCACGGCTAATGTTCAAGCTGCACCTGTTGCTCAAGCTGCCGCTCCTGCGCCAGCTCCAGCAGCACCTGCTCCAGTACAAGCGGCTCCAGCCCCTGTGGCTGCCGTGCCAGCGACGGGCGCAACCCAAGTGGTTGAAGTCACTGTGCCGGATATCGGGGGTGACACCGATGTGTCTGTTATCGAAGTCTTAGTCGCCGCTGGCGATAAGATTGAGGTTGACGCTGGCCTTATCACGCTAGAAACCGACAAAGCGACTATGGACGTACCATCGCCATTCGCGGGTGTGGTAAAAGAAGTGAAAGTGGCCGTGGGTGACAAGGTTTCTCAGGGCTCATTAGTGATCATGCTCGAAGTGGGCGGCGCGGCACCTGCCGCAGCGCCACAAGCGAGCGCGCCAGCAGCCTCTGCACCTGTTGCTCAAGCGGCTCCTGCAGCGCCAGTTGCTCCAGTCGCCGCTGCAGCACCAGTGGTTGCGGTTAAAGAAATCCAAGTGCCTGATATTGGCGATGCGAGCAATGTCGATGTGATCGAAGTGCTCGTGTCTGTGGGCGATGACATTACAGTTGATCAAGGTTTAATTACCCTTGAAACCGATAAAGCGACCATGGAAGTACCAGCGCCATTCGCCGGTAAACTGTTGTCGTTAACCGTTAAAGTGGGTGACAAGGTTTCTCAAGGCAGCGTGATTGCGACGATTGAAACTACTTCTGTTGCAACAGCAAGTGCAGGCAGTGCGCCAGCGCCAGTAGCTCAAGCCGCAGCACCTGCACCAGTTGCCCAAGAAGCGGCACCGGCACCTGTTGCTGCCGCTCCTAGCCGTCCACCAGTTCCACATCACCCAAGTGCGGGTGCGCCAGTGGTAACCGGTGTGGTGCATGCGTCTCCTGCGGTTCGCCGTTTGGCCCGTGAATTTGGTGTGGACCTCACTCAAGTGACGGGTTCTGGCCGTAAAGGTCGCATCATGAAGGAAGACGTACAGGCGTATGTGAAGTACGAACTGTCTCGTCCTAAGGCGACAGCAGCAACTTCAGTTGCGGCGGGTAACGGTGGTGGTCTGCAAGTGATTGCTGCACCGAAAGTGGATTTCAGCAAGTTTGGTGAAGTGGAAGAGATTCCATTAAGCCGTATCCAGAAGATCTCTGGTCCAAACCTGCACCGTAACTGGGTAACCATTCCTCACGTGACTCAGTTCGATGAAGCTGATATCACCGAAATGGAAGAGTTCCGTAAGCAGCAGAACGACGCGGCTGCGAAGAAAAAAGCCGATTATAAGATCACTCCGCTGGTCTTTATGATGAAAGCCGTGGCGAAAACGCTGCAACAGTTCCCAGTGTTCAACTCAAGCTTAAGCAGCGACGGTGAATCACTGATCCAGAAGAAGTACTACCACATCGGTGTGGCGGTTGATACGCCAAACGGTCTAGTGGTACCTGTGGTACGTGACGTGGATAAGAAAGGCATCATCGAGTTATCTCGTGAGCTGGCCGATATTTCTGTCCGTGCCCGCGATGGTAAGCTCAAATCTGCCGATATGCAGGGTAGCTGCTTCACTATTTCAAGCCTAGGTGGCATTGGTGGTACTGCGTTTACCCCAATCGTTAACTACCCAGACGTGGCGATTTTAGGTGTGTCTAAATCTGAAATTAAGCCTAAATGGAATGGTAAAGAGTTCGAGCCTAAATTGATGTTGCCACTGTCGCTATCATACGATCACCGCGTGATCGATGGTGCTATGGCTGCACGCTTTAGCGTGACCCTGTCAGGAATTCTGTCCGATATTCGTACTTTGATTCTGTAAACAAATAAGGCTGCTCATCTTGAGTGGCCTTTTGTTTATTGTGATCAGTATCAAACACAGGTTAAAATGCGCCCACCTTACGCGCTGGCGCATTTTCGGTTGGCAGGATTACTCTCCTCCAACGGATTGAATGAGAATTAGAGGAAAACATGAGTAACGAAATCAAAACTCAGGTAGTGGTATTAGGTGCAGGTCCTGCGGGATATTCTGCTGCCTTCCGTGCGGCTGACTTAGGTCTGGAAACCGTTATCGTTGAACGTTTTAGCACTTTAGGTGGCGTGTGTCTGAACGTGGGTTGTATCCCATCTAAAGCCCTGTTACACGTTGCTAAAGTGATCGAAGAAGCCAAAGCCGTTGCTGCACACGGTGTTGTGTTCGGCGAGCCAACAATCGATTTAGACAAGTTACGCAGCTTCAAGCAAAAAGTGATCAGCCAGTTGACTGGTGGCTTAGGCGGCATGTCTAAAATGCGTAAAGTAAACGTTGTTAATGGCTTCGGTAAATTTACTGGCCCTAACAGCTTAGAAGTGACCGCGCAGGACGGTACTGTGACTGTGGTTAAGTTTGACCAAGCGATCATCGCTGCGGGTTCTCGCCCAATCAAACTGCCATTCATTCCCCATGAAGACCCACGTATTTGGGATTCGACCGACGCATTAGAACTGAAAGAAGTTCCTGGCAAACTGCTGGTCATGGGTGGCGGTATCATCGGTTTAGAAATGGGTACTGTTTACTCTTCTCTGGGCAGTGAAATCGACGTGGTTGAAATGTTCGACCAAGTGATCCCAGCGGCTGACAAAGACGTCGTTCGCGTATTCACTAAGCAAATCAAGAAGAAATTCAACCTGATCCTCGAAACTAAAGTGACCGCGGTTGAAGCCCGTGAAGACGGTATCTACGTATCGATGGAAGGTAAGAGCGCACCAGCAGAGCCAGTACGTTACGATGCAGTGTTAGTTGCTATCGGCCGTACACCAAATGGCAAGCTGATCGACGCTGAAAAAGCGGGCGTTAAGATTGATGAGCGTGGTTTCATCAACGTAGACAAGCAATTACGTACAAACGTACCGCACATCTACGCAATCGGTGACATCGTTGGTCAACCAATGTTGGCTCACAAAGGCGTGCACGAAGGCCACGTAGCGGCCGAAGTGATCGCGGGTATGAAGCACTACTTCGATCCAAAAGTTATCCCATCAATCGCTTACACAGACCCTGAAGTGGCCTGGGTTGGTCTGACTGAGAAAGAAGCTAAAGAGCAAGGTATTGCTTACGAAACAGCGACTTTCCCATGGGCAGCCTCTGGCCGTGCAATCGCTTCAGATTGCAGCGAAGGTATGACTAAGCTGATTTTCGATAAAGACACTCACCGCGTTATCGGTGGTGCTATCGTGGGTGTGAACGGTGGCGAACTGTTAGGTGAAATCGGTCTGGCAATCGAAATGGGTTGTGATGCTGAAGATTTAGCATTAACCATCCACGCTCACCCAACGCTGCACGAGTCAGTGGGTCTAGCGGCTGAAATCTACGAAGGTTCTATTACTGACTTGCCAAATCCAAAGGCAAAGAAAAAGTAATTTAGCCGAGCTACAAAAAGCGCCTTAAGGGCGCTTTTTTATTGTCTTGATAAAATTGTAACGCTAATGTGAATAAGCGGGTGAATTGAGGCTTTTGAACTGCTACAGTACAACTATGGTATGAAGTAAGTCATCAAATGCAAACAAGAATAACTAAAACACTTCTGGCATGTTTCATCCTTTTTGTCTCTGGTCTGAACATGGTTTGGGCTGGTGGATTTGTGCAACGTGTTTTCACCGACCGAGATGGATTAGCCGCCACCAGTATCCGTGGCTTGACCTTAGATGACCATGGTTTTGTCTGGGCGGCGACCGAGCAAGGCTTATATCGCGTTAGTAATTCTAAGGTCAGACGCATAGACAAAACGGGCAGCGAGTCCCGTCTTGCGGATGATTTCCTCAACTCAGTGGTTAACGTCGGGCAAGACAAGCTGCTGGTGAGCACCAACGCGGCGCTGTATCTCTACGATATCCGTGGCAATCAATTTACGCTGTTTGGCTCACCCGATTTGTTCCCACACTTTTCAGGTGGCGCCATGCTGTCTGCGGCGCGTATGGATGCCCAGCGTTGGCTATTGCTGATTGATAATGGTCAGATTTATCAGTATTCCCCTGCGACTTCTGAACTCTCTCTGGTGACTCAACTGGCGGTTAATCGCGATCTGCCTTGGCGCAAGTTATTGGTGCTCCCCAATGAGCAAATCCTGCTGGCTGGGCAATTTGATTTATTGCTGCTGGATAAGTCAGGTAAAACCCTCAGTAAATACCCATGGACTGAGTCTATGGGAAGCATTCTCGATATGCTTGAGGATACGAAACACCGCGTATGGTTGGCGACGAGCCGTGGCGTGTATCGTTTCGAGCCAAGCACACAGCAACTTGAGGCCGTGCCTGAATTACCCGATTGGAGCACTGTGATTGTTGAAGACCCTAAAGGCTCGCTATGGTTTGCCAGTCGTTTTGGCCTATTGAAATGGTCGCCAGAGACTCACCAGATTGAGAATTATCAGGAGGAGCTGAAAAAGCAGGCCAATATGGAAATCCTCAAGGCCATGCTGTTCGATGATTCGGGTTTGATGTGGGTGGGCGGGTCTGGCGACGGCTTGGCACTGTTGGCATCGCGGCCCGATTTTATCTTAGAGACCTATACCGCCGATAAACCCTACGCACTGGGCGATGCCATGATTTGGTCGGTGTTTGCGGCACCTGAAGGGCTTTGGCTTGGCTCATCTAATGTGACGTTTATTGCCAAGGATACACAGCAAACCATAGATATCCCGATTGAAGGTTTACTACCTCACGAGAGCATTTACGATATCAGGGCATTTGCCGAGCATTACTTGTTGGTCTCAAGCACGGGTGGCCTGTTTGTGGTTGATAGAACAAGCTTTAAGGGCGAGAGCTTTGCAAAGTGGATCAATGGGCAAGATGAATTTAAAAACAAGCTGGTTTATCGCACTTATGTCGACCCGCTGTTACAAGGGCGGGTGTGGATCGCCAGCTCCACCGGCCTGTATTTTTGGGAGGCCGATTTAAAAGCTCCGCAGGCCTTCAATATCGACAAGCCAGCTAAAGATGCGGTGGAACCCAAGCGTCCGGCGATTAGAACCTTGTATCGCGCCTCCGACGGAAAGCTGTGGATCGGCGGTAAGCGGGTTTTTGGCTATTTGGATGAGGCGAATGAGTTCCACGATCAGCGAAGCCTATTTAATGGCTTGAGTGCCATGCCCACCGTTAGCCATATCGAAGAAATGTCACCTGGGGTGATGTGGTTTGGTTCCTACGAAAAGGGCTTATTCGAGTATCACCTCAACAGCAGCGAACTGGTTTCGCTGACTGCGCTATGGCAAGTGAACTGCAGCTCAGTGTTTTTTATCCAAAAGACGCCTAAAGCCAATCTGGTGGCCTGCGCCGATTCACTGATCCGCCAAGATATAGTAACCGGCCATATCGCCATGTTTAACCAACTCGATGGGCTGATTTCCGATGAAATGAATGAAGGAGCTTACTTCTATTCCCCCGAGTTTGGTCTATATCTTGGCACCCCGGAAGGGGTTATGCACTTGGATGTGGATAAGTTGGTCAACCGGATCACCGATGACCATGTGATGCTCGAGTCTGTGTCTGTCTATTACGATAACAGCACCGAAGTTTCCCTATTGCCTCAACCCATGATGGTAATTAAACCCGATGCCAACATGGTAAGTTTACAGATCACTAACCTCGATTATCTCGATGATTCGCCGATTCAATTTAAATATCGACTGCGCTACCAAGGGGAAGAAGATAACTATGTACTGCTGCAAGGCGAGTCGCAGATAAACCTCGCTGGACTGGCGGCGGGTGAGTATGGGCTGGAGATTTTAAGTCAGGTGAATGGGATCTGGTCGGATAAACCCTTCGCTTATCCCTTCTATGTTGAGCAGCATTGGTGGTTGACTCAGGGCTTTAAGGGCATCTTGTTACTGATTTTTTCGATCATCGCATTGAGTTTAGCCTGGTATCGTCAGCGCCAAGTTCGAACCTTTATGACGATGAACCAAGCGTTGACCGAGAGTGATGATCGTTTGCGTCAGTCCCTGCGTGGGAGCGATTCCGATCTCTGGGAATGGCATAGAGATACCCAGAGCTTTTACCTCGATAACCGTGGCGCCGTGCTAGGTAATCATGCCAATGAGATTGTGGTTACCCTCGAGACTCTCCCCGTCCACCCTGAGGATAGGGATAAAGCTTTAGGTCAGTGGAACAGTATGTTAGCGGGTGAAATCGATCGCTTTGAGGCGGAATATCGTTATCAACGCCGCAGTGGTAATTGGGGCTGGTTAAGAGTGAGGGGCCGCCCGGTGTCGCGCAATCGCACTACCCACGAGATTGAACGGGTAGCGGGGATTTATAGCGACATTACCCTGCAGCGTCAGCTAGAGGATGAAATCAATCTCCTCGCCCAAGCCTTTGAGAACACCTCAGAAGGGGTGTTGATCTTAGATGTGGATGAAAATATTCGGGTGGCGAACCATGCGGCGCAGCAAATTATTGGCTCCGAGCAGCATGATCTCGTCGGACAATCTTTTTCTCAATTCGTGCAAATGAAGGATGGTCTCTCGACCGAAGTGCATCAGTTACTCGGCCAAGACAGTTCGTGGACGGGTGAGCGTGAGTTAGTGGGGCAGAATGGGCTGGTTTGCCCCGTGTGGCTTAACGTCTCTGTGATGCAGTCGACGAGTGATAGCTCAGTACACTATGTGATTGTCTTTTCAGATATTACCGAGCGAAAACGTACCGAGGCGGATCTGAGACGATTGGCGAATTATGATGTGTTAACTGGGCTACCTAACCGCTCACTGTTTTCGAGCAGGTTATTGCAATCGATTCAGACCGCGCAGCAGACTGGTGAAAAGCTGGCGCTTTTATTCCTCGACCTCGACCGCTTTAAACATGTAAACGACTCCTATGGCCACAGCATGGGTGATGCCTTGCTGGTTGAAGCCTCCAACCGCTTGCAGTCTTGCATCGGCAGTGAGCATTTGCTGTGTCGTTTTGGCGGCGATGAGTTTGTGATCCTGCTGAGAAATGCCAATAACTTAAACGAGATAAACCACATTGCCGAGCGTTTACTGGCACAAATTGTGGCGCCATTTAAATTGTTTGGTCGCGAGTTTTATATCTCCACTAGTATCGGTATCAGTATTTGGCCCGATGATGCGGTGCAGCCCGAAGCCTTTATTAAAAACGCTGATCTTGCCATGTACCACGCCAAGGAAGAGGGGCGTGGCAACTTTAAATATTATTCGTCGGAGCGTAATGCCCAAGCCTTGTACCATTTACGCTTGGAAGCGGATTTGCGTAAGGCCATCGAGCGGGAAGAGTTTGAACTCTATTATCAGCCGCAGATTGATATTTTGCGGGGCGATAAATTTATTGGGATGGAAGCCTTAATTCGTTGGCGTCATCCGAAGGAAGGTTATATCCGTCCCGATATTTTTATTAAGGTCGCCGAAGCCTGTGGTTTAGTGGTTGAAATCGACCGCTGGGTATTCCGCCGAGCCTGTTCGGATGGCGCTAAGTGGGTAAAACATTGCAACACTCCGTTTAAATTGTCGGTGAATATTTCGGCGGTGCATTTCCGTCAACCTGACTTTATTGATGGGTTAAAGAAAATTTTGGCCGATACACAAATGCCGACCTCATCCCTCGGGTTAGAAATCACCGAAGGGGTCCTGATGAAGGAAGTGCAAGCGGCGAAAACCCATCTGACTCAGCTTAAAGAGTTGGGCATTGAAGTCGCGATTGACGACTTTGGCACCGGATATTCCTCTTTAGCTTATTTACGCAATTTTGAGGTGAATACACTCAAAATTGACCGTTCATTTTTGATCGATATCGCCTCGAATTCTGCCGATCAGGCTATTGTGAGTAGTATTATTGAATTGGCTCGTAACTTAAAATTAACCGTAGTAGCAGAAGGGGTTGAAACCGTTGAGCAGTTAGAGCAGCTTTTTAGCCGTGGCTGTTATATTGTTCAGGGCTATTACTTTGCCAAACCAATGTCTGTCAGTGATTTTGAAAAATATCTTCAGTTACAGTCTCCGCTTGATTCATTGCAATCTTAATCTGCAATTTATGTGTGCTTAATTGCGCATTTTTAGCCTCGGCTCAAGTTGGGGTTTTATGTTGAATTATCTGTTTACAGCACTTGTGTTTAAACGTAAATGAAATAACGCGATCATTAATGGCAAATTTTCAACTCATCGGTTCAGATAAAATATGACTGATGGTTAAATAGATAAATTTGCTAATATTAACTCAAAATTTTTTATCCTATAAAAGTACTCATTATGATGCGCCGAATAGTAGCTTCTCTCTTTTTATGTGTGTTGCTGACTCCCTTATGTGCGGCTGAACGGCCAAAAATAGGATTAGTGTTAAGCGGTGGAGGTGCTAAAGGCGCCGCCCATGTTGGTGTACTTAAAATTTTAGAAGAACATCATATTCCTGTGGACTATATTGCAGGTACGAGTATCGGCGCTTATGTCGCGGGTATGTATGCCTTGGGATACAGTGCAAGTGAAGTCGAAACCATTATGATGGGGGTTGATTGGGATAGTGGTTATTCGGATACCATTCCGCGTAACGTCTTGAGTTACCGCGATAAACAGTTACGCGATCGTTACAATATTCCGCTTAATATCGGTTATACCGAGGGCGAAGTCCGGGCGCCGAGTGGCTTGCTGCGCGGGCAAACCATGTCGCAGCTATTACGCCAGTCCACGGATCTGGTGCAGCAATTTGGTGATTTTGATGCGTTGGCCATTCCCTATCGAGCGGTGGCAACGGATTTAGAAACCAGTTTACCCGTCGTCATCGACCACGGCAGCTTAGTCAAAGCCATGCAGGCATCTGCGACTGTGCCGGGTGCACTGCAACCGACTCAGATCGATGGCAAGTTATTAGTCGATGGCGGTATTGCCAACAATATGCCCGTGGATGTGGTTAAGGCTATGGGCGCGGATATCATCATTGCCGTAGATATCGGCTCGCCGCTGGTGAAAAAAGACAAATTGAATAGCACGATTGCGGTGCTCGACCAGTTATCTAACTTCCTGACCAATGCCAGTACCGAAAAGCAAAAACAATTACTAACAGATAAAGACGTATTGATCCGTCCCGCTATCGATGCCTTAAGCACCACAGACTTTACCATCATGCCCTTGGCCCTGACGTTAGGGAAAGAAGCCGCCAACGGCCAGCTAGATAAATTGCAGGGCATGAGTGTCAGCGCTGAAGAATATGCCGCCTATGTGGATGCGAAGAAGGCCAAGGGCAAGTTATTAATGGCGGATGTGGCGCATCCTATTAAAGAAATCGTATTCGATAACCAGTCTAAGGTCAGTCTAAACCTATTGAAGGAAACCTTAGATCTGAAAGCCGGCCAAGCTGTGACTAAGGATGAGCTAAACGAGGCGTTAAAACGGATTTATGCCTTAAACAAATTTGAGCGCGTGGATGCCGAGTTTGTCGAGTCTGAAGAAGGTCGAGTGCTGACGGTGACCACCCGAGCTAAATCTTGGGGACCAAATTACTTCCAACTAGGCTTTAATTGGGAGGACGATTTTAGCTCTGATTCAGCCATCAGCTTTGATATGGCTTATACCATGACAGACTTAACCTTTAATGGCGGAGAGTGGCGAAACGAAGTTAAGCTTGGATTCGAAAAGCTATTTGCAACCGAGTTTTATCAACCGCTAGATAGAGATCAAGAGTTTTATAGTCGAGCCCGATATCAATTCGATGTTCATAATTGGGATCTCTACGATAACAATAACCGTGTTTTTGTCTTTGACAAGAAAACCCACACTATTGAATTAGGAATTGGTTATAACTATGTCTTGCAAGGGTTTATTGAATTTGGTTTAGTGGGGGAGAAAGGCGTTATCGTCAATGATGCCTGGTTGCTGAAGGATTTTGATTTTAACTCCTACGGTGCTTACTTGAGGGTTGGTTATGACAGCTTAGACAGTATTAGTTTCCCGACTTCGGGTAACCGCATCACCTTAAATGTGTATGTGCGTAATGAAGATTTTGACGATGTCGTTGATAACAATAAAAACGAATTTAGTGTTCAGGTTGAAGCCGATTGGAAAGGCGCGCTCAGCGTTGGCAATCATGCCTTTGTGGGTAAAGCGTCGCTTGCGACAAATAATAATGACGGACTTAATACGTTACACTTGTCCGATTTGGGCGGTTTCTTAAACCTTTCTGGTTATCACAAGGACTCGCTCACAGGGGCGCATAAGCTCTTTGGCGCCTTTGTCTATCAGTATGATCTGGGCCGAGATGCCTTATTAGGTATGAGAGATTACCCACTCTATTTAGGGCTAAGTTTAGAGGCGGGAAATGTATGGTATGAACGCTCAGAGGTATCCCTCTCAGACCTTATCTATGCTTCTAGCCTTTACATAGGTACAGATACTTCTATGGGGCCGGCAGCACTGGGCTTTGGTATTACAGATATGGGTGATAAATCCTTGTATTTATTTGTCGGTAAAGCCTTCTAAATCGATCGAAGGGCATAACTAAGGTTATGCCCTTCGTTTTTCCTGCTGAACACTATTCCCGCATAATCTAAAAATCGCGTTTATACTGGTTTGCGCAAATATCACTAAGTGTCATAACCTTTTACAAAATCTTGCTACAGCCAAACTAGGCAAAATGCTAAGGTTTTGCAGGAAAAAATAACAACACTCTCAACGGAAGCTGGGGAAAACAATGAAGAAGATTAGCACACTGGCGCTGGGGATTGCCCTGAGCCTAGGTTTAGCCGCTTGCAGCAGCGAGCCTAAAACTGAAGTCGCCGCGGTTTCTGGCATTGAATTACAAAACTTTGATGCCTCAGTTCGCCATCAAGACGATTTTTATTACAGCGTGAACGGTAAATGGTTAGCGAATACGCCTATCCCTGCCGACAAGTCTAACTACGGTGCATTCTCTGTGCTGTACGATCAAAGCCAAGATGCGTTGAAAAAAATCATCGATGCCGCCGCAGCGCAAAAAGATGCTGCTCCTGGCTCTAATAATCAAAAAATCGGTGACTTTAACGCCAGCTTTATGAATACCGATTTGCTCGAATCCTTAGGTGTAACCCCATTAAATCCATTACTGGCGGACATCTCTGCAGTGAAAAATCACAGTGAATTACCCGCGGTGATGGGGAAATTACTCACCAGCGGTTCAGGTATTCCCTTTGGTTTCTACGTTAATAACGACGCGAAAAATTCTACCCAATATGCAGTGTATTTAAGCCAGTCGGGCTTAACCTTGCCAGACCGCGATTACTACTTAAAAGATGACGCTAAGTTTGTCGCTAATCGCCAAGCAATGGCGAAATATGTGACTGATATTCTGACTGAAGCAGGCTATAAAAATGCAAAACGTGCCGCGAAAAACGTAGCCGACATCGAGATGATGATCGCTAAGAGCCAGTGGAGCCGCGTTGAATCTCGCGATGCTAACAAGTCTTACAACAAACTGAGCCGTGCCGAGCTGCAAAAACTCACTGGCAAGTTTGATATCAATGCCTTTGCGACCAGTGCGGGCCTTGGCGATAAAGTGACTGAAGTCATCGTGCGTCAGCCATCATACTTAGAAAAGTTAGGCGCTAATTTTGATGCCTTCCCCGTTTCAGCTTGGCAGGACTATTTAACGTTCCACCTCGTGGATAGTTACGCCGAGTTGTTAAGTAAAAACTTTGTCGATCTTAACTTTGCCTTTAAGAGCAAAACGTTGATGGGCATTGAAGAGCAGCAACCACGCTGGAAAAAAGCGGTTGATGGCGCCGACCAAGTAATAGGTGAATTAGTGGGTGAAGAGTACGTTAAGCAGTACTTTAAACCAGAAGCCAAAGCGCGCATGGAAACCATGATCAAAAACTTGATCAAAGCTTTTGAAGTCAGTATTAATGAACTCGAGTGGATGACGCCTGAAACGAAAGTCGCGGCTCAAGAAAAACTGTCTAAGTTTACCTACAAGATTGGTTATCCAGACAAGTGGAAAGACTACACAGCGTTAGAGATCAAGCCTGATGAGCTGGTGGGTAACTATATGCGTTATGCCAACTTCGAATATCAAGACATGATCAACAAGTTAGGTAAGCCAATCGATCGTACCGAGTGGCATATGACACCACAAACGGTGAACGCTTATTACAGCCCTGTTGGCAATGAAATCGTATTCCCTGCGGCGATTCTGCAACCGCCATTCTTCAATATGGAAGCCGATGATGCGGTTAACTACGGTGGTATCGGTGCGGTAATTGGCCACGAAATCAGCCATGGTTTCGACGACCAAGGTGCTAAGTACGATGGCGACGGCAACCTGCGTGATTGGTGGTCTGATAAAGACCGTGAAGAGTTCCAAAAACGCGGTAAGCAACTGTCGGCGCAGTATTCTGGCTATGAAGCGTTGCCCGGTAAGTTTGTGAACGGTGATTTAACCTTAGGCGAAAACATTGGTGACTTAGGCGGGTTAACCGTAGCGGCGCGTGCCTATGCGATGAGCTTAAACGGTAAACCTGCACCAGTGCTCGATGGCTTAACGGGTGAGCAGCGTTTCTTCGTCGGTTGGTCACAAGTGTGGCGCCGCAACTACCGTGATGAAGAGTTAGGTCGTCGTTTACTGACGGATCCGCATTCACCTAGCCACTACCGTGCTATGGGTACACCGCGCAATATTGAAGCCTTCTATAAAGCTTTTGAGCTGAAAGAAAGCGACAAGATGTATTTAAAACCAGAAGAGCGCGTAAAAATCTGGTAATCCATAGGATGAAAATGAAAAAGCCAGACGGATGTCTGGCTTTTTGCTTTTCGCAATTTGGTGTTGTGATTAGCCCAAGATCGCCGGTAAATCTAACATGCTGTCGGCTTGGTGATGGGCGACAACCCATTTTGCCTCACCGCGTTGCTCCGCTGCGGGAATGGCGACGGTTTGCATATTGGCGGCGCGGGCGGCGATTAGACCATTGAAAGAGTCTTCAATCGCGAGGCAATAACGCGGGTCGACTCCTAAGGCGGCCGCACAATTTAAGTAAACCTCAGGATGCGGCTTGCCATAGGTGAGTCCTTCGGCGGATTGTACCGCCATAAACTTATCGCTTAGGCCGAGTTTACTGAGTACGGCTTCGATAATGGTGTAAAAAGAAGAGGTGGCTAGGCCTATCTTTAAGCCTTTAGCTTGGCAGTAATCAATGGCTTGTTGAACGCCTTGCATGGCTTCGCCCGTTCGCAGGATTTCCTCTGCGACTTTATCGACGATGGCGGTGCTGACCTTGGCATTGTCGTAATCGGCCCAAGGTGCTTTGTGATACCAATAGTCGACACATTGGTCGATACGTAAACCTGTGGTTTGTTGAATCGTTTCGATAGTGACGGGCACGCCAAGTGCCGATAAGACTTCATACTCAACCCGTTGCCAAAGGGGTTCTGAATCGATTAACACACCATCCATATCAAAGATAACAGCTTGAATACTAAGGGATGTCATTACTACTCCAAGGGATGGGAAGGATTACTAAGCGCTATGCTCTGGGAACTTGAGTGTATGGTTAAGCTCTGCATCTTCAAAGTCTAAAAGCACAAAGTTTAAAAATATTTACGCTTAACCTGCGGTTGTGAGCAAAAAAATATTCGTTCGATTTTAAATTGATTAACTTATGTTAACTATTTGTCGCTTATGGTTTTTTGTCTGTTTTCAAACTATTGTCTAATTTCCCTTGTTTTATTCTTGCCGTAAGTTGAGCTGCACCTCCGGATTTAGCCCTTATTTCGTCTTTCGCCGAGTGTGACCTGATTCATACTTTTGCAAAGCTGTAGTATACTGCTGGCCGGAAATACGGGTCGATCATGTCGGACTGTCAGCTTCAATTGAGAAGACGTGCAGTTTCGTTGTTAGAGCGCCAAACAAAGAGGAATGTTGCCGTGCTAGAAGCATATCGTAAACACGTCGCAGAACGTGCTGCAGAGGGCGTAGTCCCTAAGCCATTAGATGCACATCAAGTGGCTGAACTGGTTAAATTGGTTCAAAATCCCCCCGCTGGTGAAGAAGCCGTTATTCTTGACCTGCTAGAAAATCGAATTCCCCCCGGTGTTGACGAAGCCGCTTACGTAAAAGCCGCTTTCTTAGATGCGGTTGCCAAAGGCGCTGCAACTTCACCTATCCTGTCTGCCGAACGTGCGACTGAGTTATTAGGCACTATGCAAGGTGGCTATAACATCGAGCCGCTGATCGCTCAGTTAGATAACCCTGCTCTGGCGCCTTTAGCCGCTAAAGCCTTATCTCACACGCTGCTGATGTTTGATTCTTTCCACGATGTGGTTGAGAAAATGGAAGCGGGTAATGCCTATGCTAAACAAGTCGTTGAAGCTTGGGCAAATGCAGACTGGTACTTAAGCCGTCCAAAATTAGCGGACAAAGTGACCCTGACCGTATTCAAAGTCTCAGGTGAAACCAACACCGACGACCTGTCACCAGCACCTGATGCTTGGTCACGTCCAGATATCCCATTGCACGCTTTAGCTATGCTGAAAAACGCGCGTGATGGTATCGAGCCAGATGTACCTGGCAGCGTAGGTCCAATCAAGAAATTAGAAGAACTGAAAACCAAAGGTTTCCCATTAGTTTACGTGGGTGACGTTGTAGGTACAGGTTCGTCACGTAAGTCTGCAACTAACTCAGTACTGTGGTTCATGGGTGATGATATCCCATTCGTACCTAACAAACGTGCTGGTGGTTTCTGCTTAGGTGGCAAGATTGCGCCGATTTTCTTCAACACTATGGAAGATGCGGGCGCACTGCCAATCGAACTTGACGTCAGCAAAATGGAAATGGGCGATGTGATCGACATTTATCCATACGCTGGACAAGTGAAGCGTCACGGCTCAGACGAAGTGATTTCTGAGTTCAGCCTGAAAACCGACGTACTGTTAGACGAAGTACGTGCTGGTGGTCGTATTCCATTGATTATCGGTCGTGGTTTAACTGACAAAGCTCGCGCAGTGTTAGGTTTACCCGCTTCTGACGTATTCGTACGTCCTCAAGACGTCGCTGATAATGGCAAAGGTTATACGCTTGCACAGAAGATGGTCGGTAAAGCCTGTGGTGTTGCTGGCGTACGTCCAGGTCAATACTGTGAGCCTAAGATGACTTCTGTGGGTTCTCAGGACACGACTGGTCCTATGACCCGTGACGAGCTGAAAGACTTAGCCTGTTTAGGCTTCAGTGCCGATTTGACCATGCAGTCATTCTGCCACACTGCCGCTTATCCAAAACCAGTAGACGTTAACACTCACCACACTCTGCCAGACTTCATCATGAACCGTGGTGGTGTGTCTCTGCGTCCAGGTGACGGTGTTATCCACTCTTGGTTAAACCGTATGTTATTACCAGACACAGTAGGTACTGGTGGTGACTCACATACGCGTTTCCCTATCGGTATTTCATTCCCAGCAGGTTCTGGTCTAGTGGCATTCGCTGCCGCGACCGGTGTGATGCCTCTGGACATGCCAGAATCAGTATTAGTGCGCTTCAAGGGCAAGATGCAACCTGGCATCACCCTACGTGACCTAGTACACGCGATTCCATTAAAAGCGATTGAAATGGGTCTGCTGACCGTTGAGAAGAAAGGTAAAGTGAACATCTTCTCTGGTCGCGTACTGGAAATCGAAGGCTTAGAAACTCTGAAAGTAGAACAGGCATTCGAACTGTCTGACGCGTCTGCAGAACGCTCTGCAGCGGGTTGTACTATCAAGTTAGACAAAGAGCCAATCATCGAGTACCTGAACTCGAACATCACTATGCTGAAGTGGATGATCGCCGAAGGTTACGGTGACCGTCGCACGATAGAGCGTCGTATCAAAGGCATGGAAGAGTGGTTAGCGAATCCTGAGCTGATGAGCGCAGACGCCGATGCTGAGTACGCTGCGGTGATCGAAATCGATCTGAACGAGATCAAAGAGCCAATCCTGTGTGCGCCAAACGATCCAGACGATGCAGTATTACTGTCATCTGTTGCACAAACTAAGATTGACGAAGTGTTCGTAGGTTCTTGTATGACTAACATTGGTCACTTCCGTGCGACCGGTAAGATGTTAGACAAGTTCGCTAAGACGCTGCCAACACGTCTGTGGATTGCGCCACCGACTAAGATGGACAAAGACCAGCTGACCGAAGAAGGTTACTACGGTATTTTCGGTCGCGTTGGTGCGCGTATCGAGATCCCAGGCTGTTCACTGTGTATGGGTAACCAAGCACGTGTGGCTGAAGGTTCTACTGTGGTATCGACTTCTACCCGTAACTTCCCGAACCGTTTAGGTACAGGCGCTAACGTTTACTTAGCCTCTGCGGAATTAGCGGCAGTAGCAGCCTTGTTAGGTCGTCTGCCATCGGTTGAAGAATACCAAGAATACGCGAAAGAGTTAGATGCAACTGCAGCTGACACTTACCGTTACTTGAACTTCGATCAAATCGATTCTTACACTCAGAAAGCATCACAAGTGATCTTTCAATCAGCTGTATAATCGATTGATATGATAATGAAAAAGCCAGCGAAAGCTGGCTTTTTTGTTTGTAAATTCTATCGCTAATAAGCTGTTGATTAAGAAGTGACTGCCAATCTCAAAAACTATTTATCAAGGGTGGCGACTTGCCCCCATTGACGCGCAATCATGCGATTCGCGGTGCATAACGGTTAGCGCTAATTAGGCTTGCTGGGCGTGCTCTGAATACTGGTTATGTAGCACTTCGAGCAATTTATCTTCTAACTCGAAACGGGTTTCCATGGTGTGGGCCAGTTCGGAAAGATCTTTATCGAGCTGGTATAACACTTGATCATCCTGCGCTTCGGCGTACTTATCATTAAAGTCTAACGCCGCGTTAGTCGTTGGAGTGATCTTTGGCAGTACTTGCTGGGCTAAGGTTTTGCTCGAGGCGCCAAACTTTTCACAGGCATTGACCACTTGGTCATAGACTTCGAAATGGCCTTCGGAGACGTAATCGACTAATAAATCACAAAAGGATTTCACATGATCGAAGGAGGGAAGGGATTTTTCGGCTTTCCCATAGGGAGGAAGGCCTGCTATCTGGCAGTAATGCACCAAGAGTTTACGACGATTTTCTAGCCATTGATCTATAAGCTTATTTGAACCGCCCCACTTTTGTTCTGCTTTTTCGAGTTCTCTCAGCATGATGCATTCCATTTAAGTGCCAGGACATGACTCTAATGTAGGGGAGAAATAGCTCTTGGATCAACCCTTTTTATCGGGATTTGCGAGAATTGGCAGATGGACAAACCAGCTGTTTTGTATAAAAAAATGCGGAAATAAAAAGCCCAACGATAGAAACCTATCGTTGGGCGAGTAATGTATATAGCAGGCTCGATGCGACGAGCTTCTTGATTGTTCTTGCTAGCGCAAACTTTTTATACCAAAGGCAGGAAACCAGCGCAACTTTTTTCTGTCTTAGTGTGACTTTGGGTTCGATTACTAAACAGTATGTTATCTGGCTAGCATTTTGACGATAAGTGCTTAAATGGACAGCAATGATGGGGAATAGCTCACATAAATTTGCACTTAAAGGTTACATTATCCGCGTAAATGCTAAACTACCGACCCAGCGGATCTCAATAAGTCTAGGAATCAAGCCAAATGGCAGAATTAAAGAATGATCGTTATTTACGCGCCCTACTAAAACAGCCTGTTGATATGACTCCAGTATGGATGATGCGTCAAGCTGGCCGTTATCTCCCTGAATACAAAGCGACTCGCGCTCAAGCGGGTGACTTCATGTCTTTATGCAAAAACCATGAATTGGCCTGTGAAGTAACGCTACAACCGCTGCGTCGTTACGAGCTGGATGCGGCGATTCTGTTTTCCGATATTCTGACAGTTCCCGATGCGATGGGTTTAGGTCTGTATTTTGAGGCGGGCGAAGGCCCACGTTTTGAGCGCCCAACAGACACTATCGATGCCATCAAAAAATTAGCCGTTCCCGATCCAGAAGATGATCTGGGTTATGTGATGAAAGCGGTTAGCACTATTCGCCGTGAACTGAATGGCCAAGTGCCATTGATTGGTTTCTCTGGTTCGCCTTGGACACTCGCGACTTACATGGTTGAAGGTGGCTCGAGCAAAACCTTCGAAAAAATTAAGAAGATGGCCTACGCAGAGCCAGCGGCGCTGCATATGTTACTCGACAAGTTAGCCGATTCAGTGACTCTGTACCTGAATGCGCAGGTTGCTAACGGCGCGCAATCGCTGATGATTTTCGACTCATGGGGCGGCGCGTTATCGCACACGGCTTACCGTGAATTCTCACTGCGTTATATGCAGAAGATTGTCGATGGCCTGACTCGCTTTGCCGATGGCCGCCAAGTGCCAGTGACCTTATTCACTAAGGGCGGTGGTTTATGGTTAGAAGCCATGGCTGAAACGGGCTGTGACGCCTTAGGCTTAGACTGGACTGTCGACATTGCCGACGCTCGTCGCCGTGTAGGCCATAAAGTGGCACTGCAAGGCAACATGGACCCATCTATGTTGTACGCGCCAATTCCACGTATCGAAGAAGAAGTGGCTCAAATTCTGGCGGGCTACGGTGAAGGTACAGGCCATGTGTTTAACTTAGGCCATGGTATTCACCAGCACGTTGACCCTGAGCATGCAGGTGCCTTTATCAAGGCGGTTCATGCTCAATCTAAGCAGTACCATAAGTAATCGATACTGAAGAAGAAACGGACCCTAGGGTCCGTTTTTTATTGCTGTGTTTCCTTCGCTGAGCAGGATTGATTAAGCACGAAGTCCACTGCCTGATAATACGCAGTTCAATCAAAATAATATAAGAAACAAAGTATTTACAAACGGATTTAGAACATAGGATCTTGATTAACATCTAACTTTTAGAAACTTATTTATCGAATAGCTGCGCTAAATCAAAGGTGTTTTAAACAATTAAATGCATGCTATTGCTTACTTTAGCAACGGATAAAGCAAAGTGATATTTAATCCTATTTGCAAATAAGCTATGTTGCATGGCGCTATAAGGGACTATGTAAAGCCGTTAATCAATTTAATTACGAAAGCCGTGGTAGAAGATGCGCATAGGCAACAAAATATTGGTATTTATTGCGGGGTTTTGTCTGCCTGCGGTTGTGCTTGTGTCCTATTGCCTCGGTTATTGGTTCGACCATAGGGTCGAGCAGTTGCGCCAAGACAATTTGCAGCATGAGCTGACCAATGTTCAACAACAGTTTCATATCGATCTCGACCGCTTAAGTTTCCTGACTAATATCTACGCTTCGCCTCTGTCTCGGGTCGATGGCGATCTGCTAGAGTCAATCGAATCATCATGGCGTGAGAGTGCCATATCCGCCAATTTGCATTGGTTTATTCTGCAAGGCGGACAACTGCAAAGTGTCCTTGCCAATACCTCCAGCATTGCCCTGCCAACACAACAGGAAATAGCCCGCGCGGTACTTGCCGCCGATAAACCTCAGCTTGCAGGAGCTTATCTTGCAGGGGATGTTGGGCTCGTTGTTACCGCGGTTGCGGTTGCCCCCGAAGAATTCGTGCTCTTGGTGCGCCAGTTATCGGCACAAGACTTACTAGAATATGCCCAAGTGCCATTAGTCACTCAGGTGCAAATGAGCAGCAGTAATCTGGCAACAGCAAAGGATTATGTCGGATTTGTTCAAATCCCGAGTCTGCTGAATAACACTCCCTTGTATTTGCAGGTGCAGTTTTCAACCGAACCTTTTCAAGAGGTCAAGCTCGACCTCGATTGGGTTTCGGTGGGGATTATTCTACTCGGCGTGTTGATTGTGGCTCTAGGCTACATTTGGCTGCGTGCAGGCCTATTAAAGCCCTTTAAGAGCATGATGAAGCAGTTGGCATTGGTCGACCCTACGGCCAGCGTGTATCGCCCTGTGAGTGGCGAAGGCAACGCCGAGTTAGAAGTGTTGGCCAGCCGAGTGAACAGCTTACTTGCCCGCATATACCAGCAGAAAGAACGTGGTAAAACGACCCTAGAGTCGATTGCCGAGGCGGTGATCCTGACCGATATCGATGCCAAAGTGATCTACATGAATCCCAAGGCCGAATCCTTGCTCGATGTTGCCAGTTGTTACGCAGTGGGTCAGAGTTTAGCGTCGTTATTAAAAGCGGGGGAGCAGTTAAATCAAGCAGTATTCCACTGTATGCGCTTGGGGGAGACCACGCCGCAAGTCGCCAAGATCAAGCTTTTAACCGCCACGCCACGGATTATTGAGCGCAGCATCAGTAATGTGTTGAATCATGATAAAGAAATTACTGGTACTGTGGTGGTGCTGCGGGATATCACCCAAGAAGAATTGCTTAAACGCCAGTTGCAAAAACGCGCGAATTTCGATGGCATTACTGGCTTATGGAATCGCCAAGCCTTTGAAGAGCAGTTACCGCAGTTTGCCAGTCAGGCTAAGCGCATCGCGGTATGTTATCTGGATTTAGAACAGTTTAAGTTGATTAACGATAGTTGTGGGCATACAGCCGGTGACCGCATGTTGGCCTTAGTTGCACGAGCGATTCAATCTTGTCTCGGGCCGCAGACCTTGTTAGCCCGCCTCGGGGGTGATGAATTTGGCTTAGTGATCTGCGATAGCACCGCTTTATCTGTGGCGCAGCAGTTAAAACAGATCATTGCCCAGGTTTCGCTGCAGGTGTTGCACGATAAAAACTGTAACTATAAGGTCGGCTTGAGTATCGGGGTTGCCTTTGGCCGTGCGCCTTATATCAATGCCTTGGAGCTGCTCAAGGATGCGGATATTGCCTGTATCGCTGCCAAAGCTAAGGGCACAAACCAAATCCATTTTTACGATGATAAAGATAAAGAGCTGACTTATCAGCGTAACGCACCAAAATGGGCGGTGCGTATCGCGCAAGCGATTGAGGAAAACGAACTGCTGCTCTACTACCAACCGATCCGCGGTTTAGGGGCGAGTTCCAAACGGCAACGGATGGAGATCCTGCTGAGGATCCAAGAGCCCTGCGGTCGTATTTTAGCGCCAGCGCAGTTTATTGCGGCGGCGGAGCGCTTTAAATTAATGCCTGAAATCGATAAAGAGGTGATACGTAAAGCCTTTTTATGGCTGTCGTTAAATCCACAGTTGTGGCCAGATCACTGTATTTCAATCAACCTTTCTGGCAATAGCCTAGGCGCCGAAGGCATGGTGGAATACATAGCTCAGCAGCAACATATTTTCGATATTCCGAGCCAATGTGTCTGCTTTGAAATCACCGAGACTACGGCGATTCAAAACCGTCAGCGTGGCATGGAAATGCTCAGGCAGCTGCGTAAACTCGGGTTTTCCTTCGCATTGGATGATTTTGGTAGTGGCTTTGCGTCCTACGGTTATCTGCGGGAACTGCCGGTGGACTATGTCAAAATTGACGGCTGCTTCGTGAAGAGTTTAGCGGTCAACGCCAAGGATTACGCTATCGTTAAATCTATTCAAGATGTTTGTCGAGTGATGGGAATTGAGACGGTTGCCGAGTTTGTCGAAAACCAAGAGATTATCGATAGATTACAAGTGATTGGTATTAACTACGCTCAAGGCTATGCAATCGGACGACCGCAACCTTTGGCCAGTTATTGCCAGCAGTTTGATATGCAGGCGGCACAACGCGCCTAGGGGATTGCGCTTTTAAGATGATTATGCCAATTTACCTCGGAGCATAATTAACACATTGGTAACAAGGGAATAGTTATGGATGGACTGACGGGGAAAGTAGTCATTATTACGGGCGCTTCGGAAGGTATTGGCCGCGCGCTGGCGATCGCTATGGCACGGGTGGGGTGCCAACTGGTGCTCAGTGCCCGCAATGAAACACGTTTAGCGTCCCTTGCCCTCGAAATTGCGAACTATGGTCCGACTCCCTTTGTTTTTGCCGCCGATGTCAGTAGCGCCTCTCAATGCGAAGCCTTAATTCAAGCCACTATTGCCCATTATGGCCGCCTCGATATTCTCGTAAATAACGCGGGTATGACCATGTGGTCACGTTTCGATGAGCTCAATCAGTTGTCTGTGCTCGAAGATATCATGCGAGTCAACTATTTAGGGCCAGCATATTTAACTCATGCCGCCTTACCCTATTTAAAGTCGAGCCAAGGTCAGGTGGTGGTGGTCGCTTCTGTGGCAGGGTTAACGGGCGTGCCGACACGCAGTGGCTATGCCGCCTCTAAACACGCGGTTATCGGCTTTTTTGATTCGCTGCGGATTGAGCTGGCGGATGATAATGTCGCCGTGACTGTGATTTGTCCCGATTTTGTCGTGTCGCAAATTCATAAGCGTGCCCTCGACGGTGAGGGTAAGCCCCTTGGTAAATCCCCAATGCAGGAAGCCAAAATTATCACCGCCGAGCAATGCGCGAACATGATGCTCCCAGTGATCGCGACCCGAGGTCGGCAGCTTATTACGTCGCTACGTGGCCGACTCGGGCGCTGGCTAAAGCTGATTGCACCGGGTTTAATCGATAAAATCGCCCGTAAGGCGATTGCGTCGGGCCATTAACACTTATTTGCCGCGGTTGAGGTGTTTCACTATGGCTTGCTCGGCCTCGCTTTGGGTCGCCTTATCGCCATCGGCTTGAATATGGGCGGTGGCTTTGTGGCCTGTGAGGTCCTCAGCAATGTGCAACCAGTCGGGGTGCCAGTAAAAATTCTGTCCCGATAGCGTTTGCCAATTGTGTACGCCGGACTTTTCCCCTTGATAAATAATGTCTTTGATCGAATATCCCATAAATAACCCCTGATATTTTTTGTTGGGTCTAGATAGTGCGCCCGCCAAAGGGGGACTTGTGTGCGTTAGCTCACGCTTTAGGGCAAAAATAAACCCCGCATAGGCGAGGTTTATTGGTGATTGGGCTTAGGTGTCAGGCTATCGACATCAATGACCTATTAAGGTTTAGCACATTGGCTAGGTGAGCCTGTGCCCTTCCACAATGTGCTGCCATCGCTAAGTGACAGCGGGATAAAGCTTAAGCCTTGGCTCATGTTCGCTGGTGGCAAGTCGGTTTCAAGCTCATACATGCCCATAGGCACCGTACCTTGGCTGGCGTTTGCCATCACCTGCGCCGCGGCGAGGCTTGAGTAACGCAGGCCCAAGATATCAAAATGGCTGCGCCAATCTTTGCCTGTGAGTTTACTCAGTGATACCAGCATAAAGTCATTGCCTGGAATATCTCTCACCGTTTTGCCGCCGTAAACACTATGGCCCTCGTATGGGAAGAGTTCAAAGCCCAGTTTGCTACGGTTAGCCTCCCAGTCGCTGGCATTATTGGCGTACTTGCCAAAGATGCGGCTGTGCTGGTACAGCAGGGTGAAGATATTGAAGCCATTGCTTAAGCTGGTGCCGTCGCTGAGTGTCATGCCATGGGCTTTTAGCGCCATTTGGATGTAAAACGCCATGCGATAGCCGTTGTGTACCGCGTAGGCATTGCTGGCCCAAGGGGCTGTGTATCTGTCTTCGCCCGCATCGAGCACTTTGCAGTTGGCGCCGAAGACCACGCGTTTGCCACTGGTATCCGTGGTGCCAGCGGCATCGGACATAAACACATAGAAGAGATCTTTGTGATTCATATGACCATCGGTGATGGTGTTGGTATTACCATCACGCAAATAATGGGTTTTCCACAACACCACATAGGGGAAGATATTGTTGGAGTTTTCCCCCGCGCGGCTGCCATAGCCTGTCCAATTGTCGCTATTGGCGGCAGTGGCATATTGCACGTTTAGACGGTTGGTTTGCAGATTGTGGCCAAGCTCGTGATTATCTCCCCAACCCGTGGGTGAAATATTCCAAGCCGCATCCCATGGATTACCGCTACAACCCGAGCCGCAGTGGGCGTTTTGATCATAGTTAGCGTGTTGGATGATGCTGCGGGTATGTAAACTGGCATCGGTGCAATCGGCGCCAAACAGTGCCTGACAGCTTGCAAGCACATCCGAGGGGAGAGACTCACTTAAGCTCTTACCTTGGATTTTCAGTCCTGCGAGGGTATACACGCTGTTGATATGATCCTCGACAATGCTCTTAAGCAACGCATTAACATCCGGGATCTTACCGCCAATCGCATTCATAAAACGGTCGCGGCGCAAATGTTGCTCGGCGCCATCGGTACGAAGATCCACATGGGGCAACTCAGTGTTTTGGATCTTATCGTTAAAGGCCGTTATTTCCGCGGGATTGGAAAAATCCATAATGCTGGGGTGCTTAGCCACATTTTTGGCTTGCACATCGACACTAAGCGCTCCTTCGCCACCACTGATATAGAGGTAAATGGGGCCACCATAGGGGGTTGAAAACTCAATGCTTTGCCTTTTGGCGAGCTTGAGGCGCTGCTGAGCTAGCTCCAATGGCGCGCGATAAACCTTTTGTTCATAGGCGCGGTTAGTATTACGTCTATGATAATTCAGCTTAATTTCGACATTCGCGTTTGTGTTATCTAAGCGGCTGAGGGTGATGGTTTGTCCGGGTAAGGCGTACCAGCCCGTGGTTGTCCACTGGCCAGAGTAAGGCACTGTGATGCTCTTACGTTCCGTCACTGTGGCAGGATAAGCGTAATGGGCATTGCTGCCCTTGCTTAGATTAGCCCTGTCGGTGACATACTCACCTAAGTCAGCTTGGGCGAGGTTGTGGGCGCGGGCGTAGCTGACAGTCCAATCGGCAAACAGGGCTTGCTGCCACTGGGCGGATTCGGTGTAGGCGATAGGGTAATCGATTTCACTGCGATACTTGTCGGCGAGCAGTAACCCCGCTTTCATCAAGCTGAAATTAGGGCTGTTAAAAGCATCGATATCATTGTTATCTAAGGTTTCGGCATTGCTGCGATACCAATCCGCGCCCGCCTTGAAGGCCTCGACAAAGGCGCTGCTGTTACAGCTTAAATAGTTGCCGCTGCAGTCATTGAGGACTTGCGTGTCGAAGCGTTGTTCCCGCAGGTTGGCAAGTAGTTTTTCTACATCTGTTAGTGCTTTATCTTCCGCCAGAATAGTGCTCACACTCAGATTATCGGCGTTGAGTTTGGACCAATAGTTACCCGCGGTAGAGAGCCCCATCTCAAGATAGAGTGGCGAGAGCATAGGGCTTTGATTACGCCAGTAGTTTGAGACCAGCAGCGGAATTCCCGCGGCCTTGGCTTTAGCAATGGCCGCTTGAATGCCCGCATACCCTAGGCCATCTCGATCAATATCGCTGATAACAATTAAGTCCGGCTTTAAGGTATCGATACAGTTGGCGAGGGCGCTGTAGTCGCAGCTATTGGCGGCATTGATGCTGTGAGCATCGGGGTAGTACTTGCTTAGCCAAGTGCGGATCCCTTCGTTATGGGGGAAATACCAGCTGTCGGCACGGCTCGGCATTTGTGCCGTGACTATGCTAAGGCCATCCTGTTGATCGCCGCCTTTGGTTAGCCATCCGATAAGGTTTTTCAGCAGCTTATCGCTCTGATCTGAATTATTAACCGCAAACAGGTTTCCACCCATGGCGGCATAACGCTGGCCCTGTTGTTCGCCCGCCATCACTAAACCGCGTACGGCGCTGGCGCCACTGCCATCCACATTCGATGGCAGTAAGGTAAAAGTGTTTTCCGGCATAAAGCTCGAAAAGGTGATGGAATCGTGGGTCGGATGCCAACTGATGCTGTTACCCACACCTTGATAGAGTTCGGTGATTTGCGCCTTGCGGGCAGCATCTACTTTGGCAAGTTCGGCTGTGCTGAAATCAATCAGCTCATGGGCGCTGGCAAGGGTATGGTCTTGATGGCGAATGGCATTTTCAGCATTGCTGATAAAGCTTGGGGTGATAGCACAATCGGCACTCATCGCCGCAGTGGTGTAGGTCAGTTCTGTTAGCGTACCGCCACAGCCGCTAATGCTATCCAGCACAAAGCCATTATCGGCTTGAACACTAAAGCTGGCACTTTTACCCGCATCGACCTTTTGACTGGTGGGAGCGAGTTTGCCACCCAAGACTGAACTTGTACTCGCCGTATATTGAGTCACAGCTGGAGGTTGGACTGGCGGCTCTGTCGGTGGTGTTGTGCTACCCGAGTCCTCTGAGCCACCGCCACAACCCGCGAGTATTAAGGCGATGGTGGCAGAAATGAGTCTAATCTCCATGGAGAGTCCTTAGCATTTGTAGGTAATTAACATTTGCGTAGCATTGTATAGGAATAATCTGGGTAAAAGTAGATGTTTCTTGTTTAAAATCTATATAAATCATCACTTTAAAATTGACGATCGTCAATTTTAAGGCATAAAAAAACCGGCTGACAGCCGGTTTTTTTGAATGATTTAGCCTTTAGCCCTGTTGTTCACGGGCAATGGCGCGATAGCCGATATCGGTACGGAAATACACATCATCCCAGTGGATTTCATCAACCAGCAGATAAGCGGCTTTTTGTGCTTCGGTCACAGTGTGTCCTAAGGCTGTCGCACATAACACGCGGCCGCCGTTGGTGACCACATGGCCGTCTTTCATCTCAGTACCCGCGTGGAAGACCTTGGCATCATGATTACCTAGGCTTAAACCCTGGATCACATCGCCTTTGCGGTAGTCGTCTGGGTAACCGCCAGCGGCTAATACAACACCGACTGCGGCGCGTGAATCGTACTCGGCGGTAACTTTATCCAGCTCGCCACGGGTGGCGGCTAAACACAGCTCAACCAGATCTGACTTGAGGCGCATCATAATAGGTTGGGTTTCTGGGTCGCCAAAGCGACAGTTGTATTCCAGCACTTTGGCGCTGCCGTCTGGTGCGATCATCAGACCCGCATACAGGAAGCCAGTGTAAACATTGCCTTCAGCTGCCATGCCATCCACCGTTGGGCGGATAACGTTAGCGATTGTCCAATCGTGTACGCTTTGGGTGACCACTGGTGCAGGAGAGTAAGCGCCCATGCCGCCAGTGTTTGGACCGTGATCGGCGTTATCGCGGGCTTTATGGTCTTGGCTGGTTGCCATCGCGAGGATATTTTTACCATCGACCATAACGATAAAGCTGGCTTCTTCGCCTTTTAAGAATTCTTCGATAACTACGCGAGAACCGGCATCACCAAACTTGTTGCCCGCGAGCATATCTTCGATGGCGGCATCCGCTTCGGCTTGGTCTTGGGCGATGATCACGCCTTTACCCGCCGCTAAACCGTCGGCTTTGATGACGACTGGGTAACCCGTCTTGCCTGTCAGTTCACGTACGAAGGCTTTAGCGTCTTGGATTTCGGTACAGTTTTTATAACCCGCGGTAGGAATATTGTGGCGAGCCAAAAAGTCCTTAGTGAAGGCTTTAGAACCTTCTAACTGCGCAGCCGCTTTGGTTGGTCCAAAAATGGGCAGACCCGCAGTGTTAAAGGCATCGACCACACCTAATACCAGCGGCGCTTCCGGGCCAACGATGGTGAGTTCGATCTGATTGGTTTTAGCAAAATCGAGCAGGGCAGGAATGTCAGTTGCACTGATATTTAAGTTTTCAAGCTTTGGCTCGAGAGCGGTGCCCGCGTTACCCGGCGCAACATAAACCAGCTCTACCTGAGGTGATTGTGCCGCTTTCCAAGCTAGGGCATGTTCGCGGCCGCCGCCACCAATAACTAATACTTTCATGTTAAGTCATCCCTTTGAGTTTTAAATTCTTGTGGTTAGATTCTTAGCGCTACAGAGTGCGATAAACGAAACAGCCAGCACATGGCGTGCTGGCTGTAGGCGGCATTAGTGACGGAAGTGGCGCATGCCAGTCATCACCATGGCCATGCCGTGCTCATCGGCTGCGGCGATGATTTCAGCATCGCGCATTGAGCCACCTGGCTGGATGATGCAGCTGATGCCCGCTGCCGCTGCGGCATCGATACCGTCGCGGAATGGGAAGAAGGCATCGGACGCCATCACAGAGTTAACCACTTCTAGGCCTTCATCGGCGGCCTTGATACCCGCAATCTTAGCGCTGTAGACGCGGCTCATTTGGCCTGCGCCAACACCGATTGTCATGCCGTCTTTTGCGTAAACAATCGCGTTAGATTTAACGAACTTAGCCACTTTCCAGCAGAACATTAAGTCCTTCAGCTCGCTCTCGGTCGGTTGACGCTTAGTCACGACTTTAATGTCATCTAAGCCAACCATGCCTTGGTCGCGGTCTTGCACCAGCAGACCACCGTTCACGCGTTTATAGTCTAAGGTCTTGGTCTTAGTATCCCATTGACCGCACTCTAACAGACGCACGTTGGTTTTCTTGGCCACTACATCGCGGGCACCTTGGCTGACAACTGGCGCGATGATCACTTCAACGAATTGGCGCTCAACGATAGCGCTAGCGGTTGCTGCGTCTAACTCGCCGTTGAAGGCGATAATGCCGCCAAAGGCTGAAGTTGGGTCAGTTTGGTAGGCGCGGTTATAGGCATCGAGTAAGTCTTTACCCAGTGCAACACCACATGGGTTAGCGTGTTTAACGATAACGCAGGCTGGCTCGCTGAACTCTTTCACGCACTCAAGGGCGGCATCGGTATCGGCGATGTTGTTGTAAGACAATGCCTTACCTTGCAGTTGAACTGCAGTTGCGACTGAGGCTTCGTCGATCTTAGTGTCGACATAGAAGGCCGCAGTTTGGTGGCTGTTTTCACCGTAACGTAGATCTTGCTTCTTCACTAATTGGGTGTTGAAGGTGCGTGGGAACTTAGAATCTTCGAAACACTCGTCAGTACTGTGTGCAGGAACCATAGTGCCGAAGTAGTTGGCGATCATGCCATCGTAACCCGCAGTGTGTTCGAAGGCGGCAATCGCTAAATCGAAACGTGTTGCATGAGTCGTGCTGCCATTGTTGGCAGCCATTTCGGCTAATACGCGGTTATAGTCGGCCGCATTTACCACGATAGTCACGTCTTTATGGTTTTTCGCCGCGGCGCGCACCATAGTCGGGCCACCGATGTCGATGTTTTCAATCGCATCTTCTAGGGTGCAACCAGCTTTAGCAACGGTATCGGCAAAGGGGTAGAGGTTAACTGCAACCAGATCGATTGCATTGATGTTGTTGGCAGCCATGACATTTTCATCAAGACCGCGACGCGCCAAAATGCCACCATGCACTTTAGGGTGCAGGGTCTTAACGCGACCATCCATGATCTCAGGGTGTCCTGTATAGTCAGATACTTCGATAACAGGCACGCCGTTATCCGCTAACAAGCGAGCGGTGCCGCCCGTTGACAGCAGTTCAACGCCTTGGGCGTGTAATGCTTTGGCGAATTCGAGAATTCCGGTTTTATCTGAAACGCTTAACAGCGCGCGACGAATGGGTCTGGCATTATTTGCAACAGTCATTTGGGTACAGGGTCCAGTTATTTTAGTTTCAAGGATCTTTCGGAAAACAGAACAACTTCCATCGGATTCTGCTTTCCAAAAGCCCCTTGGTCCTACTTATATTTTTTGTCCCAGCGTCAGGCGCGCGTATTCTACCGTAAAACTGGATTTACGGGTGTTTTTTCTGCGCGATTTCACAATATTGATATCAGAACAAAGTGGAATGATTTTTGGGCGAGGTGTAAATTTCAAAATAGCCCTTGACCTTGGAGTAGGCTCTAAGGTTTATACTCGCTTCATCATATTGATTGTCAGTGTTGCTTGAGATGATTCGAGTAAAACTGCAAAGGATTAACTATGTACCGAATTGGTGAGTTAGCCGATTTATGCGAGGTTAAGGCCGACACCCTCAGATTCTATGAGAAACACGGCCTGCTTTCGCCTTCGAGCCGTACCGACTCTGGCTATCGGGTCTATACCGATGCCGACGCGGCGCGGCTGCGTTTTATTCTGCGGGCGAAGGCGGTGGGTTTTACCTTAAGTGAAATCAGTGAGTTGTTGTCTATCGATCTCGACAAATCCAACTGGGCCTGTGCTGATGTTAAGGGCATGGTCGACCTCAAGCTGGCGCAGGTGCAAGCCAAAATTGCCGAGTTATTGCATTTTCAAACCAGCTTACAGAGTCTGTCGGATGCTTGCTGCGGCGGGCCGCGTAGCGCCGAACATTGCTCGATTTTAGAGGCGCTGGAGTCGAGTACCGAACGAGTACGCGTTGAGCATGACCATGGCGCCGCAGATTGCACCACAACCCTAGATAAGTCAGGGAATTAATTATGTTATTGAAGAATTTTATCGATCTGTTTTTAGATTCCGCCCCTTGGCTGTTGCTCGGCTTGATTCTGGCGGGCTTACTTAAAGTGTTTGTGCCTATGGCGTGGATGCAAAAACAGCTCGGCGGACATGGTTTTAAAACCGTGGTGAAGGCGGCGTTATTGGGCGCGCCTTTACCTCTGTGTTCCTGCGGCGTGATCCCTGCTGCCGTTGGGCTGCGTCGCTCAGGCGCATCGAAAGCGGCAACCACTTCCTTTTTAGTCTCGACACCTGAGACAGGGGTCGACTCTGTGACCGTTTCCTATGTCTTACTCGGCCCGTTTATGGCGATAGTGCGGCCGATTGCGGCTATCACTAGCGCTATTGTCGCGGGTCTTTTAGTAGGGCGTGATGATGACGATGGCAAACCTGCGGCTAAGGCCGAGGCCCTGTCAGACAAGGCCCAGTCAGGTAAGGCATTCGCTAGCACTGCTCCTGTTGCTTCATGCTGTGCTTCAAAATCTTCGTCGGCAGAGACAGTGGTAAAAGCCGAAGCGGTAAAAAGCTGCTGCGCATCGACTAAGGCGCCTGCAATCACGCCGGTTAAATCTTCCTGCTGCGGCAGTGATGGTGCGAAAGCACCATCTACTGAGCCCAAAATCAAAATGACACCTATGGCGGCGCCAAGTCTAATGGCAACTGGCGGCTCAAGCATGGGCACTGTCAGTATGGTTAATACTGCTAATGGTGATGGAGCTAAGGCTAATCCTGTTAAGGTTGAAAGCGCGGGTTCATGCTGTGGCACTCAAACCGCCGCGCCCGAAAAAATCGTGGTGGTGAAGAAAGGCGCCTGTTGTGGCAGCTCTAGTTCGAAGGCGACTGACAGCCATCAAGCCGAAGGTGAAAGCTGCTGCGCGTCCACGCAGGATATGGCGACTGAGCTTAAGTCAGAATCTGTGATTGCGCGTATCGGGCTTGGGCTTAAATATGCGGCGACGGATCTGGTGCGTGATACGACCCTCTGGTTGCTGGTGGGTTTATTCTTCGCTGCATTGGTACAAACCTATGTTCCTGCTGACTTTTTAGCTAAGTGGGGCGATGGATTGCTGGCCATGCTGGTGATGGTGCTAGTGTCTGTACCTATGTATATCTGCGCCACGGCTTCGACGCCGATTGCGGCGGGCTTGTTGCTCGCTGGCGTATCTCCCGGCGCCGTGCTGGTGTTTATGATGGCAGGCCCTGCGACCAATATCGCGACCTTAGGCGTAGTGACTAAGGAGCTGGGTAAGCGTGCGCTCTACGGCTATCTTGGCGGCGTGTTAGGTGTTGCCTTAGTTGCTGGTGCCTTAGTGAACTATCTAGTGGCCAACTTTGGTTTTGAGGTGATGCCACAGATTGGCGAGCAGCACCAAATGTTGCCCGAGTGGTTAGTCGCAGCCTCTGGCATAGTGCTCGCCTTGCTGATGTCGAAGGTGGTGTTCGAGAAAATCCCCCGCAGTTGGCTGCGCCGCAGTGACTGCTGTTCATAGCGCTGACGCTAACTAAAAATCCCCAGCAATGACTGGGGATTTTTTATGGTAAAGCCTAATGCGTATTGCTAGTGGCAAATAGCTTACTAGCGATGCTTAGTCGTTTATTAGTTCGACTTCTTAGCATCGATAAAGGGCAGGGTGCCCGTCGGTAGCACTGTGGTGGGCAGCTTGCCATCCCACTTCTCGGCCTTGGTCAGTTCGACAAGGTTTTGGTTTTGTGCCAGTGCCTCGGCGCGGCTCTTAATGGCAGAGGCTTCTGCATCCCCTTTGATGCGGATACTTTCAGCCTCGGCCTTAGCGCGGGCGAGCTGCGAGTCGGCTTCTGCCTGCGCTTGAGTCACGGCGATTTGGGCGCTGACTCTTTCTTTCTCGAGGTTTTGCAGTTGAGTCTGTACCTCAACCTCGGCGCGCATTCTATCTTCTACTGACTTTTCATAGGCGTTAGAGAAGTCGATATTTTCAATCTGCACCGAAGTGATTTCGATGGGGCCTTTGACTGAGTTGGTGATGGCGCTGGTGACATCGATACCGAATTTGATCCGCTCCTGCACGACCGAAATCGCGGTGTATTTACCAAAAATGTTTTCGACTTGCGTCGGTACTTGGCGGTCGAGCAGGCGCGCTACCATGGCATCGATACTCTTAAAGTTGGCATAGACTTCTTCGACGCGATCCGGCGGCACGTTAAAGGTTACCGATGCATTAAGGGTCGCGGGTTGCTGATCGCGGCTATAGGCCTGCAATGAGCTGTAGCTGGTGGTGTGGGTTTGGGTCGAGATTTTTACGACTGTATCAAACAGCGGCAGCTTAAAGCCCAGTCCTGGCTCGGCTGTGCCGATGATCTTACCGTTGCGCAGGATTACCCCACGTTCACCTTGGTCGACCGTATACCAACTACCAAATAATGAGATAAACAGGATCAATAAAATCACCACAGGGATGATTTTAGAGAGGCCGATGGAGCTCGGCAGATTGAGTTCACTTTTAATCATGTAGCTTCCTTTGCTGATATGTTGCGATAGGTGGAATTTAAACTTATCGGGGTAGAATACGGTTTGTTTTTTAACCATTTAGATTACATTTTGCCGCAAAATGTAACTTAATGGTTAATGCATAGCAATCATCCCTAAGCAAAGTCGTTGTCACGTGACTCTGATCCTATTCTCCATACTTACAGTGTAAATCTTATTGCGAACTGTTCTCATCAAAGCTAGAGTCCCGCAAATTTACTCAGTTTTTCTATGGCTTTCATTGTGTTATTTGGCACTGGTCGCAGGGTGTGACCAAGAAACATGACAGCTAATACGCTAACACTTTGTGGTGAGAGGATACGATCCCGTGTTGCAACTCGTCTTTTTGTTGTCGACGCTTGTAGCCTGCTTGTTATTTTATTTGACCAACAAGCAGCAAAAACTATTGGCAAGCTCCCTTCCTAAGCGGCCTTGGCGTTTACTCGCCTACGGCATGGCTGTCGCTAGCCTTATTGGCTGGCTCAGCCTTTTTACCCTTAGCGCCGCGATTTTTATTTGGTTAGCCCTGTTGATGTTGTTGATTGGGCTAGTGCCTTTTATCTCACTTATCGGGCGGAAATAAGCCATGGCGCGTTTAGCTGAGCATGACAAATTACAGCCAGACTGGTGGACTAAGTCACTGGCAGGGTTGATTTTAGGCTTCACCTTAGCCTTAGGCCTAGTGGGATTATTTGCTTGGTTTGGCCCGGGCGGAATCGATGCCGACACTAAGGTGCAGTTCAATATGTGGTTGATTACGCCCATTTGGTTACTGATCTTAAGTTTTAGCTATTTGTTTAAAACTGGACTCAGGGCCATCGGCTATTTGGGCCTGTTTAACATTTTGACTTATATAGTGTTATATACCTTTAGGTGATAAGGGATGAAAGTTCGCAGTGATGTGTTACGGGTGTATCAGTCTATCCATATTTGGACTGGGATCATCGCCGGAATCGTATTGTTTATCGGCTTTTATGCTGGTTCGCTCACTATGTTTAAGGGGGCGATTGACGCTTGGTCAATGCCGCCTTCTGTGACTTTACCGCAAGTCTCAAGCGATAGGCTCGATGATTTAGTGTCGCAGGCGTTAGCGCGGAACGATAAGGCGAAAAACGGCTTTAGTTTGCGCTTGAATGATGAGTATCAGTCGCCGATGACCTGGTATCAGCAGGGCTCGGAGCGTGAACTCAGCATGAGTAATCAGCTTTGGCATGCCAGCCTCGACGAGCAGGGGCAATTAGTCACCCAACTCAGCACGCCAAGCGAGTTGGCCGAGCTGATTGACCAATTACACCGTACTGCGGGGATTGCCGGTGAGGTCGGCCACGATCAGGCGGGTGTTTATGTGCTGGGTGTTGCCGCCTTCCTATACTTCTTGGCACTTGTTTCTGGGGTGATCTTCTTATTGCCCACCTTAACCAAAAGCTTTTTTGCCCTGCGTAAAGATAAGGGCGAGAGCCGTTTCTGGCTCGATGCCCATAACTTAGTCGGCATCACCAGCCTGCCATTTCACTTAGTGATCAGTCTGAGCGTGATAGTGTTTGCCTTCCATGATCAGCTTTATGATGGGCTTAAGCATATGGTTTATGGTGAAAAACCATTATTTGCCCAGCCAGCGCCCGACAGAACGCCTTACACCATAGCCGATTTACCTAAGATTACAACCGTTCTAGCAAAGGTGCAGGAGTTGGCGCCCGAGTATCAAGTGCATGAAATGACCTTTATGAACTTGAATAATCCCCGTGCGACCTTGCGTTTAGGCTTATATAACCCCAATGGTTTTATGCGTGGGCCAGTCACCGACTACTTATACATGCACCCTTATAGTCTTAAAGTGTCGAATAGCACGATTGATGAGAGTGAAAATGGCATTTGGGCCAGATCGGTCGCGGTATTCTTTGGGCTGCACTTTGGCAGTTATGGGGGCGATCTCGGGCGTTGGGTATATTTCTTCTTAGGCTTGAGCGGCGCCTTCTTATTTTATAGTGGTAATTTGCTGTGGTTGGAAAAGCGACGCAAAAAACAGGCGAGTGAGCAGACCCGTGCCAGTCGGTTAATGGCGAGCGCCACCGTGGGGATTTGCTTGGGTTCGGTTGCTGCTCTGGCGGTGAGCATGTTGCTGGGCAAGTGGTTTTACGTGCATGTGAGTAATATTAATCACCTCTACCTGTGGCTGTATTATCTGGTGTTCGCTGCTTTAGTGGTTTATGCCTTCTGGCGCGGCGCGGCGAGGGCGGCACTGTTGATTTTACCCCTGTGCGCCTTAGCAACTTTGGCCATGCCTATTACTTCTGTGATTGGGCTGTTAGTGCCAAGTTTAGGCTTATGGGCGCCCCATTCTGCGGCAACGCTTGGAGTCGATCTAGTGGCGCTCGGCTTTAGCTGTGTGTTCTATTATGGATATCGACTCACGCGCCAGCGCGTGTTCAATGGTCCGCAGGACAGTGTCTGGGCGATTCCTAGCGCAGAGCCTGTAGCAGCGTTAACGCAACAAACTTCCTAACAAAATGGGCGCCCTTATCGGCGCCCATTTTTATTCACTCGGTCAACCAGTACTATGCTTTTGCCGTCGGTAAGCGGGGTTTGCTCCGTAGCAGTAAGTGCGCGCCAAGATAACCAAAGGTTAGCACAAAGCTTGCGGCTAAGTAGAGTAGCAAGCCATGTTCGATATGATTAAAGCGACTGGCGGCAACCGGGCCGATAACCGAACCGACGGAATAACTGAGCAACATAATCTGGGTTGCAGACACAATTTGACTGCTGGGCAGATGATCGCAGGCCAGACTGATGGCGATAGGGTAGAGGGCAAAGGCGCAGGCGCCCAGCAACACAAAGCCTAGCCAGAGTCCAACAAGGGATTTTTGCGTCAGTAAGAAGAGTGCCGCCGCGCCAATTAAGCAGAAGGCGGCCATTAAGGCACTCTTCTGGAAGCGTGGAGATAAATAGCTCACCAAGGGCTGAACTATCATGCCGCCCATAATGATTAACGCCATAAATTGCCCCGTCTGCTGGGCAAATCCCATGTCCTGCGACACATACACTGGCAATAGGCCGTAAATGGGGCCGAGCAATAATCCCGAGACTAAACAACCGACCACGGCGGGTTTACTCAGGTTTTTAAGATCTGACAGGGCAATCGAGTGTTGCTCGCTCGATTGCGGCTGACCACGCTTGACTAATAACGCGGGCAAGCTGGCGGCGGCCAGTAAACCTATCACCACTAAATAGGGGAGGTTGCCCGTGGTACCTAAATAATCGACCGCGAGTTGTCCTATCGCCGTGCCGCCGTAGAGGGCGGTCATATAAAGTCCTAAGCGTTTGGCCCGCTGTTTTTGGGTATCGGCCATTAGCAACCAAGATTCGACAACCACAAAAATCCCCGCCACGGCGAGGCCAGCGACCAAACGGGCGGCTAACCAAACGCTGCTCTGTGGTAGCAAAACCATCACCACAACGCTGCACAATAAGACATTCAAAAACAGAATAAAGGCTTTACTGTGGCCGATGCGCGCCACTATGGGGGCGATACAAGGTGCGCCCAGTAATAAGCCTAGGTAGAAAATACTCGCCAGCCATGGTGCGAGATCGAGACTGAGCTCAAAGTAACTGAGGGAGAGCGGGATCAAACTCATCAAATAGCCCGAGGCGAGGGCAAATAGGCTTAAGCCTGCTACAGGCACAAATAGCCCAGGCTTTTGAGTCGATTGAGTTAATGCACTATTTTCCACAAGCGGTACCAAAATGGATAAATCATTAGCGGGAGGTGAGATTACGGGCGCGACTTTAGGCCGAATTTTGTGCAGGGTAAAGTGAGTTAGATTGACTGAGATGGTGAATAATATTTGTGTTTATTATTCATAGAGATAATGAGCTGCAAATGTTACAGACTTGCGATTTTGTTGTGCATTTTTTCGGCGTTGAATGAACGGTTATTAAACATGTTGGGTAATTATACTTGAGTGCTGTTAAACATCACTACACGATTTCTCCCCGCCAGTTTTGCCTGATACAGCGCCTTATCCGCGCGGCGTAGCAGGGATTCTGGCGCCTCGTCCAATGGGCTCATCGCGGTAAAGCCGATACTGACACTGACGCTGAGTTGTACATCATCATACTCCATGGAGGCCTTGGCAATGGCTTCCCTGATATCGTTAAAAAACTGCAGGGCATCATACCCAGTTTGCTCGAGGAAGATTATCGCAAATTCCTCACCGCCGATCCGAAAGAATTTTCCTGGACTCGTCATCAGGGTTTCGGTAATCGCGACAATCCGCTGTAACACATAGTCCCCTGCGGTATGGCCAAATTGGTCATTGAGCATCTTAAAATGATCTATGTCCATCAAAGCAAAGTAAAAGGCTTGTCCCTGTTCATGGAACACCGCGATGGCTTGTTGGATTTTTTGGGTAAACACCCGTCGATTGGCCGCGCCTGTTAAATGATCCGTTGAGGCAAGGTATTCGAGTTCTTTCAGTTGCAGACGCAGGCTGATGTTCAGGCTAATCCAATTGGCTAAGCACTGTAACTCTAAGGCGTGTAAATCGGTGTAATAGTTGGATTGCTGATGGGCGACATTAAGTGTGCCCAAACAAATATCTCCATAGAGGAGTGGCGCGTTCATGCAAGTATTCATGCCGCTCTGGGCAAGCATGATGCAGTCCAGATCTGCGGATGTCGTCAGATCATCGCAAATCAGTACTGTCTTGTTAGTGAATACGCGACCAACAAAAGTGTTAGCAATCGGGACTCTAAAGTCGAGTGGAATAGCCTTATCGCCACTGATGGAATAGATTTTTAGGTAGTCGGCATCGTCCTTTAAGGTGATGCTGACTCGTTGTGCATCAAAGAGTTGATAGATCCATTGGGAAACCGTATCGAGCACTTCTTGGAGTGAGGTCGCCACGGTAAGCGCCTGCACAAAGTCCACGGGGAAGCTAATCTGATGTTCCTTGGCACTATCAGATAAACCCAAGGGGTTAAAATATCTGTCCATCGCTATCCCCTCCCTTAAACGCCTTTGGTCATTTAAAGCAACATTTTAAATGCCTAAATAAGGTTCTAGCTGCAATATAGAGTGAGTTTGCACGCTCTGCAATCTTTGTTGGTTTTAGGTTAAAGAATCTCTTGCTTGCATTCAAGCTGACACAACTGGGTAGCGTCATTCGAAGGGCGTGATAGTTTGAAAATTGGCGTCATCTCGGGACTCTGACGGTTGTTGTTCGGTGAGCCGTTAAATTGAGAGGTTGTTTAAATGTGAATAAATTGGAAAATATGCGGCGATTGTCTTTTGCGGAATTTTTAGTAGTAAAAGTGTAAATGATTTAGATATTTTGGTTTTAACTGCTGTTTTTAAGATTAAATTCAGCCTTTATCACTTGGTTAAAAACTAAAGTTTGACGCGTGTCACAGTTTTAAACATTTATTCAATTACAGCTTTGGCATACTTTTGCGGTATTTTTGTGCGTTTGAAAATTTTGTACATAAGTTCAGATCAAAAACAGGTGATTTTTATCTCGAAAATGGCATTTTTGCGCCTTTTGTCAGCAGTGTTTGTGGTTGCTTAGTGGCAAAAGTACAAAATAAACTGCTTTGCCAAGTGTGACCTATGCCCTAAATTTGCCTAAAAAAATAATGGTATGAAGGTTGTCACCATGTCCTTAGAGCAATCAACGTCGGTTCCCCCCAATCATTCGCCCGCGAATGCCGGGCTTGAAAAGAAAAAAATGCTGATCTTAGTGGCGGATATTCTGCTGCTATTCGCGCTGTATTACGGTTTACCCTTTGACCAAGGTGTCAATACAGGGCTGGCTATCTTAGTGTTCGCCGCCATCTTGTGGTTAAGCGAAGCGATTCACATCAGTATCACGGCGATTTTAGTGCCGATTTTGGCGGTATTCTTTGGAGTGTTTGAAACCAAAGAAGCCATGAGTAACTTTGCCAACCCGATTATCTATCTGTTTTTCGGTGGCTTTGTATTAGCTGCGGCGCTGCACCATCAAAAGATCGATACCCTGATAGCGCAAAAATTATTACTGGCCTCCAAGGGTAAACTCAGTATTGCCTGTTTAATGCTGTTTGGCGTGACGGCGTTGCTGTCTATGTGGATCAGTAACACAGCAACCACGGCGATGATGTTGCCACTCGCGCTGGGGATTTTGCAGCAGCTCGATCGCAAGATGTACCACAGCACTTATGTGTTCTTGCTGCTTGGGATTGCCTATTCCGCCAACATTGGTGGCATTGGTACCTTAGTCGGCAGCCCGCCAAACGCGATTGCCGCGGCGCAGGTCGGCCTAAGCTTTAGCGACTGGCTGAAGTTTGGTATTCCTACGGTGATCTTGATGTTGCCTATGATGCTTTTGGCACTCTACTGGTACTTTAAGCCGGATCTATCTGCGCAATGTAAGTTGGATGTTGAAGAACAAAAACTGACTTTCCAAGGCAAACTCACCTTAGTTATCTTCCTCGCGACGGTTTGTTGCTGGATTTTCAGTGTGCCGCTGGCCAAAGCGCTCGGTGGGATCACGCAATTTGATACCATAGTTGCCCTTGGTACTGTGGTGTTGCTGGCGGGACTCGGGCTTGTAGGCTGGAAGAAGATCGAATCGACCACAGATTGGGGCGTATTGATCCTGTTCGGTGGTGGTTTAACCTTGAGTGCCGTGCTCAAAAGTACCGGTACCAGCGTGTTCCTCGCGCACTGGATGACGGATATTTTTGGTAGCACCCATATGTCGCTGTTTGTGTTCGCGGTAATCGCCTTTGTGGTGATGCTGACCGAGTTTGCTAGTAATACCGCAAGCGCGGCGCTGTTAGTGCCGGTATTTGCGGCGATTGCCGAAGCATTAGGGGTATCGCCAGTGATGCTCTCAGTGCTGATTGGTATTGCGGCTTCCTGCGCCTTTATGTTGCCTGTGGCGACGCCGCCTAACGCCATTGTTTACGGCTCTGGCCATATTAAGCAATCGGAAATGGTGCGAGTGGGTATGATAGTTAACTTCCTCAGCATGATAGTGCTGGGCATTATTGCCCACACCTTCTGGGAAGTGTAAACGCGCCTGATTCATCCAAAAAATACCCAGCTAGGCTGGGTATTTTTATGGGCGCAACTATAGATTCTAACAATAACTCTGCAGCCATTGGTCGAGCGCCGACTTGGGTAAGGCGCCCGCTTGCTGGGCGATAACATGCCCCTGTTTGAATATCATCAGCGTAGGGATAGAGCGGATCCCAAATTGCGCCGCCAACGCCTGTTGCTCCTCGGTATTAATCTTGCCGAAGCGAAATTGTGGTTCCCATGCTTTGGCTGCCGCCGAAAAGGTGGGCGCAAAGCTTTTGCAGGGGCCGCACCAGCTCGCCCAAAAATCAACAACAATTGGCAACTCTGACTTGTGAGCATGATTGATAAAATTGGCGCTCGTGAGCTCAATGGGCGCCGCCGCAAACAGATTCTGTTTACATTTGCCGCAGGTAGGCTGCTCGGTTAACCGCTCTTGGGGCACGCGGTTTAAGGTGTCACAGTGGGGGCAGGCGATAATCATGGAATGGCTCCTTAGCTCAATGCATGCTGTAGATATGGGGACGCCGTGGCAAATTTAAAGGGAGGTAAAGGCGTATCGAAACCTGCACCACAAAATGGGGGAGCTGCACCGACAAGCTCGGCTGGCGATGTTAGAATAGACACTTTGATGGATCACTTGTATGTAAGTGAAGACGAAGAGATTAATTAAATGACTGAATTAGAAGTTGTCGATCTGGTTATCGGCGAAGGAAAAGAGGCCGTAAAAGGCGCGTTGATCACCACTCAATACCGCGGTTTTTTACAGGACGGCACTCAGTTTGATTCCTCCTATGACCGTGGTCAGGCATTTCAATGCGTGATTGGCACTGGCCGAGTGATTAAAGGTTGGGATCAAGGACTGATGGGCATGAAGGTTGGCGGAAAACGTAAGTTATTCGTCCCTGCGCATTTAGCCTACGGCGAGCGCCAAATTGGTGCCCATATCAAGCCAAATTCTGACCTCACCTTTGAGATTGAATTGCTTGAAGTGATCACCCGCGATTAAGCGTCAGCTTGATGGGGTCAGCATCTGGCTGACTCCTTTGTGTGGCTTGCCTGCTCCCCTTTAGCTTTATCCTTTTTACTATGTCCCTTCGGCTTTAACTGTTTTACACTGGACGAAAATCCTCCAACCTAACAACAGAGACTTTTCGTGGTAGCGGATTCTGCAGCACAAATAAAGCAACTTCAGGCCGAAATCGCCGAGCTTAAACGTGAAAATGCGCGGTTAACGGCGCTCAATAATCGCGCCGAAGAAAAACTCTTTGCCGCCCTCGATGGCAATGGCTTGTGTTTGTGGGAGCAGCATGTTCCCAGTGGCAATCTCACCCTGTTCAATGTGAAGTGGGGCGAGCTGCTCGGCTTTAGCCGCGAGGAGCTTCGCGCCCATGTCGACAGCTGGAAAAGCAAACTTCATCCAGAGGATAAAGAGTGGGTAATCAAAGCCTTTGAAGATCATGTGAATGGCAAGGCCGATTATTATCAGGTCGTACATCGCATGCTGCACAAAGATGGCAGCATCACTTGGGTGTCGGATCGTGGCCGCATTGTTGAGCGTCTACCCGATGGCACGCCGCTGCGGATGATGGGCAGCCATATCGATATCACTCAAGAAAAGCGCTATGAGCTGGATTTAGCTCGGTTAGCCCATAGCGACCCTCTCACCAACTTGATGAACCGCCAAGCCATCACCACGGCCTTCGATGAGTTATTGCAACCCGGCCAGCGTGGGGCGTTATTCTTTATCGATCTTGATGGTTTTAAAGCCTTAAATGATCACCATGGCCACAAGTTTGGCGATAACTTATTGGTGCATGTGGCGCATTCATTAGTGGAGCATTCGGGCGCACAGGCGAAGATCGCGCGGCTCGGCGGGGACGAGTTTGTGATTGTCCTGCCCACTTCAGATATCGAAGTCTTAGGCATGCTCGCGCAATCCTTGTTGGATGTTTATCGACAACGTTTCTTACTCGATGGTTGCGAGGTGGCGATTAGCCTGAGTATTGGTATCGATATTTTTGAGTATGGTGATCGTTTTGCTCAAAGCTGCGATCGCGCCGATGCCGCTATGTATCGTATTAAACACCAAGGGAAAAACGGCTACAGCTTCTCTCGGGATGAGAGCGCTATTGACCGTTAATCGGCGGCAGATGCGCCTAGCTTGCGCGTTTTTATAAAGTGATATTTCACAGCTGACAGCCCCACACCTCAACGGCGGCATCGTGTGTGTTCGGCGGGCCAATCCAATGACTCATAGCTTGGCACTGCGTCTCCCCCAAAGCCTGAGTGAAGCACAGCTCAAAATCCCCAGCCTCGGGTGTGCGCCCTAAGTGTAATCTCGGCAGCACGGGCAACTTAGGTTGATAATGCCAACTGCCATTGCTAAACACAGCGTCATCGGGGATTTCCATTCCCGCGCCCGTGCCTTTGACTCTGGCCTCAGTGAGTTGTAATCCTTGAGTGGTGACTTGATAGTCTTCTTCCCAGCGGATTTTTTCTATGCTGTGGTTCCACGCCAGGGTGAACTGCTCTGTGGGCACTTGCGCCCACAGAGTGCCCGCTAGGCCTAAACATAGACCTAGCATCTTAATGCCTTACTTTTGCATACACTCAAAACCTTACCCCTGCTCGGCAAGACGTTTCAGTTTGCGTGCTCTTAGGCTGTGCTGCACGATAAAGAGTAGCGCCAGACCAAAGCCGATTTCATCACTGAGTGGTGTGGCAAGGATTAAACTGGCTCCGGCGAGGAAGCCGATAACCCGTTCCCACCAATAGAGTTTTTGCAGTAAGAAACCGGTGAAGATCACGCCCCAGATACCAATACCTACGGTGGCTTTTAACATCACAAAGCCGATGGCAAGCCAGCTATCACTTTGTAGCATAAGCGCCGGATCGTAAACCGCCATAAAGGGGATCACAAAGCCAGCGATAGCGATGCGAATCGCCCATAGACTGATCTTCAGCCCCGATTCTTTTGCGATTGGCGCGGCGGCAAAGCAGGCCAAGGCGACGGGAGGCGTGAGGTCGGCCATAATCCCGAAGTAAAACACAAACATATGGGAGACGATCAGCGGCACACCTAAGTCCAGCAGGGCGGGGGCGGCGATCGAGCTGGTAATAATATAGTTAGGGATACTTGGGATACCCATGCCCAACACCATGCAGGTGAGCATAGTTAACACCAACGAGAGGAAGAGGTTATCTTGACCCACGGCGAGGATGTAACTGGCGAAGGTTGAGGCAATCCCCGTTAGCGAGACGATACCGATAATCACCCCAACCAGAGCGCAGGCAATCCCCACGGGCACCGCATGGCGAGCACCATCGACTAAAGCGTGCAGGCAGATGGTCAGGGTATCTTTGCCCCCTTTGATAAACCAGCAGACAGCGACGAGTAAGGCGATGACCCCGAAGACGACGGCGATTCCCATCTGGAAGAAGCCGGCACACAACACCCCAAGGGCAATCCAAAAGGCAAAGCGCATCGCATTAGAAGGTAGGCGCAGCACAATCGCAGAGCCTAAGATCACAATCGAAGTCAGCGCTAAACCGACCATGCCGGAGAAGAGCGGCGTACGTCCCGAAAACAGCAAGTAAATCAAAATAAACAGTGGGATCAGCAGATACCAGCGCTCCTTCACTGCCGCCCAAGGATCGGGGCATTGATCCTTAGGCAAACCGCAGAGATTGGCGCGTTTGGCTTCCAGATGCACCATCCAGAACACTGAGCTGAAATACAATAACGCGGGGATTAACGCCGCTTTAGCGATTTCAATAAACGGCACGTTAATAGTTTCGGCCATGATAAAGGCCACCGCGCCCATGATGGGCGGCATAATTTGGCTGCCCATACTGGAAGTGGCTTCTACACCGCCAGCAAAGGCGGGGCGGTAGCCGAAGCGCTTCATCAAGGGGATGGTAAATTGCCCCGTGGTCACCACGTTGGCAACGCCCGAGCCCGTAATTGTGCCCATCATCGCCGAAGATACCACGGCCACTTTCGCCGGGCCGCCGAGTTTATGGCCGAATAATCCCATCGCAAAATCGGTAAACAGACGGATCATCCCCGCCTGCTCTAAAAAGGCACCAAAGAGAATAAATAGGAAGATATAGGTAGCCGACACATAGGTTGGTGTGCCGTAGAGCCCTTCGGTACCGAAGGATAACTGATTGATAATTTGGTCCACGCCGTAGCCACGGTGCATTAAGTCACCGGGGAGATATTGGCCGAATAAGCCGTAGGCCAAGAAAATACAGCAGATAATCGGCAGTGCCCAGCCCATCACCCGCCGCGCGGCTTCAAACACTAAGACAATCAGCACCACGCCAATCACCATATCGGCATCGGTAAGTTCACCGGAGCGCTGGATCAAATCGGCCTCAAAAAACCATTGATAGGCGGCCGTTGCCATGCCCGCAAGGCCAAGCACCCAGGCTAAGGGTTGCCAAGGGCGAGACTTGCCCACCGCCGGATAACTTAAAAATACGATTAACAGTAAAAAGCCAACGTGGGTTGCCCGCAAAACTTGGGTCGATACGGGATGAAAGGCGGCGGTAATGATTTGAAAAATAGAGAAAAGTAGCGCGGTATAAAACAGCGCCTTGGGCCAGTCACTGGTCTTGGCGCCTAGTCCTTGTTCGGAATAGCTCATATTTATGCCTCACAGCATTAGACTACAGAGGGCGACGCAGCACTTGAGTGACGCTATCACTCAAGTGCTTAGGTCAAAAACGGGTCGCACAGATTGAGGTTACACCCTTAGAGTGCGCCAACTTCTTTGAAATAACGCTCAGCACCTGGGTGCAGTGGCGCAGGCAGGTTTTTGGTTGCCTTGTCTAATTGAATGGCTTTCGCCGCTGAGTGGGCGTTGCCGAGGCGGTCTAAATGCTCAAACATCAGTTTAGTCATCTGATAGGCTAAATCGTCAGACACACCGGCTTGAGTCACAAAGAGGTTTTGAATCGCAACCGTAGAGACATCAGCGGTTTGGCCTTCGTAGGTGGCTGCTGGGATCACACCATGTTGATAGGCTGGGTTATTGATTTTGCCGATCACATCTTCGGGGATTTCCACAAAGTTGATTGGCATAGTCGCGGCTAAATCGCGGATAGCTGCCATACCTAAGCCCGAAGATTGTAAGGTCGCATCTAACTGACGGTTTTTAATCAGCTCGACCGATTCGGCATAGGGTAAAAATTCCACTTTGCCCATGTCTTCGTAGCTTAAACCCGCGGCTTTAAAAATGGCGCGGGCGTTGAGTTCAGTACCTGACTTCGGTGCACCGACAGAAATACGTTTACCTTTCAAATCCGCTAAGGTTTTGATGCCAGATTCCTTATTGGCCACAATTTGAATGTAGTTAGGGTAAGCGGCTGCGAGTACGCGCACCTTATCTAATGGCTTTTTAAAGCCTGCATCGGCATCGCCTTGATAGGCAGCAGCCACAGAATCGCCTAAGGCTAAGGCCAATTCACCACGGCCCGCTTGCAGCAAGTTGAGGTTTTCAACCGAGGCTTTAGTGGCCTGCACAGAGGTTTTGGCGCCTTCAATGCCTGAGCCATAGAGCTGCGACAGTGCCACACCAATGGGGTAATACACGCCACTGGTGCCGCCAGTTAAGATATTGATAAAGGCAGGTGCGGCCGCCATTGAGGCTGCGCTGAGTGAGAGCGTTAATGCTGCGCCAACGGCGATAAAACGTTTGTTGATTTTCATGCTGAAATATCCTTATTTTTTATTGTGTTATATAGGGTAAGGTAAATCGAACTGTTTGATTGCTACTTTAGTATCACTACTTATATACCCAAATCTGCTCAAAATACAGGCTTTGTCACGAGTTTATATGCAGTCTAAATCGTGATTTATTAGGCGAATAACCAATATTCCAATAGGGCTAGCGAGCGTCGGGTGCTCTGATGGCTAAAATGGAATAAGCTGATAAATCGGTAACTTAGCTGCGATTGTGGTTCTGGGTGATCTAGGTAAATAAAACCTTAGCAAAAGACTCAAGCAATGTGCATGTTGCTTTAGTCTAGGTGACATTTTCAGTTAAGGGCTTAGGCTAATTAAATCATCACCTTATTGATAACTTAATCTGTGTTGTTTGCGGGATAAATAACCAAAAACCGAGAGTGAGCCAATAAAAAGGGCTAACCGCAGTTAACCCTTAATTGTCGATATTGGAGGCGCACCCTAAAGTGCCACAATATTATTTAACGTTATCGAGGAGACCTTTAGACGCGTTTTTGGCGTGTTTTGCGGCACGTTTTTCCTTCATCGTCATTAACGGCTTTTTCTTGGCCTCTTTGCGATTTTTTTGCTCTTTACTCATAGTTAACTCCATGTACTTTCAGTGGTTGTTCATCAGGCTAATCATGTAAGCCATTTGCGTAAAACCCGTTCCATGATGTCCTGATTAAAGCGAAACGATTAAACTCGAATTACACCATTTTTAAATCACAACTATTTAAAACTATTGGTAAATTACTTGAATTTATTTGCCTCTCTGAGCGGTACTTGCAAAATAATCTTATCACCTAAATCCTAACTAAGATCCACTCACTACTTAGAATAATTCACGCTAATGGTAGTGCCAATGTGTATATAAAATATGCGGTTTGGCGCACGGTTTTAGCCCAGCGCCATTACCTGCGGGTCGACTTGCCGAGTATGCCGCCGAGTAGTCCGCGCAATATTTGTTTACCGAGTTGATTACCCACGGTTCGCGCCGCTTGTTTGGAGAGTGTCTCGGCCAATCCTTGGCGGCGTTTATTGCCAAAGATCAGTTCACTAAACCAGCCTTGCTCCGCCTCTTGGGTGGCGGGCGTATTCGCGGTTTTGGTGCTAGCGGCGCCATTGGCCGCTTCGGCGTGCCGTTGATTGAGCCGCTCGTAGGCGGACTCTCGGTTGATTAAAGTGTCGTACTTGCCGCCAATGGGACTCTTGGCACGAATGGCGTTTAACTCCTCCGCACTTGCGGGCCCCATGCGACAGCGGGGCGGTGCAATCAGGGCGCGTTCCACCATAGTAGGCACACCTTTCTCGGCGAGTGTCGAGACTAAAGCTTCGCCCACGGCGAGTTGTGAAATCACCTCGCTGACCACCAATTTAGGGTTGGGCACAAAGGTCTCCGCCGCAGTTTTAACGGCTTTTTGATCCCTTGGGGTATACGCCCTGAGGGCATGCTGAATCCGATTACCGAGCTGACCTAAGATTTCATTGGGAATATCGTCAGGAAACTGCGAGCAAAAATACACTCCGACGCCCTTGGAGCGGATAAGCCGCATAATCTGCTCTATGCGTTTAAGCAAACTTGCTGGGCAGCCTTCAAACAATAAGTGTGCCTCATCGATAAAGAAGACTAACTTGGGTTTATCGAGATCGCCGACTTCGGGTAGGTTTTCAAACAGTTCTGATAGCAGCCAGAGTAAGAAACTGGAATAGAGGTTAGGGGTCAGGATTAACTTATTAGCGGCTAACAGATTGATAATGCCGCGCCCTTGTAAGTTAGTGCGCATCAAGTCTTCGAGTTGTAGCGCAGGTTCGCCGAAAAAGTCTTTGCCGCCATCGCGCTCTAAGCCGAGGACCGAGCGTTGAATGGCGGCGAGGGACTGGGCGCTGATCAGCCCATACTTGGCGGAGATATCTTTGCGCTCATCGGCGACTAAGTTCAGCATGGCGCGAAGATCGTCGAGATCCAGTAACAATAAACCTTGGTCGTCAGCCAGTTGAAACACTATGTCTAAAATACTGCTTTGGGTGTCATTGAGTTCGAGAATGCGCCCGAGCAGGGTCGGCCCCATCTCGCTCACGGTTGTGCGTAAGGGGTGCCCTTGCTCTCCTGCCAAATCCCAGAAAACCACAGGATTAGCCTCGGTTTGATATTCCTCAATCCCGATTTCGGCGGCTCGCTGGAAGAGTTTGTCGTTTGGTGTGCCCGCGACGCCAAGCCCAGAGATATCACCTTTAATGTCGGTGATAAATACCGGCACACCTTGGCGGGAGAAGCCTTCGGCGAGGGTCATCAGCGAAACGGTTTTCCCCGTCCCAGTAGCGCCTGCGATCAGTCCGTGGCGGTTGGCATATTTAAGATTTAAGTGAACCTGTTGCTCACCTTTACCTAAGAGTTGAGTATTCAAGCGCAGTCCTTGTCTTAATTAGCCCCGTGATGAACCAATGGGGCGTCGGTCATGGGTGGATAAAAAAACATCACTCAGTGTTTGCCTTTCGTGGATCTGTGTCAATATCGTTGAGCACATAATCGATACAGCTCAAGTAAAGCTTGCCAATGTTAGCTTGGTTAAGTGTAGCTATTTTGTTGAGGAGCCGAAGATGAAAACCCCTTTGATTATGTTAGTCTTGTCCGCATCACTGTTGACCTCTGCCTGTGCCGAGTTAGCCTGTTCTGCCCGGACGGATGTCGACCCCTATGAACCCATGCTAGATAAACAGCGCTGCGTGGCCGAGGCGGATAAACAGTTAGCAGCCCACGAGAAAGCCAAAAAGGCTGCAGAGGACCAACAGCTTAAAGAAGCTGTCGACAAAGCGATTCAACAACGTCAATAGAAAAGGATTGGTATGAAGGGAGCGGGAGGAACACAGGGCGGTATTGGCCAATTTTTTATTGGGCTTGCCATGATGTGTGCAGGATTTTATCTGCTATTCAATGCGATACAGGTAAGTTCCAGTTTTGGACTGGGCTATGGACTCTACCGTATGAATGCCTTTGGGCAGGGATTCTCGATCACCACAGGTATGGTGATGTTGCCGTTTATCCTCGGGATAGTGATGGTGTTTTTTGATGCCAAGACTAAGCTCGGTTGGCTGCTTACCTTAGGCTCCTTAGTCGCCTTAATTGTCGGCGTAATAAGCTCGATTCAGTTTCACTTTAGGGCCATGTCGGCCTTCGATTTGATCGTGATTTTAGTGTTAGCCTTTGGTGGGCTAGGGCTGTTTTTGCGCTCGTTAAAAGCGGCGCCCACCGAGCAGAATGATCCCAAATAACGGCTACACTGAAATCTAGCTCCCATACCCATAGCCTAGGAAATCCAATGCGTTGGCGTGACAGTGACCGCAGCTCCAATATCGAAGACAGACGTGACCAACAGATGGCGTCCGCGGGCGTGCCCAGCGCGCTCCTGCTGCGCTTGCTGCCTTTTTTACTTCGCACCAAAATCGGCCGAGTGATATTGCTGCTAGGCGGATTGTATTTTGCGTTTCAATATTTTACCGGCGGATTGTCCCTAGACCCGAGCCATCAAGCGGGGTTCAGCCAATCACAATCGGCCAGCAATACAGCCGCTCAAGATGAAAATGCCCAGTTTGTGGCGGCGATCCTCGGCACCACCGAAACCGTCTGGAATCAATTGTTGCAGGGGCGATATGTCGAGCCCAAACTGGTGCTCTATCGCAATATGACCTCAACGGGATGCGGTATGGGACAGGCGCAATCAGGGCCTTTCTATTGCCCCGCTGATAGCAAAGTTTATATCGACTTGAGTTTTCTCGAGGAGCTGAAAAAACTTGGGGCGCCGGGGGATTTCGCCTTCGCCTATGTGATTGCCCATGAGGTGGGTCACCATGTGCAGAACCTACTCGGGACCAGCACTAAAGTCCGTCAGGCGCAGCAAGCCGCTGGCAAGGCGCAGGCCAATCAACTGAGTGTTGCCCTCGAATTGCAAGCCGACTGTTATGCTGGCGTGTGGGGACATTATGTCGACAGGCAGCTCAATTTGCTCGAAGCCGGAGATGTTGAAGAAGGCATCGCTGCTGCGAGTGCCGTGGGGGACGATCGCTTGCAAAAAATGGCTGGCCGAGCCGTACAACCCGAAGCCTTTACCCATGGCAGTTCGGCTGACAGGGTAAAATGGTTTAAGACGGGTTTTGCCTCAGGCAAGCTTGCCAGCTGCAATACCTTTAACCACAACTCGTGATAACACAGCCTTAGCGTGGGATTGAAACATGGCATTTGAAGATAGGTTTCGGCTCAGTAGCCATGGGGTGATCACTAACGATTCGGGCCAAGTGTTACTTCTTAAGGCTAATTACGGCAATTGTGCCTGGGGGTTACCCGGCGGCGCTTTAGAGCCCGGCGAAACGATTCACGAAGCCCTGCTGCGTGAATGCCAAGAGGAACTGGGGCTGGCGGTGAACGTCCACTACCTGAGCGGCGTGTATTATCACAGCGCCTATCAATCCCAAGCCTTTATCTTTCGTTGTGAGTTTGCATCTGCCGATGCGGTAATTCGCTTAAGTCATGAACACTCAGAGTTTGCCTTTCATGATATCGACACCCTTAGCGCGGTTCAGCAGCAAAGAGTTAAAGATTGTCTTAATTTCAACGGGATTGTTGTGAGTGCAAAGTTTTAAGGCTTTGCCAGTAAGCATGGGTGGTTGCTTTTAAAAGCAAAGTCAAAGTCGTGGGGCTTCACCCCACACCCGACCAAGAGGGGATCAACAGCAATTCCCTCTTGGATCTCCCTTGCCGCCCCTAACGGAGTTGAAAGCCCCTTGGGCATTAAGCGCCCTTATGCTATCGCGTCAGACGCTCGTCCCTGATTCGACTGACGCTATCTCGGCATCCATGCCTCGCTCACGCAACGACCGCAAATGCCCTGCGGCAACGCCGAGGGGATGGTGTATTACTGTGATTGTTGAGTTGTCTGTTGACCACTAAAAGCATCGAAGGTTTATGGATGTCCTGTTTCACCCTTTGTCTGTATATAAATACAGTATTTCAAGCGTTTACACTCTGTCATAGATATCAGAATATCTTTTGTTATCTATTTGTAATTTGGTATTTCTCGTGTAGAGTGGATAATAAGGTACAAGGTTTTTTGACAGAAACGTGTCTAAATCGCTTGTATTTTAGTCAGGGAAATGGATAATGTCGCGGCCTTAGAAGTTGGTCTGTTTACGCTACGTAACAGGCCTTTTGTGTCTAAGCTGCTATAATAAATACGGAGTAATTATTATGAAGGGGGGATCTGCTATGCTAATCGCCACCATCATGTCAGCCTTTGCTTCAACTCCTACTGTTGAAGCTAGCATGCTTGCATCAAAGCAACACACCGTTTGTAATCGCCATTGTGAAGACGTGACTAGCGCAACTTCTGTGCTGAGTTCCATAGAAAGTCGCAGGGAAGAGCTTGCGTGTATCCTTAAAAGTTTCAGAGAACATCATTACAATCTTTGTAATGATATTGAAACCGTTGACCATAGTCAGTATGAACAACTAAAAAATCTTGAACTATTCTCACGTGGAATGAGTGAGTTTATGAAGGGAGTTTTAGTGAATGAAGCTGATTCTATCAAAGAAGAACATGGTGATGAAGTGTATGAATCATTCAGACATTTAGTTGCCATACATGGTCAGGTGCGTAAAAACATCAGTAATATTGTTGCCTTTTATAAAGATAAAATGGGTGAAGTAGAAACTATTAATAATTCTGCTTTTGAACCAACTGAACAGTTTATTACTGCCGCTTATCAAGTTAGCGAAAACTTGTACCCAACACATTAACACCATTCATAGGGACGTGTAGTGGCTGCAACAGTAACATTTGAAGACAATTTAGAAAGCCAGCTTGCAGCCAAGGGGTTCAAGCTGACTCAACTAAAGGAAGATCTAGAGCTTTACTTTAATTCAGAAAAGACTAAACGCGTTGCTTATCTTGGAAAAGATGCACCATACCGTGATCCTAGTCATGTTCAAGATTCTGAAATACACCATATTCATATATTTGTTAAGGGTATTTCTTGTCCAGACACTTGGAATGCAGCAAAGACAAGTAATTCTTATATTGTGTATACATTCGGTTATTTTGATGAAGATGCAATACGTGTAATAGATTTCCTTAGTGAAAAAGCACATGAACGAAGTCGTGCAAATAATTATAGTCTGATTATCAAATATAAAGTCGTCGCTGATAACTTCAGAACAAAATTTTAAACCCGCACTTTGCGGGTTTTTGTTTATATAATCCTGCCAATTAAAAACTGTTCCATCATGAATATAAGCCGCTCAAGCTAACGAGCCATCCATCATTAAATTTACACGGTGAATGCTTGTAAAAAAGGGTTCAGATTACTGTTGGGGTTGGCAAGATTAAGCACTGTCATGAAAGTGACCGTTGACGGCATGGTCGCTCTTTCACATCCATGTGATCGCGACATTCGTAAATCCTTTTACATCAGATGCCGTCGTCGAGCCTATAGGGACATATTCACGGCGTGTCACTGGAATGAAAGTGCTTAATCATTATTGAAGGTAATAAATTGAAATTAAATCAGCCCATATATGGCTCGATTTCAAGCAGTTCGATAGCTAATTGCGGTTTTCGCTAGACTTCATAGTTTTTAGAATAAAAAAATGCCGGACTACGGAAGAACATAGCCCGGCAAAGGGAAGATAGCGTTAGCTATAGGGCGGCTGGGGTTAGCTCGACTAACCAAAGCGATTGGTTATTGCTGGTATCGGTTAAACTCACTAAGGCGCGTTGATTGCCTTGGCAAGATTTGCCTAACAAGGGGCTGATGGTCATCGTCTGACTGCCACTAAAGGCAAAGTGCAGTGTGCCAGCGGTCGTCATATAAAAATCGCTGTTCACTTGGGCATTGCTGGTGACTTCGTTCAGGCTGATTTCGCCAATCACATCCCCCATATCATTCTCGGATACATTCTGCACCAGCATGCTGTAACGTGCGCCGCATTGGCCATTGGCGAACTCAGTGGTGCAGCGGTTTTGTGTATCTGTGGCAAAGGTTAAGTCGAATTGCAGCAGGCGATTGACTGTGGCGTCGTAGCTAAAGCCTTCGATATCCCGTACCGAGGTGATGCGTCCAAGGCTGGTACCTGCGGCGGAAGAAGGCTTATCGACTAACTCAGTCACAAAACTGCCGACCTTATCTAAGGTGAAAGTACCGCCGTCTGGGCCATTTTCAGTGGCCATCATCTCGCCCCATTGGCTGATGCTGATGGACGAAAACTGATGGGCGTCGGCTGACTGTGCATCATAGAGGCCATTAGGGCCGTCGGACTCGACACTGGCGGTAAACTTATAGCCACTACTATCTTTGACGTAATGACCAAACTCCCCCGATTGCGCTTGGGGGGATTGTCCCTCATAGCTGTCGGAATTGGCGGTATGCACAATCGCATAGGCTTGATTGGGCAGGAAAGTCACAAAGCTGTCGTTATCGGTTTCGGGATCGTACACATGCCAGGTGCCGATTAACGCATCGCTAGCATCTTCAATACGCATGAGTGTGATGCTTGACGAACCATTGTCGGTGAGGCTCAGTGTGAGGGTGTTGAGGCTTACCATCGCCTTGTTAACGACGCTGCTTTCATCGTACAGGCCGCCGGAACCATCGGATTGAGCGATGAGACTCACACTGAAACTACCTGTCACGCTATCCCAAGTGTAATTTCCGTATTCGACCGAGGCTGCGCCCTGATCGCCATCACCCGCATGCTCGTGGATCAATATATAACGGCTATGGTCGATAAAGGTCAGTATGTTGCTTTGACCTTCTCCCTCCGACAGCAGCCAGCTACCTAGCAGCAGATTACGGTTGGAAGTATCGAAATGGTTAAGGGCCTGGGCTTCGCTGATCAGACTCAAACCCGAGCCGAGGTTGGCAAAGGCAGTGTTGAGTTGGCTATCAAAATCGGCGCTGCTGATATCGAGCACAGTATTGGCGAGCAGCTCGTGGTGTGAGGTCTTGATTTGAATGCCATTTTCGACATCACAGTCCTGATCTAAGGTTTGCAGCAATTGCAGGATATTTACCTTTGTGACCTCATTGCCCGCTGCAACTTCGGTGGGTGTGACGAGTGGCGCGGCAACTGTACTGGGAAATTGAATCGCGCCGACCGAAAAGGTGACTTGTTCCCCCTGTAAGTATTGAAACTCGCCAATATCGCTGGTGGTGCCATCGGTCTGGCTGTCGGTTTGATAGTGGATCCCGGCGACTGGGCTGTCCCTAAAGATCCCAGTTAATTCGGCATTGGCATTGGTTTCACAGGTGACGAGGGCGGTTTCGGCATTGCTTTGGCTTAAGGTGCCGCTGCCATTGGCGACGGTACAGGTTTGCGCCGTTGGCTGCGTATTAACGGTAATGGCAAAGCTAACGCCTTCATTCTGCATATTTGAAAATGCAAAGGCCTTATCTGTGCCATCACTTTGAACGGAAAGGGTTTCTACTGTCTGGCCATTGGTTTGTAGGGTGAGTTTTAGGGTGTTGGTCAGCCCTTTTACGGTTCCCTTAATGGCAAACTGCTGGGGTTCGATGGGGCTAGGGTCCTCATCGTCATCATCACTCCCGCCACAGGCGCCGAGCGTGAGACCTAAGAGAATGGGAACAGTGAGTCGATAGATTGGCTTCATTATGTAAATTCCTTTTAGGCTACTGAGCAAATATCAGCAACGATTCGCTATCCCATGGCGGGATGGTCGTCAGTTATCGTTTGGGGCATGAGCGCAAGCAATATGCAGAAGGGATCAGTGGCTGAACCCTGAACAAGATATAAATCCTCGGGAGGGATTTTGTCTTTGAAACTTATTGAATGTTTTTGAAAGTGAATACTATCAATAGATTGCAGCGGGATTTACGCTGCTTGAGAACAGTTTTACTCCGACCTTTCATCGGCATAACGGATAAGCGGCATCAAGTGTTGATATAAGTCTTCGGCTTCGACGGCAATATCCTGCGCGCCATGTTCCTGGGCTTTTTGTCTTAGCGCCTCGGAGGGCATGATGGTATAGAGGTAAATGGGCGTGTTGATGCCGCGCTCGCGGATTGCCTGCATGAGTTTTAGGCCCGCGAGGGGATCCGAGCCCCGGCCCATATCGGTAATAATGGCATCGTAGCTATATAAACTCAGCAGTGTGAGTGCATCGCTGCTGGTTTTGGTGGTGTAAACCCCAATCTTTTTTTGCTCTAAAAATTGGCGCTCGGCCTGATTATTTTCAGGGTGATCATCGACCCACAATATGCGTGCTTTTACGTTTTGCGGCTCGGCCAACACTAATGGGCCGCTGCGTTCGATTTGGTTATAAAAGAGTAGGGCAAGCACTGCGCTCGACAAGATACCAATCAAGACTAATCCTGGCAGGGTGAAATAGGGCTTTTTTTGCGCGGGTTGAAGTGTATTCGAGTTGGCTGCGCTGGTGGCGTTATCTGTTATTGCGAGTGAGTGGTCTTGAGCGGTAAAACTATTGGCAACGGCATCGGAGCGAATAATGGCGGCGATATCGGGGGAGAGCCGATACCCTCGGCCATGCAAGGTTTGAATGATGGGCACCTTAAGGCCCGCTGACTCGAATAGTTTACGGGTATCCGAGATTAATCTTGCGACCGACCAACTGCTCACCACGGTATTGGGCCAGATGTGTTCGAGCAAGCAGGCCTGATCGCAATGGGCGGGATAGGCGTCGATTAGCTGTGCGAGTAACAGGATAACGCGTTCGTCGCAGTGAAGCCTTTGGTTATTGCAGAACAAGGTTCGGTTCTGGGTATCCAACACAAAAGCGTTAAAACAATAATGCATTCAGGTCCCTTGGCATCGAGTCATACTTTAGTTGTTAATAAATTGTATCAATCAATTCAAGCCAAACTTGGCCCTCGAGTCAAATGAATTGTCTGTGATTGAGCTCAAACTCGTGGCATGCCTTGGGCGCTTCTTCTGTTATACTGCCCCCTCGATTTTTTGGAGGCGAGAATGGACGTATCTTCTTTACTAGACGGCCTGAATGATAAACAGCGCGAGGCTGTCGCGGCACCGCAATCCAGCATGTTAGTGCTTGCGGGCGCAGGCAGTGGCAAAACGCGAGTATTAACCCACCGTATCGCGTGGTTAATGCAGGTCGAACAGCAGAGCCCTTACTCAATTTTAGCCGTGACGTTTACCAATAAAGCCGCAGCCGAGATGCGTGAGCGGGTGGAGAAGGTCGCTGGCACCAATATGGGGCGGATGTGGATTGGTACCTTCCACGGGTTAGCGCATCGTCTGTTACGCACTCACTTCCAAGATGCGGGACTACCGCAAAGCTTCCAAATTCTCGATTCGGACGATCAGGTGCGCTTGCTGAAACGCATCCTTAAAAGTTTGAATCTGGATGAAAAACAATATCCTCCCCGTCAGGCGCAGGCCTATATCAATGGCAAGAAAGACCAAGGATTACGGCCCAAGCATATCGATGCGGGTGGTTTTCCGATTGAGCAAAACCTGCTGAAGATTTATCAGGTTTATCAAGAGTCTTGCGACCGCGCGGGCTTAGTCGACTTTGCCGAAATCCTGCTGCGTGCCCACGAGCTGTGGCTCAATAAACCGCATCTGCTGGCGCATTATCAGGAGCGTTTTAAGCATATTCTGGTGGACGAGTTCCAGGATACCAACGCCATCCAATATGCGTGGATCCGTGTGTTGGCCGGCCAAACTGCCAACGTGATGATAGTGGGTGACGACGACCAATCCATTTATGGTTGGCGCGGCGCTCAGGTTGAAAACCTGCACCGTTTCCTGCGGGATTTCCCGACGGCTACTACGATTCGCCTCGAGCAAAATTATCGCTCCAAGGGCAATATTTTGAAGGCGTCGAACGCCCTTATCGCCAATAACCCCGAGCGTTTAGGTAAAGAGTTGTGGACCGACGAAGCAGATGGTGAGCCGATTTCCCTCTACTGCGCCTTTAACGAAATGGACGAGGCGCGCTTTATTGTCGGCCGTATCAATGATTGGTACGAAAAAGGCGGCAATTTAAGTGACTGCGCGATTTTATATCGCTCAAACGCTCAGTCGCGTGTGCTCGAAGAAGCCTTATTACACAAAGGTTTAGCCTATCGTATTTACGGTGGCCTGCGCTTCTTCGAACGCCAAGAGATTAAAGATGCTATGGGCTATATGCGTCTAATCAGCAATAAAAATGACGATGCCGCCTTCGAGCGCGTGGTTAATACGCCGCCCCGTGGCATTGGCGATCGCACCTTAGATATTCTGCGTTCGACCGCCCGTCAGCAGGAACTCACCCTGTGGCAGGCTTGTTTACGTTTGCTGGATGAAAAGGTGCTCGCAGGCCGCGCCGCCTCTGCGGTACGTGGCTTTATGGATCTTATCGTCACCCTGCAGGAAGAAACTCAGGATATGGCGCTGTACCGGATGACGGACACAGTGATCCAAGCCTCGGGGCTTAAGGCCATGTACGAGGCTGAAAAAGGCGAAAAGGCCCACGCCCGTATCGAAAACTTAGAGGAGCTCGTTACCGCGGCGCGCACCTTCGAAATGCCAGAGGAGCTTGAGGATATGGGCGAGCTTAACGCCTTCCTATCCCACGCTGCCTTAGAGGCGGGCGAAGGTCAGGCCGATGCCTTTACCGATGCCGTACAGTTGATGACACTGCACTCGGCCAAGGGGCTGGAGTTTACCATGGTGTTTATGGCGGGCGTCGAGGAGGGGATTTTCCCGAGTAAGATGGCGCTCGAAGAGGGCGACAGACTCGATGAGGAACGCCGCCTCTGTTACGTGGGCATGACCCGAGCGATGGAAAAACTCTATATCACCTATGCTGAATCCCGCCGTATTTATGGCCGCGAAGATTATGCCCGTCCATCGCGCTTTATTAAGGAAATTCCGCCGCAATATGTGGACGAAATTCGCTTAAAGGCGCAGGTGTCAACGCCGATGGCGAATAATCGCTTCAGTGCGCAAAAGTCGGCGGTCGCCAACGATACTGGCTTTAGCGTCGGCCAAAGAGTGCATCATCCAAAATTTGGTGACGGCAAAGTGACTAACTTTGAGGGCAGTGGCGCGCAGGCGCGAGTGCAGGTGAATTTTAGTGATTTTGGCAGTAAGTGGCTGGTGGTCGCCTACGCGCGTTTAGAGGCGCGTTGATTGACGCCAATGTCATGATTTTGTGACAGCTTGAGTCTGCACAAATTCGCTTAAAAGGTGGCTAGGGTATATGATGCTTAGCCTAGCAACCGAGATAAAAAATTAGGTTTGGGAGTAGCTAGTTAATGAATCTAAAGCAGAAGTGGGACGTGTATTCCCGCCTGACTCGACTCGACCGTCCTATCGGCACCTTGTTATTGCTCTGGCCCTGTTTAATGGCGCTGGTGTTAGCTGCGGGTGGAATGCCCGATATTAAAGTGTTGATTATCTTTATTATCGGTGTGGTGATCATGCGCGCCTGTGGCTGCATTATTAACGACTATGCCGACCGCGACCTCGATTCCCACGTTGAACGCACTAAATCCCGTCCCCTCGCCAGTGGCGAAATCAGCACCAAAGAAGCGCTATTGCTGTTTGTGATCTTAGGTCTGGCCGCTTTTGGTTTAGTCTTACTGCTCAATGGGTTAGTGGTTAAGCTCTCTGTTGTCGGCATTATCCTCACCATTATCTACCCCTTTACTAAGCGGGTAACGAACATGCCGCAGATGTTTTTGGGCGTGGTGTGGAGCTGGTCGATTCCCATGGCTTATGCGGCGCAAACCGGTGAAGTGCCCATTGAAGCTTGGTGGTTATTTGCCGCCAATTGGTTCTGGACTGTGGCCTACGACACTATGTACGCCATGGTCGATAGGGATGATGATTTAAAAGTCGGTATCAAATCGACCGCCATTCTGTTTGGCCAATACGACCGTCAAATCATTGGGTTATTTCAATTTGCCGCGCTGCTGTGTTTTATCGCCGCGGGTTGGAGTGCCGACCGTGGCCTGCTCTATGGTCTAGGATTACTGACCTTTGTTGGTTTTAGCACTTACCAACAGATGTTGATTTTTGGCCGCGAAAGAGCTCCTTGCTTTAAAGCCTTCCTCAACAATAACTGGGCGGGATTAGCACTGTTTGTTGGTTTAGGCGCCGATTACCTGTTTTAAGTTTTCCTCTCCGCTTATATGAGTGCTATCAGGCGTGTCGCCTGATAGCCGCTCAAACTCATCAAAAGCCTGCTCACACTCAAGCTACTGTCTTGATGCGCTATTTATCTGCGTCGGCAGACTTGTTGAATCTAGAGCGTCAGAAGCTTTGGTCTCTGAAGATTGAGTCTCTGCACATTGGTAAGCATTCCCCATCATAGTCACTGAGCCTAAAAACTTAAGCGGTTGATAGAGGTAAACCGTATCTGCGCCGAGTGCATGGCTTTTGATACGCAGCTCGTTGAGTGTGCCCCACACCATATCCCTATCACTGTGTAACCAATAGTCATAGAAATGTCCCTGTGAACCAATGACAGTGCCTTTATAGGTACAGTTTTCGATGGCGACAGAGTTTTCCCATAATATTTTAACCTGTGCCGATTCTGGCGTGGGAAAGGTGACACACGCCGTTAAATTTAAACCGATTAATAACAGCAATATTGCACGAAAGATCATTTATTGAGTGCTCGCATTCACTATTTCATCAAATCGAAGTTAATGGGGGAACTATTAATTCATCACTACTTTTTGCCGATGACTTTAATTCCGGCTTTACTGCGGTCTGAATTTCCATATACCTCAATTTTTTTCACACAGCGGCGCGCACCGAGTGATTTCCACTCCGAGTGTTTATCCTTTTCGATATCGGTATCAAAGCGAACGGTACGGGTTTTATCATCCCCATAGGTCACTACGACGCGATCAACGCTGACATCTCTTTCTGCCTTGATTTTAATGTACTTTGCTTGTCTGCAAATGATAAGCGGGATGGTGGCAGGATGATCACCTATGCCGAGTAACAGGGTTCGACCTAGGGTGATTTCATCATCCTTATCATCATCTTTTGCGTGGGCAACGGTTGTGGTGAGCGCGAGTAGTAAACAAAGAATGAGTCGATGGATGATGGTCGTCGAAAATAGACTGGATTTTAATAACATTATGGCCTCCAAAAAATGGGGGCGAATCATAAGGGATTTAAATATCCCTAAATAGTTTTTTAATTGGTGAATGCGGCGGATATCACGTGATTTTTTAGGAAGTTTCGATAAGTGTTTTTTACTTTGATACAAATGTCATTGTTATTTTAGTTATATTATTTTTGTTTTTAATTAGACTGAAATATCCATTAAATGATGACATTTTATCATCCAATTTAAAGGGCCGATTTAAAGTGCCAATTTTTCACTGTCGGCCAAATGCTGTATGTCGTATGCATTTTTCTGGTAGATTGTGACAACTCGTACTCGGCCGCTCGCTTATCGCCGTATTCGCGGTAAGCAAAACAGGCGCGAGTCGCTACAGGATTTATTCAATGGAGGTGAAGTATGCCGTGCCGACTAACACAATTGTTTGGGATCCAGTTTCCGATTATTCAAGCCCCGATGGCGGGCGTGCAGGGTAGTGCACTGGCGATTGAAGTATCGCAGGCAGGTGGATTGGGCTCCTTGCCCTGCGCCATGCTATCCCTCGAGGCGCTTGAGGCTGAGTTAACCGAAATCCGCAGCAATACCACTAAACCTATCAATGTGAATTTCTTTTGCCATAGTGAGCCTTTACCGCAGGCGGCCAAGCAAGCGGCTTGGCTCGAACAGCTCTCGCCTTATTTCACTGAATTTAATCTCGACCCGAATGCGCAGCCCGCTGGCGCCCAGCGCACCCCCTACAGCAAGGCGCAGGCCGAGGTGTTAGCCAAATTTAAGCCCGAGGTGGTGAGTTTTCATTTTGGGTTGCCCGATGAAGAGTTGCTGCTGGAAATCAAATCCTGGGGTTCAAAAGTTATCTCCACGGCGACCACAGTCGAGGAGGCACTTTGGCTCGAGGCTCGCGGCGCCGATGCGATTATTGCCCAAGGTCTAGAGGCGGGTGGGCACAGAGGGCACTTTTTATCCGAGGATTTAACCGAGCAGTTGGGGACTTTTAGCCTATTACCGCAGGTGATTGCGGCGGTGGATATTCCGGTGATTGCCGCCGGCGGCATTGTCGATGCCACCACAGTGCGCGCTGCCATGGCAATGGGTGCTTCGGCGGTGCAAGTGGGAACAGCCTATTTACTCTGCCCCGAGTGCAATACCAGCAGCATTCATCGTGAGGCGCTGCAAAGCGACGCCGCGCAGCATACGGCACTGACTAATTTATTTTCTGGTCGACCCGCCCGCGGCATAGTGAATCGTTTTATGGCCGAGATGGGGCCGATAAATGAGGCTGTGCCCGATTTCCCCTTGGCATCCTCGGCGGTTGCAGGCTTAAGAGCGGCGGCGGAGCGACAAGGATTTGGAGATTTTAGCCCGCTGTGGTGCGGACAAAATGCCAGTGGCTGCCAAAGTATTCCTGCAGCCGAGCTGACGCGGCAATTGGCTTTAGGCTTGATGGGAGCATTATCTGGCTGATTATTTCTCACTCAACCTTGTCTCCATGGCCGTCGCACCCCATATCACCACTAAGCCAATTGAGGAGTTTGGTGTTCATTATCATGGGGATGAGGGTTATCGAGTCACATCCCTAAGTTGAATATGCTCGTTGATAGGGATGTTAAATGCTAAAAATCCGACTTAGACGCCAAGTTAAATACCGCATTGCCTTTCTGTTACTGACGATTGCGGTATATGTCCTAGGCTTTCATTTGCTGCCTGAGCAGCTTACAAACACGCGTGAAGCCTTATCCTTAGCCGTAGTGACGGCACTCTATTTTGTGTTGTTGCCAGTGCTTTATTGGTATTGGATTATCAAAATAGGTGCGCAAAAGCCCTGGAAGATGTTGGTTGTGTTAAGTTTGAGTAGCCTGATGGCGAGGCTTAGCTATCCGCATGAAGTGGCTGAGTATTTCGAGTTTATCGCTTGGCTACGTTACCCCATTATTGCGGTATTACTCCTTATCGAGCTGTACTTGATGGTGAGCATTATTAAGGGGTTATGGCAGGCGAGAAAGGCATCGGGGGATCCAAGATTAACTATCGTTGAGCAGTTTGCTGCAATGGCGCAGCCAGAGCCTAGTGCTGAAACGGTAAAAAGAGAGTCAATTAATCCCAACAAGCCGTCAGAGTCTGATTTGCCGCCCATACCCGATGAGAAGAGGCTAACATTGGGTTTAATCCTCGCCACTGAGCCCGCCAGTTGGTATTACGCCATTCCCTACTTTTCCCGTTGCCACCCAGAGGCCATTGGCTCACTCAACTTGTTCAGCGCTAAGCCTTGGCATGTCTTGGTTGTCATCGTGGGGTTAATGGCTGCTTCTGCGGTGAGCTACAGTTTACTCGATGGGATAAGCCATATAGCGGCTCTATTTATTTCAGGTTTGCTTTTGTATTCCATCCTATTAATGGCGGCGAATTATCGGATCAGTCGTTATTACTCGCTCTACCAAAGGGCAGATAAGCTCATCATTAATAACGGTATGTGGGGCTTTATGGCCGTTGATTTCACGCAGATTAGTGAACTGAAATTAGGACACTTTAGCAGTCCTGTGTCGCAGGCTTCACAGGATGATGTTACGCCTAGTGACGCGCCTGAAATATTGACCTTAGGCCGTGGTGAGGCGAATGCGCAGCTGATATTTAAGCAGCCTCAAGTTTATTACGGCGCTATGGGGCAATTACCTGAGTCATTGACTGTAGTGAACTTAGTCGTCGAGGATCCTCAAGCGTTAGCCGATACCTTAACCCTAAGTGTTGTGTTAGATAAGGCGTCGTAGCAAGAAGAATATAAGTTCGCTATCTCGGTGCAATCAGTGAGTCGATTCTGCTCAAATAGGCTTATATTTTACATGGCTAAAATATAGGCCTATTCATTTATACTGGCGGCCGGGCGGCTCAGTCTTTCCATGCCGCTCAGTTTCACTTGGTATTTGTTCTCAGTAATTGCTTATGTCACTGGCTGAATATCACGACCAACCCTTGTGGTTGCGAGCGATCTCTACCTGAAAGGATAACGCTAATGTTGTTACGTCGAATCATAGTTACCTGCCTCGCCCTTATCAGTTTTTCTACTTTTGCTGCCGATAAAAGCTATCAAGATATAGTGTTAAAAACCTATCCAGATCAACAGCAAACCTCCTTAAAAAACATCGCTGGCGATAAACCGATTTACCTTAAGTTTTGGGCTACCTGGTGTCAGCCCTGCATGGAGCAGATGCCGCATTTTGAGGAATTGCAGAAAAAGTATCAGGACAAGGTCAATATCCTCGCCCTGAATATCAATATCAACGAAGAACAGTCTAAGATTGCCGAAGTCATCTCTCGTTTCGGTCTGACTATGCCTGTCTGGCTGGATAACGAGGGCGAATTGGGTGTGGCTTTAGGCTTGGTCGGGACGCCTTATAGCGTGTTAATCAATCGCGCAGGCGAGGTGGTTTACACTAGCCATGAGTCGGATGCGAACCTCGATAAATTTATCGATATGTTGGCCAATGGCCAAGAACTCACCGCACAAACCACTGATGCGCCAAGCCCTGAACAAACGGCTAAGTTGCTGAAACCTTGGGAGCAAGGTGAGCATTTACTGTTTTTTACCGCCACTTGGTGTGATTGGTATTTGGCTGAGAGCCGTCCTGAAATGTCTAAGGCCTGTGTTGCCGCTCAGAAAGATTTAGACAAGCTAGCGCAACAGCTGCCGAACAAAGCCTGGCATGGGGTGGTGAATCATCTGTGGACGGACGATAAAGCCCTCGCCGATTTTAAACAGCTCTATCCTTCACGCGTTGATTTCAGTATCGATGAATTAGGCGTGTTGTTTAATCACTTTAGTATCCGCAATATCCCGACATTGCTTTGGGTGAAAGACGGTAAAGTCATTGAGCGTATTACCGATTTTAGCCAGCCAGATAAAATTGTCGCTAGGCTCAAGGCCGCGCCATAGGGATTCAGCCATTTGGCCTTCGAGACATTCGAAGGCCTTTGGGGATGTCAGCACCACTGATACACTACTCACGCTTTAGTTAAATGTCGTTGCCCATGGAAAGCACTGCGCAATAAACTGGCTCACAGAATGGGGAACGCCCAAAGGCTGGTTGTTGCTTGGCATTCTGCCGAGTTTTCCACCTTGTTGTTGGATTCTATTGTGGGAGTATGTGGATGGCACAGATTATCAGTAATGCTGCGGTGGGTCGTACCCTATTGATTTTATTGCTGTGTGCTGGTGTTTTCTTTTTTATCGATTTTTTAGTTCCCGCCTTGGCCGCCCTGATCGTCTGCTTCTCCAGTTGGCCGTTGTACCAAAAATTAATGGCTAAATGCGGTGGTCGCTCGGCGCTGTCTGCCACAATCGCGTTAGTCTTGATTATTGTTGGGCTTATCACGCCGCTGATTTTTGTATTTTCCTATGCATTACAAGAAATTAAAGCCTGGGTGGAGTGGCTGGTGTATGCCAACCAGCATGGCGCTCCCGTGCCGCTGTGGATTAAGGATTTACCTTGGATTGGCGAGTGGCTTACCCTGCAATGGCAGCAGTTTATCGGTGAACCCCATGAACTGGGCAAGATAGTCAGTGCCATTAGCGGTCAGAATCTGAGTGGTATTTCCCGCTGGGTACTGCAATTGGGTTGGAATACCTTAGGTCTGTTGCTGACCTTGCTGTTTATGCTGATCACCTTATTTTTCTTATATAAAGATGGCGAGTCTGTCGCCAAACAGCTGGATATTGTCGGCGAGCGCATTCTTCCTGCACGCTGGCATCGGTTCTCCCGTGTGGTGCCTGCGACTGTGAGCTCAACCGTTATCGGCATGACGCTTATCGCCATCGGCGAGGGCATAGTGTTGGGGATTGCTTACTGGATTGCCGGCGTGCCTTCGGCCGTGGCCTTTGGGGTGTTGACCGCGTTTATGGCCTTAGTGCCCGGCGGCGCGCCAACCATGTTCACCCTGATCTCACTGTATTTAGTCGGCACCGGCGATATGACGGCGGGAGTGGGCTTATTCCTATGGGGCAGTATCGAGCTGTTTATTGTCGACAAAACCCTAAGGCCTAATCTGGTGGGCGGGCCAATCAAATTGCCCTTCCTGCCGACCTTCTTCGGGCTGATTGGCGGGGTGAAAACCATGGGGTTCGTTGGCCTGTTTGTCGGCCCGGTATTGATGGCGTTGCTGATTGCTATCTGGCGCGAGTGGTTAAGGGATGAGCCTGATCATACGCTGGTGACCGAATCCCTTGAATCCCCAAGGGAGCAAGGTCATTCAAGCTAGAGCTGAGTGAGCGCTTGTTTACGCTCTTCGGTGTAATACCACCAAGGTTTAGGGTCGTCACCCGCCATAAAGCGGGTGACAGATATAAACACATCCAGCATGCAGGGATCCTGGATTTGCCCAGTTAATCTATTGATACGTGAGTACATTTCGTAGGGATCTTGCCCTAACAGTTGTTCTGGGCTCTCGATGCCGAGTAATCGTAAATCTGCTGCGCAGGCCTTACCAATATTGGGTAAATCTGTTAATCGCTTTACCTCGTTGCGCACTACCTTTGCTGGATTCATCTATTAGCCCCATCTCTAGCCCCTATGACTATGAGTTTACCTCTTGCTCCCACTTTAGTCAGGCATTCAAGCGACAACAGTGGTTGTTTTGGGCTCTGCAAAGCGTTGCTGTACTTCTAGTACCTGCGCTTTGCACTCGATAAAGGCGCGAGTGAGTTTAGGATCAAACTGAGTGCCAGCATTTTCTTCAATATAATCAAATGCCTTTTGTGTACTCCAGGCCACTTTATAGGGACGGTCTGAGGTGAGTGCATCGAAGACATCGGCGATGGCGGCAATGCGGGCACTTAAAGGAATTTGCTCACCCGCCAGTCTGTGGGGATAACCTGTTCCGTCCCAACGTTCATGGTGGTAGAGCGCGATTTCCTGCGCAAGGGATAACAAGGGATCGTTTTCGTCATCAAGGATCTGCGCGCCAAAACTGGTATGTTGCTGCATTTGCTGGCGCTCATCATCGGTTAACTTACCCGGTTTCGATAGGATCGAATCTGGGATACCAATTTTGCCAATGTCGTGCATCGGCAGCGCCGTAAAATACATCTCACACCAAGCTTGGGAGTCGCAGACTTGCTCGGCCAGAATGCGCCCATAATGGCTCATGCGGGAGATATGTAATCCCGTTTCGTTATCCCGATATTCTGCCGCCAGCCCAAGCTTTTGAATAATCTTATGGCGCGTCGATTCAAGCTCTTGGGTTCGTTGCTGAACCAGTGCTTCGAGCTGCCTTGCCTGATTGCTCAAGGCTAAATGGGTTTGAGTCCGAACCTTGAGTACCGCTGGGCTGATGGGTTTGGAAATATAGTCCACGGCGCCGAGTTCAAACCCGGTTTGCTCGTCTATGGTATCTGTCTTGGCGGTCACAAACACCACGGGGATCTTGCTGGTCACAGGATCGCGTTTGAGTCTGCGGCAGGTTTCGAAGCCGTCCATCTCAGGCATCATCACATCGAGTAAGATAAGCTCTGGGAGGGGATGGGTGCTGGCCAGTTTAAGCGCCTTTTCACCTGAGGTTGCGGCGCGGATCGTGTATTGATCTGACAAGATCCCGTGAATAATCTGGATATTATCGGGTGTATCATCCACCACTAATAATATGGGTTTAGTGACAAGTGAAGTCATGGTTTCGCCTCTACTGAGTCGGTTTGTTTCCCGTATTAATCCGGTGGCGAGACTGAGAAAACCCCAATTCGTCCCCGTTAATGCCAGTGCCAAACTAGGCGGGTAGTGCTGCTTAATTCCATGAAAGTGTTTTATAACAATATGAAAATCATCATAAAATTATGATGGCTATGTTTTCATCGTTCAGGTTATATGATGGCGGTAGCTATGAGCTTGACGGAAAATAAGATAACGGATTTAACAGCTGGTTAAATCTTGTTCTGACCAGATAATAACCCAAAAAAATGTATCACGTTGTATCTTTTGATCTGTTTTGTTCACACTTTTAGGGATTAATGCTTTTTAGTGTGAGTGGTTTTTTCTACAATTACTGCCTGTTTTATGAGCTAAGGTGCCATTGGCCTCATGGATCAAATGGCCAAGCCTGTTCCATCCGTTACCTCGGGTTCAATTGAATCCACAGTGTTTTAGCGTTCGCATTTCGTCTGTTCTCATTCTTAAGTACACCATTCATACCAGCGGGACGGTAAGAAACTTAACCTAAGAGGAAAAGTTATGGCCGTTTTTGGCATTCTTTCGGGTCGTTTAGATAAGGCCATTCGACACATCTTTACGGCCATTGGCGGCCAGCGTCAAAGCGTAAAACCTAGCGTGCGCGTTATCTCCTCGCTGGGGTATTTTGCCTGTCTCTTGAGCCTGTCGGCGTCTTTACTGTGCTTATGGCCAAATACGGTTGCTGCCAATGAGATGTCACAGCAAGAGCATCGTCAGGCTTTATCCCAATTGACGCCGGCGCAAAAACTCGCCCATAGCCATAGGGTGAGTATGATTTTGGAGGCGGATAGACCCTTTTGGAATCAAGTCGCTAAGTTTGCCAAGATTGCCGCCATGGATCTTAATATCCAGCTCGACATCGTCTACGGCGATGGCACACCGGAAACCTTACTCACTCTGGGGCATGAGGCGATAGATAGCGCCGTTGCTGGGATTATTTTTGTCCCTATCTTGGGTATGGGGCAGGACCTCTTAGTGGAGGCCAAACGCAACAATATCCCTGTAGTGACCATTAACTCCGAGTTTTCCCAAAGCTCATTGGCCTTAAGAACCCAAAATCCTAACTGGGTCGGTAAGGTGACGATGAATAGCAGTAATCTGGGGCAAAATCTGCTCGAAAAAATGTTTGAGGAGGAAGCCAGCTCCGAGCAGATGAACCTGTTGCTACTCGCGGGAAGTAAAGACAATCTCGATGTGCAAAAGCGTACCGCTGAACTCAAAAATTCCGTGAGCAAGCAATTTGCCAATGCCAAATTCAAGGTCGTTAATACCGATTGGAGCGCTTCGGCGGCGCGTGACGCTTACCTTAAGGCGATACAGCAAGATCCTAATATTAATACCGTGATTGCAATGAACACTACTATGGCCATGGCGGTGACCCATGAGGCCGAAGCTGATACTTCGCGCCCTATGCCCCATATTGGTTCGCTAAGTTGGAATCATCAATTGGCACAAGGGATCCAAAAGGGCACTGTCGCCGCGGGTGTCGGCGGGGTGGAGTTTCAAGGCGCCTTTGGCCTTGTGCTGCTATTTGATTATTTAAATGGAGTGGATACTCGCGCTAAGGGCTTCGAGTTTCAGGTTTTGCCTTTGATCATCAGCCCCAATAACTATAACGATTACTATGAGTTACTCGATTTTGACTCACTGCAACCTGACTTTTCTCGGGTGTCTCTTGCGCTGAATACGAATCTGTTTTTGGTGGATTTTCGCTTAGGCAGCTTAATCCCGAATATGGATGTTCACCGCTTTATGACTCTGCTAAGCGTGGAGGAAAGGGCCTTTATCAACAACAATCCTATCGTCAAGGTTGGGATAGATCCTCATTCCGCCCCTATTGATTTTATTGATGAAAACGGCATCCACCGTGGCATGATGGCGGATTATCTCGCCGAGATCAGCCGCGTCGTACCGCTGATCTTCCAAACCTATAACGAAGGTTCTTGGCAGCAAGTCATCGATGAATTTAAGCGGCACGATGTGGATATGTTATCGCTGGCCTCGGCCAATGCTGGCCGTGAACAATGGATGTTATTTACCGATGCCATCAATCAATATCCGGCAGTGATAGTCACCCATGTCGATGGAGAGCATCCTAGCAGTTTAGAGCAGCTAAAGGGCAAGTCAGTCAGTGTGGTTTCGGGCGATGTGACACAAACGCAACTGCTTGAAGATTATCCTGAAATCGTCCTTATCCCCTTTGAAAATCTTGAGCAAGCGTTAACGGCGGTGAAGCAACACCAAGTCGATGCTGCCTTTGTGAATTTCCCAAGCACTGCTTACTTATTGCAATCGCCACAGTTTAATCGACTGCAAATTGTGTCTGCCAGTGACTACCGCTTTGGTATCTCTATGGGGGTGCGTAAGGATTGGCCCGAGCTACAGAGCATTTTAAATAAGGCTCTGGCTCAAATCCCCCAGGATAAAGTACGTGAAATTCAGCACCGCTGGGTAAACGTGCAATATGAACTGGGGCTCAAGAAGCAGCAAGTATTTGACTGGGCTGTGCGAATTGCCGTGGCAGTCGTGCTTGTTCTGCTGATGTTTAGCTTGCGAAACAGAAGGTTAAATAAAGATATCGCACAGCGGATCCACACCGAAGAGCAGCTCAGCCTGAGTATGAATAAATTCCAAGCCTTATTCGACTCGGCGGTCGACGCCTGTGTGATTACCGATAGGCAAGGGGTGATTATTGAATGTAACTCAGCCCTGTTATCACTACTTAAATATCAGCATAAACATCAGCTTATTGGTCGTCGCACTCTAGTTTATTATCCACCGCACTTGGGCGAAACCGACAGCGAGACCCTGTTCGAGCAACGTCTACAGACTGTACTGGACCAGGGGCAGTTGCGATTCGAAGCCGATTTTGTGACCTCAATGGCGGAAATCGTCAATGTTGAGGTCACGCTTAAGCGCATTGAGCTCAATGGCTCCCTGTTTGTATTGGGCACTTATCACGATCTGTCGGAACGAAAGCTGATGAATGCTTTGCTCGAACGTGAGCGGGATCTGCTCAAACACGTGTTAGGTAGAAGCCCGATCGGTGTCTGGATCTGTATCGAAGGGGTTTGCCGTTATGTGAATGAGCAAATTACCGAGATGACGGGGCTAGAGGTGGGGCAATCGGTTTATCGGATTTTTGTGCAGCCCGATGACTACCGTTGCCATATCCGCGAATTGGATTTAAGCCAAGACAGTACCGTATTTGAGACGCAACTGTTTGATGCCCATGGCCAGCGCCGCGATGTGCTGCTGACCTCCTATCACACAGTGCAGGATGGCCAAAATGCTAACCTTTGTTGGGCCTTAGACATTACCGACACTAAGTCGATTCAGGACGAACTGGCCATTGCCAAAGAGGCGGCTGAGGCTGCGAACCACGCCAAGTCGGACTTTTTAGCGAATATGTCCCACGAGATCCGCACGCCGATGAATGCGATTCTGGGGATGTCGTATCTCGTGCTACAGACAGAGCTGAACAGTAAGCAGCGGGATTATGTGGGCAAGGTGCATCAAGCCGCAGGTTCGCTGCTGGGCATACTCAACGATATTTTGGATTTTTCCAAGATTGAGGCCGAGAAGATGGATATCGAATGCACTGTATTCGATCTCGACGATGTGCTGTCTAACTTGGCCAATGTGGTGAGTTACAAGGTCGAAGAGAAAAACATGGCGTTTATCTTCGATCTGCCGCCCGAGCTGCCCCGTTATTACCATGGTGATGGCCTGCGCTTGGGGCAGATCCTGATCAACTACTGCAATAACGCGGTCAAGTTTTCCCATGATGACAGCAGTGTGGTGTTAAGTTGTCAGAGTACGCAACAGGGGGATGAGGTCGAACTGACCTTCTGCGTGGAAGATTTTGGCATTGGTATTCCCGAGCAAAAACAAGGGATGCTATTTGGCTCATTCGAACAAGTCGATGCCTCGACCTCTCGGGAGTATGGCGGCACCGGGCTTGGCTTGGCCATTTGTAAGCGTCTCGCCCATTTGATGGGCGGCGAGGTGTGGTGCGAGAGTGAGTTTGGTGTGGGTAGCCGCTTCTACCTCAGGATCACACTCAACTGTGCAGATACCTATGAGCCTAAGTCGCTATTCGATGCCTTAGCGGGCGAAACCGCTAAGTTAGTCGGGCTGCACCCTAGATTAGAAACGTTACTCACAGAACATGGGATATCGGCCCAAATGCAGGTCTCAGTGGCCGACCCTGATAGCGTGATTGAATCGCTTAACCACTCAGACTCACGCCAGCTTGTGCTCTGTGATTACAGTGCATTTAGCCCAGCGTTACTGGCTGCGCTAATGGCCAATCCCGATTCGCGGATGCTGCTGATTGGTAACCTCAGTGACCAAGACACCCTAAGGCCGCTGATTGAAAATAACCCAAGGGTGCTGTCACAAACGAAACCATTGACGCCTATCGCCATAGGTAATGCCCTGTTATCCCTGCTGGGACACAACAATGAGCATGGCAGACAGGTGCAGCAGGACCACTCTCTGCACGCCCTGAAGACTCAGTTAGCGGGGGCTGAGGTGTTACTGGTTGAGGATAATCAGCTCAATCAGGAGCTGGCGGTAGAGCTATTACGCCAAGCGGGCGTGAATGTCACTGTGGCGAATCATGGGCTTGAGGCCATTGAGCGCATTGAGCAGCAGTACTTCGACTGTGTGCTTATGGATTGCCAGATGCCAGTGCTCGATGGTTACGAGGCGACTCGCAGGATCCGCGAATTGCCTGAATTTGCCAATCTGCCGATTTTGGCCATGACGGCCAATGCGATGTCCGGCGACATTGAAAAAGCGCTGGCGGTGGGGATGAATGACCAAATCACTAAACCTGTGCATGTGAAGGATCTCTACACTGTGATGGCGCGCTGGATAACGCCAAAGCAGCGTAAACCTGTACCCTTGGTATTAAAGCGAGCGAGCACAGGCCATGGCCTGCCGCAGCTCGATGGCTTACAGACTCACAATGGTCTTGCGCTTTGCGATCACAATGAGTCGCTCTACAGCCATTTGTTGGGGCTATTTATCAACACCAGCAAGACACTGCTCGGGCAGCAACAGCGCGCTTGGCAGGACGAAAATGCCGATGAGCTGCGCTTAAGCTTGCACACCTTAAAGGGCGTTGCCGCCAATGTTGGGGCGGTGGAGATCAGCCGCCAAGCCGGTGAACTCGAGCAGCAATGCCACTCGGCGCAGCAGAGTTTTACCGTGGAGTTACACGATCAACTGTTGGCGCTACAAACCGAATTACAGTGTTTGGTCAATGGCTTGGATCTTTGGCATCAACAGCTCAGCACTAAGGATGAAATCTGTCTGGATGATGACGCCTTAAGTGGGCTGATGGAGCAATTAGAAAACAGCCTGCTGGAATACAACACCAATGCCTTGGAATGGGTGAATAAGCTTATCCATGCGCCGCAGTTTCAGTCCCAGGCGAGTGTGCTTAAACAGTTAAAAATGGATGTTGAACTGTTTGATTTTGAACAGGCATTAACGCGACTGCACACACTTAAATTAGCGCAGGAGGAAGTATGCAGTTAGGTCAGATGCAGTGTTTGATCGTCGAGGATATGGATGCCCTGCGTAAGATTATGGCCGAGCAGCTGCGGCAACTCGGTTTTGGTCAAGTGTTACAGGCCGATTGTGGTCGCCAAGCCTTGGATGTCTTACAGCGTCATCAGGTCGAGTTGTTGCTGCTGGATTGGAGCATGCCCGATGGCGATGGCCAAGAGTTACTCGAGAGTCTGCGCCAGCAGGAAAAATGGCGGGACTTACCCATTATCCTCGTGACGGCCAATGCCCATCGAGGTTTAGTGGACGTGGCAATGAAATACCATGTCGCAGACATTATCGCTAAGCCTTTTAACTCTAAAACCTTGCAGGGCAGAGTGTTACAGGCGCTCACGCGTCGGCATAAACGCCCTCAAGTTGCGCTATCTTCAGCGATGGCGGCCAAAGTAGAAACAACGGCGACAACTGAAACCGCGCCCGCCTTGAATGTGGTGCTGGTAGTCGATGATATGCCGGATAATCTGGCCTTTATGGCGGGGCTCTTAAATGACGAATATAAGGTGCTGTTTGCCAAGGACGGTAAGGCGGCGCTAAAGATTTGCCAATCGGCGACGCCGCCCGATGCGGTGTTGTTAGATGTGATGATGCCCGAGATGGATGGGCATCAAGTGCTGCAAGCCTTGAGATCTGAGCCTAAATCGGCGCAGATCCCAGTGATCTTTGTCAGCGCCCTCGGCGAGGTTGAGCATCATCTACAGGGGCTTAGAGGCGGCGCGATAGATTACCTTACTAAGCCAGTACAGCCAGAGATCTTAAAGCTCAAACTGGCGAATGTGCTAGCACAAATGCAGCGTCAGCGGGCATTACAGCAAGAGTGCGACGAGATGCAGCGTCTGGCACAACTCAAAGACAATGCCGATGGCATCATGAGCCACGATCTTAAAAATCCGCTGGCGACCATCAGCGCGCTGGCGCAAAAGCTCGCGCAGGATAAAAGCTGTCCTAAGGAGTGGCTGCCCAAGATTAATTTGGTCGATGAATTGGCCCTACAGTCGATCAACACCGTGAATTTGACCTCGGATATTCTGCGTATCGAGGCGGGGCAATATGCCTTGGATGCCGAATGGTTTTCGGTGCATGAGATGCTTAAGCAGTTGCTGCAGGCGGCGCAGCTAACCTTTCACAGCAAACAGTTAGTGGCGTATTTGTTACCCGACGAAGACCCTTGCAGCAGCTTCGATGTGATGGGCGACCCTAAGCTCTGCCATCCTATGCTGTTCAATCTGCTAAAAAATGCCTTCGAGGCGGCGCGCCCTAAGACTAAGGTGGCGATTTCGCTATCGCGCCAGGAAGGTGATGTACTGATCGCTATTGAAAACACAGGCGCCGTGCCCGTCGATATCCGTGAACAGTTTTGGGAAAAATATGTCACTCAAGGCAAGGCTGAGGGGCTAGGCATAGGCACCTATGCGGCCCGTTTGTTTGCTCGGGCGCAAAAGGGCGAGGCTAATCTCGTGGTGGATGATACTAAGTTATTGACTCGAGTGGAGCTACGTCTACCCGCCGCCGTCGATGCCGTGGTCGCCGAGTGATAAAGGCACAATAAAAAGGGCAAGCCTTAGCTTGCCCTTAGCGCGTTAGAGTTTATTGATATCGACGTTTAAACCGTCCAAGTGTTTTAGGATTTCAGGATTCACATTGGTGTCGACACGCCCACCTAAGTGCTCAGCAAAAAACTGCTCGGTGGCGACAATCGAGGCCAGTTTATTGGCTCGCTTACTGAATCCATGCCCTTCATCTTTTGCAAGTATGTACTTAACAGGCAAAGACTTTTGGTACATCTTCTTAGCGATATTGTCCGATTCTATTTGGGTGACGCGTGGGTCATTCGCCCCTTGGATCAGCATCAATGGTGCCTTGATGTTATCGACATAGTTAATTGGCGAGCGTTTTTCCATATCTTGCTTTTGCTCGGCAATCTGTGGGTCACCTACCGACTCAAACCATTGGCCTAAATAGGGGCGCCAGTAGTCGGGGAAGGAATTCATCAGCGTCACTAGGCTCGATGGCCCTACATAGGCGATCACCGCTTGGTACAAGTCAGGCGTAAAGGTCGCGCCAGACAGCGCCGCATAGCCACCGTAGGAGGCACCGAAGATCCCTAAACGTTGTTTATCGGCAATACCCTGCGCCACTAAGTAGTTGGCACCGTCGGTGAGATCGTGCTGCATGCTGCCAATCCCCCAATTATTGTTACCCAAGTTTAAGAATTTCTTACCGAACCCTGTCGATGCACGGAAGTTAGGTTGCAACACCGCATAGCCACGGTTGGCATAAAACTGGGCAATCGCGTGGAAATAACCCGAGTCGAGCGTCCAAAAATCCCGTGCCCAAGGGCCGCCGTGGGGCAGGATAATGGTCGGCAGCTGCGTCTGTTTACCCTTAGGCAGTGTTAAATAGGCTTGGATTTTCACCCCGTCCCGCGCGGTATACACGATTGATTGGCGCGGCGAGAGTTGATCCGCTGGAATGCTGGCCGGAATGTCGACTAACAGATGGATATCCCCTGTGGCGGCATTGTATTGATAGTCCGCGCCCGCGGCTCTGTCGCTGGCGACATGGATTTGCCACAGATGGGTTTTCTCGTTCATCTCGCCAATCGTGATTTCAACATCTTGATTAAAATGACGATTAATCACACCCCAATGGCGGGCAAACTCGGCATCTAAGGGATAAACCCGTAAGCGACCACCGTAGTAAGCCACGGCTAAGGGCTCGCCCGCATCGTTAAATTGCACCGAATAGACGTCGGCCTCGTTGTCGGGATCCTTGTGCAGCGTCTCATATTTACCCGTCATCAGATCGACTTTCAGCAATTCCTGCTTATCGCGATCACCGATATTGGCGCTGATATAGGCGAGTTTTTTGTCATCGTTTACTTTAAGAATATCGATGCTCTCACCCTTAGCGCTTTGGATGATCTTGCGCCAGTTGCCGTCGATCAACACATACAAGGCATTGGTGTTATCGAGATTACTGCTGCTGGCAATCACAGGTTTACCCTGCTTGTTAAACTTCACTTGAGTAAAGCTCAGTTCGTTCTTCAGGATAGGGGTTAACTTGCCATCGTGGATGTTGAGCAGATAAATATCCATACGGCTCGAATCATCGTGGTTGGCTTGAACAACCAGTAAATCAGGATTGTCTTTTACCTGCTCGAGCACGCTGTATTGCACATCGTCCTTATGGGTTAAGCGTTGCTCTTTGGCGGTGATCTTGCCCGCGTGTTCTTCAAAGCTCAGCTTGTAAATCTGGGTGTTCTCATTACCGCCTTTGTCCTTCATAAAGAACAAATCATTGCCCTTTGCGGACCATTCGAAGTCGCGAATCGGTTCGGCGGAGGTGGTCAGTGGCGTGGCGCTGGCAAGATCGGCCTTATCTGCCATCAGGAAGATATTGCTAGCCCCTTGGTACTCCTTCACAAAGGCGAGCCACTTGCCATCGTCTGACATTTTCAGATGGCGAATGCTCTGCTCGTTAAAGAAGTTTTCGATAGGAATTAACGGCGCTTCGGTTTGCTGTGTCGCGGCAACTTGAGGTTGTGCATTTTGGGTATCAGCGGCGCTGCAACCCGTCAGTAACAGTGCGGCGGCAATGGCAGCACTGCATAACTGACTCGTGAATGGAAATTTTTGCATTGTCGTCACCTGAGTGTATTGAAATTGAAAACATGCTAATACGAAAATTAATTATCGTAAAACAATAAATTTATATTTCTTTGTAATATTTTTTGTCGAAGGATTATACTGGTGCTCGTTCGCTAAGAATTATCTAGGGTGATGTTTGGGTGAGTTGATGAATCAAAATTTTAAAAAATTAATAAAAATCAGTGAGTTTTGCCGCTGGCTGGTGCTCTTTTCGGCGGTGGCCATTGTCGGCTACCTGTTTTATTGCTATTGGGCCTACGACGATATTCGCTTCAACAGCAGTAACACCCAGTTGCTTGAGTTATGGCACCTCGCAAGCGCCAACAGAATGTTGTTGCTTGCAATGCTAACTCCTTTATTTATCACATTTTTATTAGGAGTCTATTGGCTGCAACGGCTCTTATCCTGCTATCAGCGCGGCCTGTTTTTCAGTGATGAGAGTATGAAATGTTACCTATGGCTAGTGTGGTTAAAAGTGGCGGCCTTAGTGTTCGAGATGCTGCAAACCTTAGGGATAGGTATCTATCATCAGTCATTTTTTGAAGAAGGTCGTATCGAACTGGTGCTCGATTTTGGCAATATATCGACGATTTTACTGATGTTGCTGATCGTGTATTTGCTTAAAGCCGCCCGTGATTATGAGGCGGAAAACCAAGAGTTTGTTTGATTTTGAATATTATCGTTAATTTAGACGTCATGATGGCGGTGCGAAAGGTGAGCTCTAAGGAGCTGGCCAAAGCGGTGGGCATTACCGAGGCTAACTTGTCGCTGTTAAAACGGGGCAAAGTCAAAGGGGTGCGTTTCGATACCTTGGCGAGTATCTGTGAATACTTGGCCTGTCAGCCGGGGGATATTTTGGAATACCGCAAGGATGCCGAGCAAGACGCGTCGGACTAAGGAAGTGGCCTAGGCTGCATGCTGTTTCTACATGCTGTGCAGCCTAGGTTTGCGGTTTTACGCTTTTACTAACTGAGTTAAATCCGCAGGGCGATAGTACACCGATTTTAATACCTTGCCTTGGCGCACGACTTTACCGGCCATTTCCACATCCTTGGCGCATTTGGCGATGATAAACTCGCCCTTTTTGCTGCCAACGATTTCAACGCCTTGCTCGGCATAGAAGGCGATAGTCTCTGTCAGTTCCTGCTCATTGCGGCACACTTTGCTCATGTTGCTCGAATGCACTTCATCCCAGCAGGCGATAAAGTCGATTTCGCGGTTTTTAGCCACACACAGCAGCAAGTCGATAAGGTAGCTGATCTCTAGGCGGTCACTCATTTGGGCCGCGCCTAAATGCACTAAACGCCCCATTAATACATACACAGAATCGACAATGGCATCGGCCTGTTCGATACGGCTATCGGCTTCGGCAAGTTCGGTTAATTCTTCAATAATCAGTGAAGTATGTAGCGTATCGGCCTTTTCATCCAAGGAGCTAGCATCGTTGACGGCGAGGTCGAAGGTGCTGCGAAACTCACTGATATCACGGTACAAGTGGTCATAAATAGGTTGAGTTAAACAAGTGAGTTTCATCGGGAAGCCTTAGATTTTATCAATGGGTTTTACGAATGGATTTGCAAAATCGATTCATGGATAACAGCGGCAATTCTAAAGAAAGGTGGCGCAGAATACAAAGCGAGTCCGCCTTGGGGTAAAAATACCCGCTGCCAAATCGGGGAGCAGCGGGCTTCGATATGCGCTGGGTGTAAGTGCGCTCAGTAGCTATCTGTCGTGGCTTTGTGTTATTGGCCAAGCTAATTCATTCTATTTGGCATCGCGAATACTGATCTTGGCTTGGGCTAGGGGTGTTTACCTACTCAGTGCTGTAATTAGACTGTATTAAAGACTTTGCATTAACTTTCTATCATAAAGCGTGAGTTTCTTTTACATCTCACCATATCGCCAGTTACACTGCCTCGCCATGCTGGAAAGCATTCGAATAGCCAAAATACCAAAAATACAAGAATAACAACGGAAGGAGTCTCTCATGTCGGACCGCCTGATCCCCGCCATATTACTGTCGACGACAGTACTGACAGGGTTAACTGCCTGTGGTGATAACACCAAGGAAACCGCCGCTGCCGCCAGCGACAATGCAGCAAAAGTACAAACCAGCGCAGCGCCTGCTGCCAGCCAAGCCGCCATGCCAATTGGCATTAACCTCGCGGCCATGTCGCCTAAGGTTAAACCCGGCGATGATTTTTATACCTACGCCAATGGCGAGTGGATGAAAACCACAGAGATCCCCGCCGATCGCTCAAGCACGGGTGCATTTCTAGTGGCTTTCCAAGAGACGGAAAAGCATAAAACCAGCCTGATCGCCGACTTGGTCAAGGCGGAACACGCCGCTGGCAGCGATGATGCACGCATTGCCGATTTCTACAAGGCGTACACTAATACTGCGGCAATCGATGCGGCGGGCATGAAGCCAATGGAAGCCGATTTAGCCCGCTATCAAGCCATTGCGGATAAACACGCACTATCTGCGGCGCTCGGTGCTAACCTGCGTGCCGATGTGGACCCTCTCAATGCCACCGACTTTTTCACCGAAAACCTCTTCGGTATTTTCGTGACTCAAGGTCTAGCTACGCCGGGCGAAGTGCTGCCTTATATTCTGCAAGGCGGTTTAGGTTTACCCGAGCGCGAATACTATCTGTCGGACGACCCTAAAATGGGCGAGATCCGCACCGCTTACCGTGCCTATATCGAGACCCTGCTGACCGATGCGGGCATCAGCGATGCCGCGGCCCGTGCCGATCGCATTTTTGCCCTCGAACACAAGATTGCTAGCGCCCACGCTAGCCGTGAAGACAGTGAAGATTTCACTAAGGCATCGGGTGTGTGGAGCCGCGCTGACTTTGACGCTAAAGCCCCTGGCATCGACTGGACAGCCTTTTTAGATGCCGCGCAGCTTGGCAAGCAAGACAGATTTGCCGCCTATCACGCCAGTGCTATTACGGGACTGTCGGCGCTGGTGGCCTCTGAGCCGCTAGATGCGTGGAAAGACTGGTTGGTGTTCCACCATATCAACAGCCACGCCGATGTATTGCCTTCGGCTATCGATAACGCTTCTTTTGCCTTTAACGGCACTAAGCTATCGGGCACCCCTGAGCAGCGCAGCCGTGATAAACGCGCCTTGAGTGCCTTGGATGAATACCTGGGTGATGCCGTGGGCCGCGCCTATGCCGAGCATTATTTCCCTGCTTCGGCCAAGGCCGAAGTTAGCACTATGGTGGATAACATCGTCAGTGCCTTTGGTAAGCGAGTCGAAAAACTCGAATGGATGGACCCTTCAACCAAGCAGGAAGCCTTAGCTAAGGTTGCGACCATCGCCGTGGGCGTGGGTTATCCCGATAAATGGCGCAATTACGATGCCTATGCGGTATCGCCAACCAATGCCTATGCCAATGCTATCAATGGTGAAAAGGTGGAATACGCCCATCAACTCGCCAAAATCGGCAAACCTATGGATAAGGGCGAGTGGTGGATGACGCCGCAAGTGGTTAACGCGGTTAACCTGCCAGTGCAAAACGCGCTTAACTTCCCAGCGGGGATTTTGCAGCCACCATTCTTCGATGCTAAGGCCGATGCCGCCTATAACTATGGTGCGATTGGCGCTGTGATTGGCCATGAGATCAGCCATAGCTTCGATAACAATGGCGCGGCGTTCGACTCGACTGGCGCTATGCGTAACTGGTGGACGCCAGCGGACTTTGCTCAGTTTGCTAAGCAGGGTGAGGCATTGGCAAAACAGTTTGATAGCTATGCACCATTCCCGGATCTGCATGTCAACGGCAAGCTGACCCTAGGTGAAAATATTGCCGACGTGGCGGGCTTAGCGGCCGCGCTCGATGCCTACCATGCTTCGCTTAACGGCAAACCTGCACCGGTTATCGATGGCTTTAGTGGCGACCAACGCTTCTTTATCGGCTTCGCGCAAACGTGGGCGACTAAGATGCGTGACGAAGCCTTGCGTGCCCGCGTGGCGACCGATGGCCATGCCCCTGGCATGTACCGCGCGCTGACCGTGCGTAACTTAGACGCTTGGTACACAGCCTTTGATGTGAAGCCCGGCGATAAGCTGTACTTAGCCCCAGAGGATCGCGTGAAGATCTGGTAAGCGTAAGTCCATAAAAAAAAGGGAACCCCAGGGTTCCCTTTTTGTTAGCGATTTTGCAGCCGATTGTAGTCCAGCCAACCGCTCTCAATCGGGTGACTGTCGAAAAAGGCTTGGTTGAGTTTGTCACTAAAGGCCCAGAAACGCGGATCGGTACGGCGCACCGCCGCCAAATCCAATAACGCCTCGTAGTCTTTTTCGGTTTGCATGCTTTCGACCTTAGCCACGACTTTGGCTAAATCTTGCTCCTTAATATGCCAGAAGGCTTCGGGGTAACTGCCCAAAAGTCCGCGCACTAGCGTGACATCATCCTTGGCGGGATCGCGGTTGCTTTCCTCATTGAATAGGCTCGAAATATTCCGATGGGCACTGTTACGCACTAAGGTGAAGATTTCCGCTTTGCCTGGGGTTTGCGGCTCAATCATGATCATCGTCAGCTCGGGCAAAAGAGTCGCTTGCGTACCTTTGACTCTGCCTAGCGCCTGCAACAAAGCCTTGCTATTAGGTTGCAACTGACTGAGTGCGATTTGATAACGTTGGGGCTGAACCTCGCCGACCTTAGCGGCCAGTTTTTGGTAGAGCTCGGCCTTAAGATCGTCCGTGTAGTAGAGCACCCCCGTGGGTTGATTGAAGGTATTTATGTCTCCCGCGATAAAGGCGGTCAGCTGGGTGCCCGCATCCTGATACCAATCCTTAAACTGCTTACGGCGTTCCTCTTGGGGCAACAAGGTCAAGAAGTTAGACTCGCCCTCCATGCGTAAAAAATCCATATAAAGGCGGGTGAGTAGCTGGTGGCCATAGTTACCATACACATCGAAACCCGCGACCAAGAGATAGTGAATACGCTCCAGCAGGGCATAGTCGATCACCCAAGCCGTTTTGGGGGATTCTCCCACTAAACCTTTGACCACAGTGGCATTATCGAAATGTCTAAACACCGTCAGGCTGGCATTATCATTACTGCCGTCGCCATCCCATAAACCGTCGATGGTGAGGTGGCGACCATTTTTAAACTTATGATTTAAAAACTGATTTCGTGCCCGCATATACTCGCCCTGTTTGGCGGCGTATTTCACCCAAGTCACGGCAAGGGCGGTGCTTTCTTCCTCGGCGGGCATGCGAAGGTTCTCGATTTGGCCCTGATAGAAGTCGGTAAAGTCGCTATCGTCCATATATTCTGGGGTGACAAAGTAAACCCAAAATCTATCGTTGATCACATTGAGGGCGACCTGACCACGGCAAACTGGCCCCTTGATAAAGCCCATAATAGTGTCTTGGGCGCGGGTGAGCATAAAGCGATAGCGTGAGCCTGCGGGCAGCTGAATAAAGGCCTCGAAGGGATTGGCCGCCACGCTCGGTTTATAGCTGGGCAGCGAGCTGACTTGGTATTTTGCGTCGATAAACCACTGCTGCCAGTTTTGCAGTACAGTGTTATTCAAAGCGTAGGGAATATGGGTTTTATCGACGATCGTGGCGCGATAGGGCTGAAAGCGGTAATACACCCGCGACACTTGCGGATCGTCGAAGGGGCGGCGGCTGGCAATCAGATCAATCGGTTTGCCCGGCGGCGTGCGTGAGCGCACTAACTCGAAGTAAATCGCAGGGGCATTGGCCGCAGTTAACGACTCAAAATACAGGTGGAAGGCAAACAAGTGCTCGTAAATATAACGGGCGCTCAGTTGCGCCTTGAGGCTGTCGGCATTTAAAAACTGCTCCCAGCGAACGATTTCGTCGCTGAACTCGGCGCTAAGCGCAGCTGGCGTTGGCAACACAGCGCCCTGTTCGAGCCATTGCATTAATACCTTATGTTCCTGCTGATTGAGCGCAGGCAAGCCGTAGGGCATACCCGCAAGCGGCTGGTATTGCTCGTATTTGTCCATTTCCTCAATGCTGGCGCACTGCTGAACCCGATCGAGGCTAAAGTCGAAACTTTTATCGAGCAGTTTAGTGTCCGGCAGGGGATGGGCCTGTTTTAGCGTTAGCATCCGCGCCAGCACTGAGGCCTGGGTATTGGCCTGCGGGGTTTGGGTGCGCTCATTAAGCACGGGATAAAAACCGCGTTCGCGCCATGCTTCTGGCGTATGGGCGTCGACAAATAACCGATTCGGTGTTGCCGCCATCAAGCGGGTACCCTGATAGACTTTTTCCTTATTGGCGCCCCGTTCAATGCCCTCACTAGAGGTCATTTTAAGCTGACAGGGTGCATCGTAACAGGCATGGCAAACCACGCAGCGACCATTGATAATAGGTTCAACAGTCGAGTGATAAGTCTTTGTTTGTGTAGTGAGTTCACTAGAATTAAGCTGATTGTCGGCCCGCGTTTGCGGCGAGCTTTTACCGTAAAGATTATCAAAATCCACCTGGGCGACGCTGGCACAACCCGTGACCGCTAACACTAGGGCCAATAGCCAACGTTTCCAGACTGCATTTATCGGATTCATATTCACTCCTTTGCCCGACTGATGAGCTTTATCCATGCCTAATCTGCAACACTCTAGCAGAATAGTCTGAACAAGTTGAATTTACGGCGTATTTTTATGATTTTTCGAAATTTATCGCTGTAGCTAACACGCATTCAAATGTTTAATTTGTGTTTTTGTGGTGTTACATAATGGTACGCATTTTTTGATGGGATTTTGTTATATCTAGTGGTGCACGCCAGTGCATAAAAATATAACTATATAATTCTGAAGGAAATGCTATGAACAATCAGCAGTTCAAACGTACCGCTATCGCGAGCCTGACTGCGCTCTATGTGAGTGGTGCTTGTACGTTTGCATTGGCCGATCCAGGGATGGAGAAGGTCGCAGGTAGCAGTTTTTATACTCCTACTTTCACCGCCGAAGATGTACTAAGAGTCACTAATGAGCGCAAGGCTGAGCTCAGTGGTGATATTTATGTCGGTACTCCGGGACAAGTCAACCGTGTTAAGAAGGCCCGTACTCCCGAAGAGATTTTTCAACCCGAAGCTAATTCTCAGGGGATACAAACTTATATCGTTCAGTTAGAGGCTGAGCCTTTAGCAACCTATGAAGGCGACATCCCTGGCTTTGCAGCCACTAAGGCACCAGTTAACCGTTCCGTGATTGCTAAGGGTCGCGTCAGCGTGAACACGGCGACGGCACAGTCCTACAAGAGTTACTTGTTAGGCAAGCAAGACAAGTTTGTCTCGCATGTGCGTCAAGCGGGCGTGAACCTGAAAATCAACAAACAATTCACTATCGCCAGCAACGCCTTAGTCGTTGAGATGACGCAGGAAGATGCGATTCGTATGTCGCACCAATCTGGCGTGAAGCGTATTTCCCCTAACCGTATTTTTGAACTGCGCACCGACCGTGGTCCAGAGTTCATTGGTGCCGACCAAATGTGGCAAGGTACCGCTACGCAAGGCGGTTTGCCGGTGAAGGGTGAAGGCATGGTCGTCGGTATTATCGATACGGGCATCAACACCGACCATGTCGCCTTTGCCGACGATGAAGAATATGCACGCTTAAACCCATACAAAGGTCAGGCGATTGGCGATTGTGGCGCTTTCCCTGAACTGTGTAACAACAAGTTAGTGGGTCTGCATTCTTACCCTGAAATCACCGATGTGTATGCGGCGCCTGAATTCCAAACTTCAAGTGGTGCGACAAAACGTATTCGTCCTGCGAACGCGGAAGACTATGCGGGCCATGGTTCCCATACGGCCAGTACCGTTGCGGGTAACACCCTAAAAGATACGCCTCTGCAAGGTTTTACTGGCGATAAGGTCAGCGATGGTGTGGATGTACCTTTCACCTTCCCACAAACCAGTGGCGTCGCCCCGCGTGCACATATCATTGCTTACCAAGTTTGTTGGCCGGGTAGCAGTGGCGACCCTTATGCGGGGTGTCCTGAGTCGGCCATTTTATCGGCATTTGAAGATGCGATTGCCGACGGTGTGGATGCGATTAACTTCTCTATCGGTGGCGCTGAAAACATGCCTTGGGGTGACCCAATGGAGCTGGCCTTCCTGTCAGCCCGTGAAGCGGGGATTTCCGTTGCAGCTGCTGCGGGTAACAGCGGTGCCTATTGGACGGCTGACCATTCATCACCTTGGGTAACTACAGTCGGCGCAACCACCCATGACCGTAAACTCAAGGCGGGTATTAAGAGCATTATCGCTTTTGAAGGCACGGGTAAACCGACTACGGCGATTCAAGGCACCAGTTTCTCTGGCGCGATTACCGGTGAAGTGGTGCTGGCGGAGAAATATGCCGATCCAAACACCAAAGACAGCTATACCGCGGCAAGTTGTAACGTGCCTTTCCCTGCGGGCACCTTTACATCGGATCAAATCGTTGTCTGTGAACGTGGTGATATTGCCCGTATCGAAAAAGCGAAAAACGTGGCAGCGGGCGGCGCTGGTGGCGTGATCCTGCAAAATATGAGCTCTTCGGTGGATAACCTCGAAGCGGATATGTACGTGATCCCTGGTATCCAAGTGAAGTATGCCGATCGCCTTAAGATCCGTAACTGGGTACTGAAAAACCCGGGTACAGCACGGGCGACTATTACCGACTTTACCAACGATTACAGCTTTGATGCTGCAGCGGGTAATAACCTAGCGACCTTTAGCTCACTAGGCCCAAGTCGGACTAACAACACCTTAGTGCCTGATTTAACGGCGCCAGGTGTGGATATCTACGCGGCCAACGCCGACGATCAGCCTTTCACCAATAATCCAACGGCGTCCGACTGGACCTTTATGAGCGGTACCTCAATGGCCGCGCCACACGTTACTGGTGCGATGACGCTGTTGACTCAGTTACACCCTGACTGGACGCCTGCCGAAATCCAGTCTGCACTCATGCTGACCGCAGGTCCCGTGGTATTGAATACCGGTTATGAGTTGGTTGAACCTTACTACAACTTTATGGCGGGTGCGGGCGCGATCAATGTGGCGCGTGCTGCGGATACTGGCTTGGTGATGGATGAAACCATCGACAACTACCGTAATGCCGATCCAACCAATGGCGGTGTGGTGAACTGGTTGAACTTGCCTTCTATGGTGGAAATGGAATGCGAGAAAACCTGTAGCTGGATGCGTACCGTTAAGGCGACCCGTGATGGCAATTGGGCAGTTGAAGGTGTCGGCAAGGAAGAAGGTTTTGAGGTATCAGTATCGCCAGCGTCCTTCAGCCTGAAGGCGGGTGAGTCGCAAAGCATTATTATCACTGCGAAAACGCCAAGTCTTATCGAGCATAAGGTGGAGCCAGCAGATCCTTCGGCGCCTTGGAGCGAAGTGCTCAATAAGAATGCTTTCTTCAATGGCCAAGTGTTATTAAGAGAAATCAATGGCAGCTCACCAGATGTACACATGCCGGTGGTTGTGGCGAGCGTGGCCGATCAGTTACCTGTTGCGCACCGTTTTGAAATCACTCGCGATCAAGGTACAGAGTCTTTGGTAGTGAACACTGACTCCTACAGCCAACTGACCCCACGTTTCTATGGCCCGGTGAAGCCAGAGATCAGCTCAAACAAATTAACCGCAGTGAGCGCGATCTTAAGCAAAGCGAATATAGACAAGGGTTGGGATATTCGCCCTGTGGTGGTGCCTGAAGGTACTAAACGTTTCGTGGTGGAAGTTCAAAAGGCAGAGCTTGTCTCGACGCTGGAAAACCTAAACCCACGCTATACCCAGTTGCACCCCTTTATCATGGTAGGTCTGGATAAGAACGGCAGCAATACCTTCGTACCAGAGGGCGATAACCCAACGAGTTCTGCGATTCGCGCGGAATATATCGATGAGTTAATGTGTATCTCAACTAGCCAGTCTGAACATAACTACTGTAGCTTTGAGAGCCCAACCCCAGGTACTTACTGGGTGGCAACCGCTATGGCCTATGGTGCGGGTCAAGGTGATGTCGCTGTTGAAACTGGCTATGCCCTAGTGATGGAAAACGATGACAAGGGCTACTTGAGCATGTCCGGCCCGGCATCCCACGACGGTAATGGCAACTATGAGATTGGCCTTAACTGGAACATTCCTGAAACCAAAGCTGGCGATGTTTACTACGGTGGTTTCGACCTTGGCAATATGCCAGGTGCCGAAGGTACATTAGGCTTTACCGCGCTGGATATTCGTCGTGCCGACGATGCGGTAACTTGGTCCGTGAGCCAAGACAAGGCCCGTAGCATGGATGTCATCGATGTTAAGCTCAACATTGCGCCTAACCTAGAGACACAGGATCGTAACTACAAGTTCGAGATGAAACTACCGGAAGGTATGCGTCTCGCGACGGGAACGATCAAAACCAATAACGATGATGTGACCAAAGCGATCGTTGCCGATGAGCACAACCTAACCCTGAGTGGTTTACAGTTGTCGACACGCAACGTTGGACGTGAGTACAAGGTCAGTACCAGCTTAACCGATAAGATGTGTCATACACCGTTGATCGATGAATATTCGAAAGGCGGTTATATCGACCTGTGGGGCGAGTTCCGCATTCGCCTAACGCAGACTGGTTTGTCGGTGACTTCAACAACGCATTCGATGTGCCTATCAATTGGCTGTTCTACAAGCAAAACGCCAAGTTTGAAGTCTACAACCAACCTAACGCGGGCTACATGCGTATGCATACCGTGGGGGCGTTGCAGTTCAACACGGGTTACTGGTACATGTCGCAACACCGTGGCCCAGGATTCTTGAACGAAGCCTTGGCACCATTCTGGCGTGGCACTTTCACCAGCAAGTATCGTCGTGATCCTTCTGAGCCATGGGGTTTAACCATTGCGACTCAGTATGCTGAAGATCGTCCAGATCTGGGCGATCTACTGTTCCTCGAGTTCGACAATGTGACCGACAGTAAAACGGGTGAAGAGTTTGACTTTGAAACCATTTTACGCAGCGGTATCGATGATCGTCCGGGTCAATACGAAATCATTTACGCCTATAGCAACTTGGGTGCAAATGTGGCAAAAGGCGCGGTATTTGTGGAAGGGTTTGACTCTCCATGGTCAAAAACCGTCGGTCCAAAAAATGGCAACCTCTACGAAGTCTTAGGTTTCGATAACTTAGACGAAAAACTGCAAAACGATCTGGTGGTCTGTTATGACTATGTGGGTCCTGAGCAGAGCCGTATGGAAGTCAGCTTTAAAGTGGCTGTTCAACCTGAAGCAACAGGAAAAACCTTGGATCTTGAACTGAACTACGATCTTGAGGGTGCAACGCCAACCACGTTGGTCCACAGCATTGCTGTGAATGGCAATATCAAGTTAGCGCCAATCGCTAACCAAGTCGTGGCCGAAAACACCCGTCTCGAAGGGCTAAGTGTATCCTATGTGGATGCGAACAAGGTTCCGAACACGGTTGAAGTCACGGGTGAACATATTAGTGCCGAGATCAAGGGTAGTCAGTTTACCCTGATCCCAGAAACTAACTTCCACGGTGACACCTTAGTCACAGTGACTGTGCGTGATAATGAAATCAGCTCTGATGCTGCCAGCACTAGCTTTATGCTGACGGTAGAGTCTGATGGCGTTGAACCTACGCCAGTCACCCCTGTGACTCCTGAAACCCCAGAGCCAGAATCTAGCTCCGGCGGTGCCTTAGGATGGAGCTTACTCAGCTTGCTTTCTATGGCATTTATTCGCCGCGCTAAAAAAGCCACTCGTGCTTAATTAGCTTAATTCTCCAGTCAAAAAGAGGGACGTATGTCCCTCTTTTTATTGGGTTAATATCTTCCTGTTATTCGAACTGTTCACGGGGTAATATGAATAGCATTAGTGGATGCTATGCTTTATTAGGCACAAATCGACAAGGGAAGAAGATGACTACAGAACGCTATTTTTACGAGCCGAGCAAGGGACATGGATTATCGCACGACCCCTTAAATGCGATTGTCGCTCCCAGACCCATAGGCTGGATCTCCTCGCGCAGTGCCCTGGGGCAACGCAATCTCGCGCCCTATAGTTTTTTCAATTGTTTCAACTACAAACCACCTATCATCGGCTTTGCCAGCACGGGCTGGAAGGACAGTGTCGCCAATATCGTCGACACCGGCGAGTTCGTCTGGAACCTCACCACCCGCAGCCTTGCCGAGAAAATGAATCAAACTTCCGCCATGTTGCCCCGCGGGGAGGACGAGTTTGCCTTTGCCGGACTCACCCCCAAGGCGGGCACTATCGTCCAAGCCGAGCTGGTGGCCGAAAGCCCAGTAAACTTTGAATGTAAGCTTTCTCAATGTATTCAATTAACTGCCGCTAATGGGGACAAGATTGATACTTGGCTCGTCTTAGGTGAAGTCGTTGCCGTGCATATCGCCAAGCATTTGCTCAATAGTGAAGGTGTGTATCAAACCGCCCTCGCTGAACCCGTACTGCGCGCCGGCGGCCCATCCGCCTACTATGGGATCTCGGAAGAGCAAAGGTTTGATTTGCATAGACCACAAGTGTAGGGCGCTTAAACGCCGCTAGGCTTGAGAAGCAAACAGCGTTTGAGCTTAGAGTGTTAATTGTAGGTTTGGGTGTAATTTCTCGCTTCTAGCTTTTAAATCAAAGTCAAAGTCGTGGGGCTTCACCCCACACCCGACCAAGGAGGACTGCTCGTCCTATCCTCCTTGGATGCTCCATGACGCCCCTAGCGAAGTTACATGCATTAGTTACCTGTCTCATACTCCAATAAAAATTGCCTAACGGCTCAGATGGGACATCCATGTCCCCTCGAGCCTGCGCCATCATCCATGATGTCGCCACGGCATTTTTATCTGCGTATTTCGACAACTTCGCAGGGGAAGGTGTAACTCTTAAAATTTGGCGTTCTCTTTTCTTCTTTAAAAGCATAATAGTTTCGGACGTTAGATTTTCATCAACATGACTAAATCAAAACCGTCTTATTGCTATTTACTCGATAAAAGATCGCTAAATACATGTTCCAATACTGAAATATGATATGAGTTAACTTCACCAAACCTTTCTTCTGGGACTTTATGTATTTGACCACCAATTTTCCTTGTATAGTGAGAGGCCTGTATGCCTCTTATTTTTGCTAATGATAAATCAATTTGAATATTTTTTACCCTGCAGAACGCCATAATAGTATAAAAATCTTTATCTCCAAATTTATGAGATAGTGCGGCTGTTGCTGCCGTAAATGCTTCATCTGCTCGAGCATTTGCCTTTCTAACATCTACTTTTGTTTCATGTATGTAGTTTAAAGTTGTACGTTGTGCTTCTTCTAGCATGCTCATTCTTTTGTCATGTTGAACTAATACCTGAGCTTGATTAAGCAGCTGTTCTGCTGGCGTAAGTAACCGTTGTGCATCAAAATATGCATCAGCTAATTGCTCTTGCACTTGCCAAGAAAAATCGTCAGTAAATGCTTTTACAAGCATAGAATAACCTCGTTGCGTAATTAATATTAATCCACTGGGTGGTATAGGATTACGATAATTTGCAACAAATGCCTGGTCATTTACTGTTGCAATATAGTAATGTTTATTAATCTGCAATTTTGATTGATTCTGATTAAATATATTGTAGGTTGTATTGGGTGAGACTCGGTGAAGTTTATCTAAGGAGTCTAAGGTTAAAACTCTCTCAGAGTTAAATTCAATAACAGGTAAGGTTAAATCGACCACTGTGACTTGATTTTGATCATTCATATCTAATCCACTCTTTAGTGTTAATTAATTATTTCTACCATAGAGTTTCATGTTAAATCTATAATTTTGGATTATTTATCCAGTATTAGATCTGGTGCTGATGGGATATATGTGATGCAAAAGGTTGCAATGTACCCAAGAGGGCGTTCAACTCCTCTAGGCGCTTCACTCCACGACGTTGACTTTGATTTGAGTGAATCTAATTTGTGGCAAAGCATTGTTTAATCGATAAATAAATTGTCAGGATATTGAAATAGCGAAGGAGAGACTGGTGCCTTTTGATTTATCGGAAGAACAGTTAGCGCTAACGGAACAAGAGTTGGGGGCGACACTGCCTCGAGAGTACCGTGAAGCGATGAAATTAGATAATGGTGGAGAAGCCGTTAGAGCAGAAGATGATTGGGAGTTGTATCCGATTAAAGATACTTCCGATAGGAAACGGATTTCCCGCACTTGCAATCATATCCTTTATGAAACTGAGTCGTGCAAAGGGTTCCACCATTTCCCCGATAATGCCGTCGCGATTGCGGGCAATGGGTTAGGCGACCAAATGGTTTTTATCAAAGAATCAGGCCGGATTTTGGACTCTGTGTATTTGTGGCTGCATGAAACGGGTGAGCTCCAACAATTAGCCGCTTCATTTAATGGAATTGAAAAGTTGTAAGCAGAGTCAGTCGCATCATCTTTTTTCCTTAGTGAAACCCTTTAGATATCTGATTTAGCTGAAGAGTCTAAGATTTCGTTGGGCTTGAGAGATTAAGCATTGGCATGAAAGTGACCGTTGGCGGCATGGATGCCGCCATCGAGCATACATGGATGTACTCGCTGTGTGTCACTGGAATGACAGTGCTTAATCCTTACACTTAATCAAATCGCCCTTAAAAACAAAACCCCAGTGCAAACTGGGGTTTATTGTTTTAAACCTAGGTTGGCAAAGGTTAATCAGCCAAGCGACAAATCACGCGTTATTTGATAAACGCGAAGGCATCGCCGTAGAGATGGGCTTCATCGACACCCATTTCGCGGAAGATTTCGCGGGCGGCGCCGACCATATCGAAACGACCTGCGATATAGATGTCATAGCCGTTTAGGCTAATAAAATCTTGCTTGATTTGCGCGAGCAGGTTGGCGGTTTTACCTTGCCAGTTGGCTGGGGCTTCTTCCACCACGGGCACAAAGTGTAACCAAGGGTGAGCGTCGTGCCATTGGCGGGCGATGCTTTCGTAGTACATCGCATCTTGGGTGCGGCAACCCCAGTAGAGGGTGGTTTCGACCTGTTGGTCTAGGGCGATTTGTTGCTCGACAATACTCTTGATGTACGAGAAGCCTGTGCCACCAGCGATCAATAAACGTGGGCGCTGGCTGTCGTGGCGTAAATGGGCTTCGCCGCCGGGAGCTTCGATGTCGATATGCGTGCTATTACGCAATCTTTCAACCACTTGCATTGGATAGCTTTCGCTGACGGCCGCACCAATATGAAGCTCAATCACTTCGGCATTAGGGGCGGACGCGATAGAGAAGGGACGTTTATCTTTTTCACCCATCACAACACACAGGTATTGTCCCGCTTGAAATTCCAAGGGGGTGTCGGGCTTTAACCACACCTGATATACGGCGTCGTTAAAGGGGGTTACTTTCTCTATCTTACAACGTATGGTTTTCATCAAACTTCCTTTGCACCTTTCATCATTTGTTGTCGTTAGGTGTCACATTAAGGCCGTTAGCGGCCTATTCTCTTGGCTTAAGTGGGTACGAGAGTCGTGCTTAAGCTGAATTATAGGGTTGGGCTGTCGTCTATGCCTAACTCATCCCAGATTGAGTCGATCTTTTGCTTAACCTTAGGATCCATCACAATCGGTGTGCCCCATTCGCGGTTGGTTTCACCTTCCCACTTATTAGTGGCATCGAGACCCATTTTGGAGCCGAGGCCCGCCACGGGGGAGGCAAAGTCGAGGTAATCGATAGGCGTGTTATCGATCATCACGGTGTCGCGCTTAGGATCCATACGGGTGGTAATGGCCCAAATCACATCGTTCCAGTCGCGGCAATTCACATCGTCGTCGACCACCACAATAAACTTGGTATACATAAATTGGCGCAGGAAGGACCAAGCGCCCATCATCACCCGTTTAGCATGGCCAGGATATTGTTTACGAATCGAGATCACCGCTATCCGATAGGAGCAACCTTCGGGAGGCAGGTAAAAATCAATAATTTCAGGATATTGCTTACGCAAAATCGGCACAAACACTTCGTTGAGTGCCACACCTAACATGGCGGGTTCATCCGGTGGACGGCCGGTGTAGGTGCTGTGGTAAATCGGATCCTTACGGTGGGTAATATGGGTCACGGTAAAGACGGGGAATTTATCCGTCTCGTTGTAGTAACCCGTGTGGTCGCCGTAGGGGCCTTCTTCGGCCATTTCGTCGGGATCGATATAGCCTTCGAGGATGATCTCGCTGCTGGCGGGTACTTCTAAATCACAGCTTAAAGCCTTGCAGACTTCGGTGCGCTCGCCGCGCAGCAATCCCGCGAAGGCGTATTCGCTCATGGCATCGGGCACTGGGGTGACTGCGCCTAAAATGGTCACAGGATCAGAGCCTAAGGCAACCACCACAGGGTAACGTTCGCCGGGGAATTGCTCTTTAAAATCGGCAAAGTCGAGGGCGCCACCACGGTGGGACAGCCAGCGCATAATGAGTTTATTCTTGCCGAGCAACTGTTGACGGTAGATCCCAAGGTTTTGGCGACTCTTACGCGGACCTTTGGTAATGGTTAAGCCCCAAGTGACCAAAGGTGCGACATCGCCCGGCCAGCAATGCTGAATCGGCAGCTGAGTTAAATCGACTTCATCGCCCGTTTTTACCACTTGCTGGCAGGCGGGATTACGCACTGTCTTAGGCGGCATATTCAAGGCTTGCTTGAACATGGGGATTTTTGAAATCGCGTCTTTAAAGCCGCGTGGTGGCTCGGGTTCTTTTAAAAACGCCAGCAGCTCACCTACATCGCGCAGCGCGAGCGGGTCTTCTTTGCCCAGCGCCATGGCGACGCGTTTTGGGGTACCAAAGAGGTTGGCCAGCACTGGCATTGAATGATTCGTTGGATTTTCGAATAGGAGTGCAGGGCCTTTGGCGCGTAGAACGCGATCGGCGATCTCTGTCATTTCTAAATGAGGATCAACGGGGTAGCTAATGCGTTTGAGTTCGCCATTGGCTTCCAGATGATCAATAAAGCTGCGTAAATCCTTAAAACTCATGTGGAAATAGCCTCTGCAGTGGAAATCCGTGTGGCGCGCACTATAGCATTTTTCTGTTTTAGGGTTAACCTATTCAGTGATCTTCCAGCTTTGGAAGCGTAAAATGCTTGTCCTAGGTCGATGTTTATTTGACCAGAGCCCGGTATTTCGAGGTTTATATGACACTCTTTCCATGCCTTGTTAAAGATAAATATCTTCAACTTCAATCAGTTTGCTTACCTAAGTCGGCTGAGCCTTGGCATAAAACAGGCTTTAGCTTGTCTTTACTGGGCGCCTTACTGATTTGCACCTTAGCCGTGCCGAATCTGGCGGCGGCGCGCGATCGTGGTAATGATCGCCATAGCGAGAGTCATGGTCGGCACGACAATCATTACAATAATCACCATAAACATGGGGATAGCCACCGCCACTATCGTCCCTATTACCGCCCTTATTATCCTTGGGGATTGGGCCTAGGTGTCGGCTTAGCGACGGGCTGGGGCACGGGTTGGAATCTCGGCTACGGTTGGAACAATAACGGTTGGAACGATTGGGGCTGGAATAGCTCGCGTTATTGGAATTCACCCTATTCGGGCATAGGCTTGTCGATTCCTATGGCCTATGATGATACGCCAGTGGCAGTTTCGCCCCCAGTGCGAGTCACAACGAGTATGCAATATTCGCCGAGTGAAGGCCGTATGGTGTCGAATATGCCAACGAATAGCGCGACTGTGATATCACAGACAGGTGCATCGACGGCTAGGGCATCAACAGCCTCGGCGGAGCAAATTGCCAATGTGCCCCGTGCACGGGCGGCGCGCAGTGTGTCGAGCCTGCCGAGCAATGCCAGAATAGTGCAACAGGATGGCCGTACCTTATATGAGTGGCAAGGTACGCTTTACGCCTTCGATTGGAATAGCCAAACCTATCAAGAGCAGTTAGTGAAGTAATGTTGTTTTAGGCCTTATTGACGGGAGCCCCGAGTGGGCTCCTATTTTTTTCTTAGCCAGTTGTCGTTTTATAGAATCGCGGAGAAATCGTTTGCAAGCAGTTCAACCCCAGACTCAGGCTCAAAGCAGCGCGCTTTGGGTGTTACTCGCCTTGGCATTAGGCACCTTTGCCCTAGGCACCACAGAATTTGCCGCCATGACCTTAGTGCCTTATATCGCCAGTGATTTAAGTGTTGATGTCGCTCATGTGAGTTATGCCATCAGCGCCTATGCCCTTGGGGTGGTGGTGGGCTCGCCCATTATCATGGTGCTGGGGGTGAGGATTAAGCGGCGCACGCTGTTAATCGCCTTGGCCGCCATGATGGCGGTTGCCAATGGCTTAAGCGCCCTGGCACCCAGCTTGAATTGGTTAGTCTTTTTCCGCTTTTTAAGCGGCTTGCCCCATGGTGCATATTTTGGGGTGGCTATGTTACTGGCGGCGTCCTTAGTGCCTCCCGAGATGAAGGCTCGAGCGGTTTCTCGGGTGATTATCGGCTTAACCTTAGCCACTATCGTTGGCGTGCCCTTCGCGACCTGGATGGGACAAACCGTCGGTTGGCGCTCTGGTATCGGCATAGTGGCGATTATTGCCGCCGTGACTGCTGTTATGCTGTATTTTCTCGCGCCAAATGTCGCTGTACCGCAAAATGCCAGCCCAAAAAAAGAGCTGCAAACCCTGAAGAACCGTGAAGTTTGGCTCACGCTCGGCATTGCGGCTATCGGTTTTGGCGGGATTTTCTGTGTGTATACCTATCTGGCCGAGACGCTGATCCAAGTCACCCAAGTCGAGCCCTTTAAAATCCCGGTGATGATGGCGGTCTTTGGGATTGGCGCCACCTTAGGCACCTTAGTCTGTGGCTGGGCGGCGGATAAGTCGGCGCTGGCGGCGGCATTTTGGTCGCTGGTGTTAAGCACCTTAGTGTTGGCGCTGTATCCGAGTTTGACGGGCTCTTATTGGGCATTAATGCCGATTGTATTCTTTGTGGGTTCGGGGATTGGTCTGGCAACCATAGTACAGGCGCGATTAATGGATGTGGCCCCCGATGGGCAGGCCATGACAGGCGCCTTAGTACAATGTGCCTTTAACCTTGCCAATGCGATTGGCCCATGGGTTGGCAGCTTAGTGATCTTATCAGGCCAAGGCATCGCCGCGACTGGCTATGCGGCAGCGCTGTTATCCCTCGGTGGTTTAGTTATGTGGTGGTTAACCCATAGGGAGAGCCGCCGAAGCAGTGCGCTGTGCACCGCTAATTGCATCGACTAAGGGATTGATTCAAAAAAATGGGCGGCCAAGGCAACTTGATGTCTTGGCCGCCCATGTGTTTATCGTTAACTCGCCGTCTTAATTCGTTAACCCCGTTGAATGGTGATATCGGCGATATAACCATGTTCAGTGGCGAGCAGTGCTTGTTTTAGCATGCTTGCGGCCTCATCGGCGGACATAAAGCTTGAGGTATCTAGACTCTTACCACTACTCGGCCAAAAGCCGGTATCCATACCGCCGGGATAAACCGCAATCAACTTCATCTGACTCTGTTTGAGCTCCAAACGTACCGATTCGATAAAGCCCCTTACCGCCCATTTGGCGGCGCAGTAGGTCGATTCACCCGCTTTGGCGGCGAGGGCTGCAGTGGACATCACGATCACAACCTTAACAGCTTGCTGTTTATAGCGTTTCACCAATTCACGTACCAGCAGAATCGTTGAAGTGACATTGTTATTCAGCAGCGCCTGGATCTCACTCGCGCCTTGGGTTTCCAGTGCGCCAAAGTAACCACTGCCAGCGCAGTGGATAACCGTGTTGGGGGTATCGGTGAGGCCATCGAATAGCGCTTCGACACTCGCTTCGTCGGCTAAATCGGCACTGATGGCGCTGATGCTTTGGGTCGAAAATGGGCTGAGGGCATTGGCCACGGTATGCAGGCGATTGGCATCGCGCCCCGTCAGTGTAAGTGCTTGGTTATCCTTGGCATACAGGGCGGCTAATGCCGCGCCTAAGCCACTGCTTGCGCCAGTAATCAGTATCATCTTTACCTCTTGGTGTTCTCTGGACGTTTAGGCTTAGATCAGGGTGAACAGCGGCTGGTCGAAGGCGAGATCGTCCCCATCTTTCACCCAAATAGCGCCGATTATGCCGTCACGCTCGGCCTCGATAGGATTTTGCATCCGCATGGCTTCGATAATGCAAAGCGTGTCGCCGCGCGCCACCCTTTGACCTATGCGCACCAAGGGCGCTTCGGTTTGGCCTTGTGAGGCATGGAAGGTGCCGACCATGGGCGATAGCTGCACAAAACCTTCAATCACAGGCAGGGCGTCACGGGCTTTGGCTGGCTTTGGCGTCAGTGCTGAAGAGGGCGCAAGATGATGCGCGCCTTCAGGTGCGCTTGCGGTGTGCGGGCCGTAGCGAGTGATACGAATGGACTCTTCCCCTTCGGTAATCGCCAGTTCTGCAATCCCAGATTCCTGCACTAATTCAATCAGTTTTTTGATCTTTCGAAGGTCAACCGCCATGGCTTGTGGCTCCCTGTACTCACGCTAATCGCGTTTATGCCTTCAATCTCTTAATCGCCGCCGCGAGGGCAAACTCATAGCCTTGGGCGCCGAAACCACAAATCACTCCAATGGCCTTATCGGACAAATAGGAGTGGTGGCGGAAGGGCTCGCGGGCGTGGACATTGGATAAATGCACTTCAAAGAAGGGAATATCTACCCCAAGCAGTGCGTCACGCAGGGCCACACTGGTGTGGGTAAAGGCTGCGGGGTTGATAATGATCATCTGCGCATCGGTAGCATGGATAGCGTTGATCAGCTCAAATTCGGCATTCGATTGAATATGTTCAAGTTCAACACCTGCTGCTTGAGCTTGTTCACTCAAAATAGCAACGATATCGGCTAAGGTTTGATGACCGTAAACACTGGGCTCACGGCGGCCAAGGAGGTTTAAATTGGGGCCATTGATGAGCAGAACTTTATGATTCATTACGCTTTCCTTTTACGACATGCCTTAAGGGGTTGAATGCCATTAACTTAACCTGTTCGGGCGGATTTTGCATTATGAATGTCACAGCGCTGTCGGCCGGGTTAATCAAACTTAATCTGTCGCATGGCTTTAGTGGCGCTGCGTTGTTTTTTCGCATCTAAGCGTTTGGTTTGGCTGCTTTTGGTCGCACGGGTTGGAATGCGTTTTTTGGGCACTTCGGCCACGCTGGCAACCAGGGCGATAAATTGCTCCAATGCGGTTTGCCGATTCGCCTCTTGGCTGCGACTCGCCTGACATTTGATAATGATTTTGCCACTGGCGGTAATCCGATGATCGGCTTTTTGCAGCAGGCGCTGCTGATAAAACTCGGGTAATGACGAGTTTTTAATATCAAAAATCAATTGGGCGGCGGTGGAGACTTTATTGACATTTTGCCCGCCAGCGCCGCTTGAGCGGATAAATTGCCACTCGATTTCATTTTCCGGAAGTTCCACACGGTTTGAGATTTTTATCATGGCAGACTTAGGGTTTTGTCCAATTGCTTTGAGAAGCCAGCAATAACTGCTTATGGCTTTTCAATAGATTTGTTATCATCGGCGCATTCTTGCTGGGCAGGCGTGTTTGCCCGTTTGCAAAATAGTGTTCTCGTTTCGGAGTGCCTTTATGTTATGCCAAATCCCCGATATTGCTAAGGGTGTTATCAGTCTTTTCGCCAGTGGTCGACTCTCTTCAACCGATTATCGTACCCGTTTACAGCCGGCCATTAAGAGTTACCGCAAGGATTGGGGACAAGTTTGCCTGTATATCGAGGCGGACGTCTTACTCGAAGGCTGGGAATTTGAGTCGCTAACGGGCAGCGGCGAAGTCCAACTCCCTAATTTTGAAGCCCTAGTATTTGTTGGTGGCCCGGATTGGGTGGGTAACGCCGTGCGTTTACTCGGTCCCTTTATGCAGGGCGAAGTGGCTTGGTTCCCTTTAGAACAAAAAGCCAAAGCCATCGACTGGATTGCGAAACGTTCAACTTTTTAACGGCCCATGGTGGGTATTACTTATAAGGAATTAACTATGTCTTTGTTGAAAACTATGACTGCCAAACCGACCGCTAAATTAGGCGCTATCGCCATAGTGTTGGCCTTTACCGCAGGCTTGAGTGCCTGTGCGCCAGAGGTAGGTAGTGATGCTTGGTGTAAGCAAATGAAGGATAAACCTTCAGGTGATTGGACAGCGAACGAAGCTGCCGATTACGCTAAACACTGCGTGTTTAAGTAAGCTTTTCAAGCGAATAGTGTCACAGCTTGGCTGATTTTTAGTTGCAAGCTGTGAACTTATGCTTAAAATCCCTGTCTGAAGTTTGCACAAGCTATTGCTTAACAACCTACTGAATTGTCCAAAGGTGATATTTGATTTCGACCGCCAAGCCATTCTTTAGCCGAATGGTGACCCTACTGATAGCCATTATCGTGCTGCAATTTGCGGGCGCGAATTTGGGTGCGCATCAGTTACATGCGGGTAATGGCGCCGAAGAAGCCGAAAATCATCCCCATCTCCAATTTAGTGCTCCCGTGACCACCTTAGCCCAATGTGTGGATTGTGTGTGTCCCAATGAGCAGACTCCCGGATTCAGTGCCGAGCAGTTTGGCGAAGCCGCATTCAAGGCGGGCGTATCGACTGCCAGTGCTAGTGGTCATTCACATTTAGTGCAAACCACTGAAATTCAAAATTTTGATCTTTGCCTCGATTGCCAATGTCATGGCGGTCATGTGGCGCTGCTATCCCATTCCGACAACCAAACGTCTATCGCGTTTGAAACGGCTTATGTGCCAACGGATTTAGCCTATTTCCCACCCGATCAATTACCTAAGTACCGCCCTCCCATCGCTTAACCTTCAATATCTGCTTATCGCTTCGTTATTGTGCGCCGCCATAAGCCCTTAATTTATCCCCACAGCATCGATAACTGGTCTAAACGGCTATGGCTCGCGCTAGCGCTTTGAGCTTATTCGACATTTTACGCTTTTGGGGAGCTTTCGATTGGTATTCACACGTCTCTTGCGTGGGGCCAGTCCTATTTAGATATTGTTAGGAATTGCGATGAAGAAAACCATTATCGCCCAGACCTTGTTTGGCCTGTTTAGCACACTCGTGCTCGTTGGCGGACAGGTTCACTCTGCTGTTGCAGCAACCTCAGGCCTTGAAGTGAACGAGCTAAATGCCGAAGGCACTTTATTAGCGCAAGGTGAGCTATTAACCGAAGAAACTCAAGCTTCCCTCAAGCAGTGGATGCCAGAGTTACTCAAGCAAATTAATCAGTTACCCGAAGTGCAGGCACAAATTGCTCGGCAGCAACAGGCAGAGCTCGCCATTGCGGCAGCGGATCGCGCCATCTATAACCCTGAGCTTGGACTCAATTATCAAAACGCCGACACAGATACCTACAGCCTAGGGCTGAGTCAAACCCTAGATTGGGGCGATAAGCGCGGCGTCGCGACTCGCCTTGCCCAGCTCGAGGCGCAAATCCTGTTAGCGGATATACAGCTAGAGCGCAGTCAGATGTTAGCCGATCGGCTATTGGCGCTGGCCGAACAGGCGCAAAGCAATAAGGCGCTGACCTTTGCCGAGCAACAATTAAGGTTTACGCAGGCACAGCTCAATATTGCCGAGCAGCGCTTTGCGGCGGGGGATTTATCCGATGTTGAGTTGCAACTGCTAAAGCTCGAATTGGCGAGTAACACCGCCGACTATGCGCTGGCCGAGCAAGCGGCGTTAGTGGCCGATGGCAAAGTCATCGAATTACTCGGAGTCGATAAGCTGGGATTTAGGGAGTTTATCCCCGAGATTGGTCAATGGGTGACGCAAATGACCCCGAAAGTGGATTTACCCGCATTGACCAGTGCCCATCAACAGGTGCTGCTGGCCAAGGCCAATGCCATGAAGGTTAAGGCGGACACGGCGGCCGATCCCACCATCAACCTCGGTGTTGAAAAGGAAGGCGATGACAACAAGTTTGGCGTCGGCGTGGCCATCCCTTTGCAGGTGCGGAATAACTACAGTGAGTTACAGGCGGTTGCCGACAAGGGTATCGCAATCGCGGAGCAGAACTACTTAGCCCGTGAGCGAGTACTTACGGCCAAACAGGCACAATTTACCAATGCTTTACCCCGTTTACTGGCGCGCTACCAAGATTGGCGCGAGCGAGTCGCAGCCTCGGGGAGTAAAGCCGCTAAATCCTTAAGTGAGCAGTGGCGTTCGGGTGATGTGAGTACCAGCGAGTATTTGCAGAGTCGGCGCCAGCTCGCGGCCAGTTATTTGGTCGGTTTAAACCTCGAAACGGCAATTTATCAGAGTTGGTTAACTTGGATGGGGGACAGCGGTCAGCTGCTGCCCATGATTGACACCTTAGCCGACACATCCGTCGGCAAATCAAGGTCCACTTCTTCCACACACGTCGTGCCAGCAAAGTAATCGTGAGGTAATACTATGAATTCATTTACTCAAAAATCGTCTTTCCAAACTTTGGGCACAGTGTCTGCTGCGGGCTTAAGGTCATTATTTACTCCTTCCCGTTTAGTATTGGCCTTAATGCTGACCTCCTTAACCCTGACGGCGCCAACTTTCGCGGGTGAAGGCCATGATCACGGCGCTGAAAAGGTCACCAATAAGGCAGAAAAAAGCGCTTCAGCGACTGAAGATGACCATGGTGAGCAGGCACTTACTTTTACGCCTGCGCAGTTGGAACTTGCAGGCGTGCGCCTGTTGCCCTTGAGCAGCGATAGCTTAAGTTTTAGCAATCTCAACCTCGATACTATGGCGACCGCCACTCTAGTGGTTGACCGTGATAGAACCGCGACCTTAGCGCCGCAGCTGGATGTGCGGGTGCAGGCGCGCCATGTGGTGCCTGGCCAAGAGGTGAAAAAAGGTGAGCCCTTACTGACCTTAGGCGGCGCTGAAGTCGCCAAGGCGCAGGCGGAATATATCAATGCCGCTGCCGAGTGGAGCCGAGTGCGTCGTATGAGTGAGGGCGCGGTTAGCGTGAGCCGCAGAATGCAGGCGCAGGTCGATGCCGAACTGAAACGAGCGATTTTAGAGGCGATCAAAATGACGGCGGAGCAAATTCGCACCTTAGAGTCGACCCCAGAAGCTATCGGCAGCTATCAACTGTTGGCACCTATCGATGGCCGTGTGCAGCAGGATATCGCCATGCTAGGCCAAGTGTTCACCGCTGGCACACCATTAATGCAGTTGACCGATGAGTCGCACCTTTGGGTGGAAGCGCAATTAACCCCAGCGCAGGCGGCCAATGTGAATGTCGGCGGCCCGGCGTTGGTGCAAGTGGGGGATAAAACGCTGGCGGGCAAGATTATCGGCCGCTCCCATGAGCTGGATAGCGTGACTCGTACCGAGCAGATTTTAGTCAGCATGCCAAACCCAGAGCATGTGTTGCACGCGGGGCAATTTGCCGAGCTGTATTTTGCCGATGCGCCTAAGGGAAGCGACTTATCATCAGGCTTCTCTGCTGGAATCGTCTTGCCCGATGCGGCGCTAACCCGCAGTAGGGATGGTGATTGGCAGATCTTTATTCAAGACGAAGATGGTTTCGAAGCCATTGAGGTCGAGCTAGTGCAGCGTCAGCGCGGCTTAAGCCTAGTGCGCGGCGACAAGTTGGATAAGGCACGGCAGGCACAACTAAAAGTGGTGGTGGGAGGCGCATTTTTCTTGGCGTCGGAGCAAGCCAAAGCTGGCTTTGATATTCATGCCCACTAATGCCGATGAGTCGAACCTTCTCAAGCCCTCTTTTTACGCCTTTTTAAAGGCTTAGGGCGAATGCGCGAGGAATTTTTATGTTGCAAAAAGCAATCGAAGCCGCGATTAAAAATCGGCTATTAGTAGTGCTGGCACTGCTTGCTGTGGTGGCCGCCGGTGTGGCCATGTTGCCCAAACTGAATCTGGATGCCTTTCCCGATGTCACCAACGTACAGGTGACCATCAATACCGCGGCCGAGGGCTTGGCCGCCGAAGAGGTGGAAAAGCTCATCAGTTATCCGGTCGAATCGGCCATGTATGCCTTGCCGGCGGTGACTGAGGTGCGCTCACTTTCGCGTACTGGCTTGTCCATCGTGACCGTGGTATTTGCCGAGGGCACGGATATTTACTTTGCCCGTCAGCAAGTGTTTGAGCAGTTACAGGCGGCGCGGGAGATGATCCCAAGCGGAGTCGGCGTGCCAGAAATTGGCCCTAATACTTCAGGTTTAGGGCAGATTTATCAGTACATTCTGCGGGCTGACCCTAGCTCGGGTATTAATGCCGCCGAGCTGCGAAGCCTTAACGATTACCTCGTCAAACTGATCATGATGCCCGTGGGCGGCGTGACCGATGTTTTATCCTTTGGCGGCGAGGTGCGTCAGTATCAAGTACAGGTCGACCCTAACAAGTTGCGAGCCTATGGTTTATCGATGGCGCAGGTGAGCGAGGCGCTTGAGAGCAATAACCGCAATGCTGGTGGCTGGTTTATGGACCAAGGTCAGGAGCAATTGGTGGTGCGGGGTTATGGCATGTTACCCGCGGGTGAAGCTGGGCTTGCCGCGATCGCTCAAATTCCGATGACAGAAGTGCGTGGCACGCCGGTGCGAGTGGGCGACATTGCTAAGGTCGATTTTGGCAGTGAGATCCGTGTAGGGGCCGTGACTATGACGCGCCGCGATGAAGCGGGTCAGGCGCAAGACTTGGGCGAAGTGGTGGCGGGCGTGGTGCTTAAGCGCATGGGCGCCAACACTAAGGCGACGATTGATGATATCAATGCGCGGATTAATCTGATTGAGCAGGCGCTACCCAAGGGCGTGTCCTTCGAAGTGTTTTACGACCAAGCGGACTTAGTGGATAAGGCCGTTACCACAGTGCGCGATGCGCTGTTGATGGCCTTTGTGTTTATCGTGGTGATCTTGGCACTGTTCCTTGTGAATATCCGCGCCACCCTGTTGGTGCTGCTGTCTATCCCAGTATCCATCGGTTTGGCGCTGATGGTGATGTCTTACTATGGCCTGTCTGCCAACTTGATGTCCCTCGGCGGGTTAGCGGTGGCCATTGGTATGTTGGTCGATGGTTCTGTGGTGATGGTTGAGAATATTTTCAAACATTTAACTCAGCCAGATCGCCGCCATTTAGCCCAGGCGAGAAGCCGCGCGGATGGCGAAGTCGATCCATACCATGGCGATGAGGATGGTAGTGCTCACGCTGTAGAAGCGGATAACAACATGGCCGTGCGCATCATGCTGGCGGCGAAAGAGGTTTGCAGTCCGATCTTCTTCGCGACCGCCATCATCATTGTGGTGTTTGCGCCGCTATTTGCGCTGGAAGGGGTTGAGGGCAAGTTGTTCCAACCTATGGCGGTCAGCATTATTTTGGCGATGATTTCCGCCTTACTGGTGGCCTTGATTGCCGTGCCTGCATTGGCGGTTTATCTGTTTAAGCGTGGCGTTGTGCTGAAGGAGAGCGTCGTCTTAGCACCCTTGGACTCTGCCTATCGCAAGCTGCTGAGTGCAACCCTTGCTAGGCCGAAGTTGGTGATGATCAGTGCGCTGCTGATGTTTGCAATGAGTATGGTATTGCTACCAAGGCTGGGCACTGAGTTTGTGCCCGAACTAGAAGAAGGCACCATCAACCTGAGGGTGACGCTGGCACCGACCGCGAGCCTTGGCACCTCCTTAGATGTGGCACCAAAGCTTGAGGCTATGCTGCTGGAATTCCCCGAGGTGGAATATGCCTTGAGCCGTATCGGTGCGCCCGAATTAGGCGGCGATCCTGAACCCGTCAGCAATATCGAAGTCTATATCGGCCTTAAACCCATCGAAGAATGGCAATCGGCTAGTTCGCGTTTGGAGCTGCAACGGCTGATGGAGGAAAAGCTCAGTGTCTTCCCCGGACTGCTGTTGACCTTCTCACAACCGATTGCGACGCGGGTCGATGAGTTGCTCTCTGGGGTAAAGGCACAGTTAGCGATTAAGCTTTTTGGCCCCGATTTAGACGTCTTATCTGAAAAGGGACAAGTGCTCACCGATCTGGTGGCAAAAATCCCTGGTGCTGTGGATGTGTCCCTCGAGCAGGTGAGTGGGGAGGCGCAACTTGTGGTGCGGCCAGACCGCGCACAACTTGCCCGCTATGGCATCAGTGTCGACCAAGTGATGTCGCTGGTCAGCCAAGGGATTGGTGGCGCCAGCGCCGGACAGGTCATCGACGGTAACGCGAGATACGACATCAATTTGCGCCTCGCTGCCGAGTATCGCAGCAGCCCGGATGTGATTAAGGATTTACTCCTTAGCGGCAGCAATGGCGCCACTGTGCGGTTAGGCGAAGTGGCCAGTGTTGAGGTGGAAATGGCGCCGCCGAATATTCGCCGTGATGATGTGCAGCGCCGCGTGGTGGTGCAAGCTAACGTGGCGGGGCGGGACATGGGATCTGTGGTCAAAGATATCTATGCGCTAGTGCCTCAGGCCGATTTGCCCGCGGGATATACAGTGATAGTGGGTGGTCAGTATGAAAATCAGCAGAGGGCACAACAAAAGCTGATGTTGGTGGTGCCAGTCTCCATAGCTCTGATTGCCTTGCTGTTGTACTTCTCCTTTGGCGCGGTGAAGCAGGTCTTATTGATCATGGCGAACGTTCCTCTGGCATTGATCGGCGGTATCGTGGCGCTGTTTGTCAGCGGCACTTATCTGTCAGTGCCAAGCTCCATCGGTTTTATCACGCTGTTTGGGGTAGCGGTGCTCAATGGCGTGGTGTTAGTGGACTCGATTAACCAGCGCAGGCAGAGCGGCGAGTCGCTCTATGACTCGGTTTACGAAGGCACAGTTGGCCGTTTACGCCCCGTGCTGATGACGGCCTTGACCTCGGCCTTGGGTTTGATCCCCATCTTAGTGTCATCGGGTGTGGGCAGTGAAATCCAAAAGCCACTGGCGGTGGTGATTATCGGCGGGCTGTTTAGCTCTACGGCACTGACCTTATTAGTGTTGCCGACCCTGTATCGTTGGTTATATCGCCACGATAAGTCGTCAGCTTAGTGGGATGCTGAGCCTTGACCTCATTTTGTGGCAAGGCTCAATGTTAAAGTTAAAAATCAGTGAGCTATCGTGCGCGATCTAGGCTAGGCTTAGCTCTGGTATTAAGGATTACTATCTTTGGAGAGCATTATGATCGCAGTCATTTTTGAAGTCGTGCCCACGAAAGAAGGCAAGGAAGAATATCTGCACGTGGCAGCCGAAATGCGCCAATATTTAGAAGGGCGTCAGGGGCTGATTTCAATTGAACGGTTTCAGAGCTTAACCGACGATGGCAAGGTGCTGAGCCTGTCGTTTTGGGATGATATGGCTTCTATTACCCAATGGCGTAATCAAATGGCCCACAGCATTGCTGAGCAATCCGGCATTGTGCCTTGCTTATTTAACTCTTATCGCATCCGCGTTGCCGAAGTGGTGCAAGACTATAGCGAAACAGTGCACGACGTGCCCGAGTAAGCTAAGCGCTTGCATAAAAACAAAACCCATCGAAGTCGATGGGTTTTTTATTGCAATCAATCGGATAAAAAATAGCGTTAGCTTACTTTTCTTGCTGCGCTTTAAGCAGATCGCGGATCTCAGATAACAGCTCTTGATCTTTGGTCGGCGCTGGTGGCGCTTTCGGCGCTTCTTCCTGTTTGCGTTTTAGGCTGTTAATGGCTTTTAAGCCCATAAAAATCGCGAAGGCGATAATGGTAAAGTCGATAATGGTTTGGATAAATTTACCGTAAGCAATCACCACCGCTGGCGCATCGCCCTGGGCGGCTTGCAACACTATGCTCAGGTCGCTGAAATTCACGCCACCTAAGATGATCCCAATTGGCGGCATAATAATATCGGCCACAAAGGATGAGACTATCTTGCCAAAAGCGGCACCGATGATAATACCCACCGCCATATCGATCACATTGCCACGGGACGCAAAAGCCTTGAACTCTTTAATTAAGCTCATTAGGTTTCCTCCGAAATTAAAAATGAAATGTTAAATTTTATTGTGTTAACTGTATCAGGAAAACCTAAGGGTCTTTTGCTGCCTGTTACCTTGCCAAGCTTATAGGGGCTTAAGGATTAAGGCAATTCTGACATTCTGGATTTATCCTTCATCGGCTAATTTCAGCTCAGCAAGGTTACAATTGTTAAGTCGAACGAGAGTTATTGGGTTCTTGCTGGCCGATAAATTCCGGCACTTCTAATACCTGTGAACCCCAGCGTTTGAACAGGGCGGTATAAATAAACTCGATAAAGACACGGTATTTGCGCGGCAAATACGCCCGTTTGGGATAGCTGAGTACCACTTTGGTTTGCACCATAGGGTAATCGTCGAGGAGTGGCACTAAATAACCTTTCTCTATCGCCTCCTGCGCAATAATCGATGGCACGGCCGTAATGCCAAGCCCCGCAATGGCGGCTTCGCGGGCAATAGTGACATTGTTTACTGTTAGCTGCGTGACGGGTTCAATTACCACCCAAGACTGGCCATCAAACAGCTTCCACGCCCCTTCAATATGCGCCGACTGTAAGCGAATCGCTTTATGCTTGGCTAAGTCCTGCGGCACTTTTGGGGTGCCATGTTCGGCTAAATAACTTGGGCTTGCCATCAATGATTTGTAGGCGTTAACTAAGGAATAACTCTGCAGGCGAGTATCGCTCGAGTCGGCGATTTGGAATAACAAATCGATGCCTTCTTCTATCACATCCACCTTGCGGTTAGTGAGCTCAGCCTCAATGGTGATATCGGGATAAAGGGTTAAAAACTGGGCGAAGATAGGCCCGAGGAACAATTGGCCTAATTCGATGGGGCACACTATTTTTAGGTTGCCTTTAATCAATTGCTGATGGGCGCTGAGTTGATTTTCGGCGCTCTGCAGATCGCTCAAGATCTTATTGATCCGATTGTAGTAACTTGATCCCGCCTCGGTGAGTTTGAGGGCGCGGGTCGTGCGGAATAACAATTGGGTGCCAGTATCTGACTCTAGTTCGGCAATCTTGCGACTGACGGTGGCCTTAGTTAAGCCTAGGGCCTTGGCGGCCCCAGTAAAGCTGCCTTGCTCGACGACTTGGGCAAATATCTGCACACGATTGAGATCCATGATTGTTACACCTGTGAAACAGTGGGTTGATTTTTAACTATCTAATAAACGTGATGAGACAGTAGTACACTAGCACTCACTAATCAAGGAGTCATTCATGTCCAAAAGTAAGCTCATCATCGCCGTTCCACTGATACTCGCCGCTGTCGCGGGGGGCGGCTATTACTGGTGGACGCAAGTACGTTTTATCGAAACCACTGACAACGCCTATGTTGAGGCCGATATTTCCCATGTGAGCGTGAAGGTCCCGGGTTATGTGGTGTTATCCGATGTGACCGATAACCAGCATGTGCGTAAGGGGGAGTTATTGGCGCAGCTTGAGGATAACCAGTTTAGCGCCAAAGTCAGCCAAGCCGAGGCGTCACTCGCCAGTGCTAAGGCCGATCTGCAAACCTTAGCCGCTAAGGTGGAATTGCAGCACGCGTTGATCAGTCAAGCGAGTGCGGGCGTGGTTGCGGCGCAGGCCGACAAACTGCGTGCCGAGCAACAGTTAAGCCGAGCTAAAAAGTTAAAAGTCAGCAACTACAGCTCACAGGACGATGTCGACCAATTACAAGCCGGTTTTGATTCTGCCGCCGCTGGGCTGGATGAAGCCAAGGCACTGTTAGTGGCTAAAGAGCGTGAGCTCGCCGTATTTAATGCCCAGCTGAATCAGGCTGGTTCTGTGGTTGAACAGTCGAATGCGGCATTGGAGCTGGCTAAAATTCAGCTTAATGATACCCGTGTGACCGCGCCTTTCTCTGGGGTGATTGGTAAACGCGGCGCTATGGTGGGGCAATACGTGCAGCCCGGCCAGGCACTCTACAGTTTGGTTCCGGATGGGGCTGTGTGGATCACGGCGAACTTTAAAGAAACCCAAATCCAACATATGCAGCCCGGACAGTCGGTGCAGGTCAGTCTCGATGCGTTTCCCGACAAAACCTTTACAGGTGTTATCGATAGTCTGTCACCGGCGTCCGGAGCCAAATTTAGTCTGCTGCCCGCCGAAAATGCCACGGGTAATTTCACGAAAATCGTACAACGTATTCCTGTGCGGATCCGTTTAGATCTCTCAGAAGAGGTGCGTGTCGTCCCCGGTTTAAGTGCCGTGGTCAAGGTCGATACTGCGTCGTATCCGACGACAGCCATCGCTGCTAACGTCGGTCGCTAAGTGGGTCGTTAACATGAGCACAATTGCTGCGGCACCTGAGGCGATCGCCGCGGGGGCTACACCGAGCGAATATGAGCGCGGTAGTCGCCGTTCGTGGATTGCCGTTTTCGGTGGTTTGATTGGCGCCTTTATGGCGATCCTCGATATTCAAATCACCAATGCCTCGATGAAGGAAATCCAAGGCAGTCTCGGCGCGACGCTGGAGGAAGGCAGTTGGATTTCAACGGCTTATCTTGTTGCCGAGATGATTGCGATCCCGCTCTCGGGCTGGTTAAGCACTGGGCTTTCGGTCAGACGTTATCTGCTGTGGACCACTGCTGCCTTTATCTTTGCCTCTATCCTGTGTTCGATTTCGTGGAACCTTGAGGCCATGATCGCCTTTCGGGCGTTGCAGGGCTTCTTTGGTGGCGCGCTGATCCCACTGGCCTTTCGACTGATCTTAGAATTTTTACCCGAGAATAAACGTGCTGTGGGTATGGCGTTATTCGGGGTGACTGCGACGTTTGCACCCTCGATTGGCCCAACCCTAGGCGGTTGGTTAACTGAGCATTTTAGTTGGCATTACCTGTTTTATATCAACGTGCCGCCCGGATTGCTGGTAATGGCGATGTTGGCTTATGGCCTCGAAAAGCGCCCTGTGGTGTGGGACAAACTGAAAAATGCCGACTTAGCGGGCATTGTCACCATGGCGCTGGGCATGGGCTGCCTCGAGGTGGTGCTTGAGGAAGGTAACCGCAAGGATTGGTTTGGCTCGGATTTAATCCGCAATCTCGCCATCATTGCCGCGGTGAATTTAGTGCTGTTTGTGTGGATCCAGCTTAAACGTAAAGATCCTTTAGTGAATTTACGCCTGCTCGGTAAACGCGATTTTGTGCTTTCAACTATAGCTTACTTTTTGCTGGGGATGGCACTCTTTGGCGCTATCTATTTGATCCCACTTTATTTGTCTCAGGTGCATGATTACACTCCGCTGGAAATCGGTGAAGTCATTATGTGGATGGGTTTCCCGCAGCTCTTGGTATTGCCATTAGTGCCGCGTTTAATGCAACGTTTCGACGGGCGTTACTTAGCCGCCTTCGGCTTTTTTATGTTTGCCCTCAGTTATTACATGAATAGCCAAATGACCGCCGATTACGCCGGGCCGCAGATGATAGCCTCCCAAGTGGTGCGCGCCTTAGGCCAGCCCTTTATCTTAGTGCCTATTGGTATGCTAGCGACGGCCCATTTAAAGCCCCATGAGAATCCTTCGGCTTCGACCGTACTGAACGTGATGCGTAATTTAGGCGGCGCCTTTGGTATCGCGTTGGTGGCAACCTTAACCGATAACTTGGCCCGTAGTCATTTGGCCCATGTGAAGGAGTCTCTGCCTGCGGTCAGCACACAGGCGCAGGACTATTTGAATCAGAGTGCCAGCATGTTGCAACAGGGTGGCTCGGATCCCTATACCGCCTCCATGCAGGCCAAGGCGCTATTAGGGCAAACCATGAGTCAGCAGGCCTATATTCAAGCCTATAACGATGTGTTTTTGATTATGGGTGCCCTGTTGTTAATTGCCGTGGTGGCTGTGCTGCTTATCCGTAAACCTCAAGGGCCAGTCGCCCACGATGCGGTTGTCGAATAAGGCAGGCTTATTTCGTTTTCGCAATGCGTAACCCTTGCGCCTTAATTCCCCCAGGATTAAGGCGCTTTTTTATGTGTAGACCTGTGATAGACTCGAGCTCTTTTCCGGTCGTACGCAGAGCCTTTTTATGTCGATACCAGATTCAGTCGAGTGGCAAAATCTTAAATTTAATCAATTAACTGCTAACACTTTGTATGAGATTCTCAAACTGAGAGTCGATGTGTTTGTGGTCGAGCAGGCCTGTGCTTATCCAGAGCTTGACGATAAAGATAGACACCCTGAAACCCAGCATTTATTCGGCCTATCGCCCGCTGGCGAGTTACTCACCTATGCCCGCATCTTACCTCCTGGGCTGAGTTATCCCGAGGCCAGTATTGGCCGAGTCGTTGTGTCATCTGCTGGACGAGGTAAAGGATTGGCTATGCCTTTGATGCAGCGGGCGATTGATGCCGCTCTTAGCACTTGGCCTGCTGCGGGGATCCAAATCGGTGCTCAGGATTATCTGAAAAGCTTCTACCAAAAACTCGGGTTTAGCGCCTGTTCCGAAATGTATTTGGAAGATGGCATTCCCCATATTGATATGCGCTACCAGCCTAAGTGATCTGGTTTTAACTAGCTGAATTTAATCTTATTAAGGAAATCAAATGACTACTGTTACGGACTATAAAATCAATCAACAACAACTCGTTTGCGTCGCGAGCTTTTTAGCGAAAGAAGGTAAAACCGAGGCCTTGATTGCGGCGCTCGCTTCGCTGATCCCCGATACGCGTCGCGAAGCGGGCTGCATCCGTTATGAGCTCAACGTCAGCCGTGATGAACCGCGCCGCGTGACTTTTGTAGAGAAGTTTGTCGATATCGCCGCGTTCGATGAGCACTGCGCTAAGGATGCCATTCAGCATTATTTCCATGAGGTGATGCCAGAGCTAGTCGAGTCTTTCCATGTGGAAACTTACCATCAAGTGATTGCTTAACCGGCAGGTTAAGTCGCGTAGCGGCAGAGGCTTGCAGTAGCAAAAACCTTAATTTGTTGATTTATTCGAGGTGGATTTGATACTGCAAGCTAATCATTAGTGCTCTGGGGAGGGCGTGATGGCTTAGTCTCTATTCGATAAAAACTATTCACTGCCAAGTGTTATCAGCGCGCAACAACTTGCATTATTGATTGTTTCATCGCGGTTTATTAATCCTTTCAATCCCATACCATGCTTTGTGCCTATCAAGTCGCTAAGCTTACTGCTTAACGTCAGCAATTACTGCGTTTAAGCCAGTTAACTCATGCTGGTCAGGTTTGTCGGGAGGCCATTGTCCTTCTAGACTTGATTAGTAATAGGCTCATCTCCCACCCCTTCCTATGGATGAAATCGGTAAGCCTGCTCCCGCACAAACACGTTGGAAACGGTGGTTGTTAGTACTCGACCCCGAGCAATGTCTGCCGGAGTGTAGTGAAGAACTGAAACAAGCGGCTTGGAACTGTGTAAAAGCAGTGTCGGCGGCCGAAGCCTTAGTATTGCTGCAAAAATATGAGTTGCGTGTCGCCATTGCCTTTATCAGCGACACTAACCAAACTGCGCTGGCGAAAGAAATTGCCATTATTCAAGCCGAATATCCCTCCTTGCATTGGATTGCCGTTACCGATAGCACCTTGGAGCAGCATTGCAGCTGGCTCAGCGCCGCTAATTTTATTGATTATTACCATCGTCCATTTGATTGGAATCGCTTTGCCGATACCCTTGGACACGCTTGGGGCATGGCGCAGCTGACGCCATCGAAAGGAGGGAAGGGACCTGCAAAGGTTTTAACGACCATTAAGGGGGAGCATCCCTTATTGCAACAGCTGCGTCAGCGACTGCATAAATTTAGTCTGTCGGATGAAACCGTATTACTGAGCGGTGAAACGGGCTCTGGCAAAGGACTATGTGCTAAAACCTTACATAGTTTATCTAAAAGGCACGAAGGGCCATTTATCACAGTCAATTGTGGCGCGCTGCCTACAGGGCTTATCCATTCCACCCTCTTTGGTCATGAGAAAGGTGCCTTTACTGACGCCGATAAACGGTATATCGGTCACTTAGAGCAGGCCCATGGTGGGACACTGTTTTTAGATGAAATTGCCGATCTCCCCTTAGACTTACAGGTCAACTTACTGCACTTTTTGGATGATAAACACATTATGCGAATTGGCGGCAATGCGCCCATAAAAGTGGATTGCCGTTTGCTATTTGCCTCCCACCAGGATTTAGAGGCCGCGATTGACGAAGGCCGTTTTCGTGAAGATTTATACCACCGTATCAACGTGTTACGCCTGCATGTGCCAAGTTTGAGACAGTATAGCGACGAGGTCATGCTGCTCGCTGAACAATTCTTGTTAGAACATTCGGACAACTGTACTCAGTTTCATTTTAGTGACGATGCCCGCTGTGCAATGAAACACTACAATTGGCCGGGCAATGTGCGCGAGCTGCGTAACCGGATCCGCCGGGCAATGGTCTTAACTGATGACTGCATTATTACTGCGCAGTTGTTAGGGCTTGATTCACTCACGGCAAACCGTACCAGCCAAGACCTCGCGCGCTGCCGCGCAGAGCATGAGGCTGAAGTATTACTGAAAGCCATTAGCGATCATAAACATAATATTTCCGCCGCCGCCCGCTCATTAAATATCTCCAGAGCGACCTTCTATCGACTCCTGAAAAAGTGTCAGATCAAGGTGCCTTAGCCCGTCTATTTATCCTGCGACAGTCTGCTTCACTGCTGTGACACATCTTATTCAGTCATCTCTTTTAATTTCTTATATATCAATACATTAAATTTTGGCTTGTGGCTTGCTTAGTGCAGATGTTCACAATCCGGAATGCGCATATGCAGAGGTTGGTGGGTGCAGCGGGATTCCGTCCACAGGAAATGAGGAGAATGTTATGAAACTCAAATTATTGTTTCGTACCCTTCTACTTTGGGTCTGCACATTGATGGTATACGGTGTACAGGCTACGGTAGATAAGGTCGAGCTGGATGGTAATATTGTCAAGCAGACTACGCTCGATGATTGGCAAACGATTAACTTAGGTAGCAGTACAGCGAATGTCACCACTGGAGTGATTGCCGACTTGCCACCACAAACGATTTTTTGGAAAGGGGGCTCGAAAGACACCTTAGATGTGACCGAATGGTGGTACAAAGACGGTGCCGTACCCGATAAGGATGACCTGCGCAATGGATATGCAGCTGCCTATTTTATCAATAACGGCAGTGGTAGTGATGACTTAGTGTTTTACTTTGGTGCAGAGCGTTATGCCAACAATGGTGACGCTATTATGGGATTTTGGTTCTTCCAAGATAAAGTCGGCCCAGGCCCTGGTAACCAATTTACCGGACAACACCAAGAAAACGACTTATTTATCATCATGGAATACCCTCAGGATTCGAACTCTGTGCCCTTTGTACAAGTGATGCGCTGGGTGAATTCGGGTGGTGATGTCTCTGAACATTTAGAACTGCTCTATGCCTCTGGCGACGCCGGAGCCAAATGTTTATCCGCAGGTGATACTGGCGTTGCCTGCGCCATTACCAATGAAAACTCCGAACTTGCTGGCGTGGCCAATGGTTTGTGGCCCTATGAAAACAAAGCGGGCATACCTAACACTTATCCCTATGAATCCTTCTTCGAAGGTCGTTTGAATGTAACCCAAGCCTTTTTGGCGGCGGGTGTTAATGAGATCCCTTGTTTTAGCAGCTTCTTGATTGAAACCCGGTCGTCTCGTTCTGAAACCGCCCAATTAAAGGACTTTTTAGGCGGCGATTTCCCTCTCTGTAGTATTGCGATTGCGAAAACCTGTAGTGCGACTGAGCTGACCGGCAGTAATCAATTCCGTATCGATTACACCTTGCAACTCACTAATACTGGGGTCGGTAGCATTGGTGCCGGTGAAACTGTCACCATCAACGATACACCTAGCAACGGTACTGCCTTTAGCATTAGCCAAGCCTTGAGTGCGTTTGCTAATGGTGCCGATGGTTGGGCTCCTAACGAAATGCTGACCTATACAGGGTATTACATCTCTGATGTGAATGGTGGTACTAACACTGTCGATGCCAGTGTGAGCTTTGGCTCTGCTAGCATTAGCGCCGATCCCTACACTGCAACCTGCGATTCGTTGGCGTTGAGTCCAATGTTGTCCATTGTGAAAAACTGTAGCGTTTCATTGGCAGAAAACAGCGGTTTGGTCGCTCTGCGAAAAGACTACGACATTACCGTCTGTAACACGGGGGACGCACCGTTGGATGTCTCTCTGACCGACTCTGTGGACAGTAGTTTAAATGCCACATTCAGTTTGGATTTTGCGAAACAGTGCTTGACCAACAACGATTGCGGCTCGGGTTATAGC